>CAXBDR010000362.1:0-3849 GCA_963974265.1 uncultured Rhodoferax sp.
CGGCAATGGCTTCGTGCTCGTCCCACAGTGCCTCGCGTTGCCCGGACTGCTGCAACACAGCGCCCATGACACGGCGCAGATGACGCCAATGTGCATGCGCGCTTTGTGCGATCAGGTCGTTGCCCGAGGCGCCGTAGATGGCATCGTGAAACGCCAGGTCGGCGTCGACCATGGCCTTGACGTTACGGCCCCGCGCGGCCTTGCGTCCCAGCGCGATCAGCTTCGGGTCGATCCGCAGCCGCTGTGCCGCCGCCAGACGTGCCGCCAGCGCATCGAGCGCACCACGCACCTGGTAGACCTTGACGATCCAGGCCGGATCGAGCGGCGCCACCAGCACGCCGCGGCCCGGCGCATCGTGCACGAAGCCGTCCTTCTTGAGCAGGCGCAGCGCCTGCAGCACCGGCTGGCGTGACACCGTCAGCTGCGATGCGATGTCTTCCTGCGTGATGCGCTGGCCCGGCGCCAGCGAGCCGTCGCTGATGGCGTCTAGCAGACGGGCGTAGACCTGCTCGACGAGGTCGGGCGCGGGGTCGAGCCGAATCAGTTGGGCGGTCATGGCGGCGGCAGGCAATGCGCGTTGTGAAGTCTGTATACAGAATACGAACATTGGCCGGTGCCGTCAACAGCCACCTCGAGGCCCGTCCCCATGGGCACAAGGTCATCAGGGCCAATCACCGTGAACTTCTGCGCGCCCCGCTTATCATTCAACGATGCGTCGTGCCCTGTTCGCCATGTTGATCACCGTGTTGCTGCTGCGCGGCTGGACGGGCGACGCCATGGCGACACAGATGGCGCTGGCTGACGCGGTGCCAGCGGTCGGCACCGCTGTCGGTGCCGGTGCCGCCCATGGGCACCACGATGAACACGCGTCCCAGGTCCCGCATGGGGCGACATCGATGGCCGCCGAGCATTCTGCCCACGGAGACTGCCACGACCACGGCAGCCCCGCTGACCTGGCCCAGGAGGCAGACTGCCCGACCTGCACCTTGTGCCAGGCCTGCCACACGGTCGCGATCACCCTGCCGCCGTTGGATCTGGCCGCCATGACGCCTCCTGTGTCGCGCCCGGCTGCCGGCACGCCCCGCTTTGCCAGTGCCGACCGTGTACTGGCGCTGAAGCCGCCAACCGCCTGACTCCCTAGCCTTAGTAGTCCATTTCAGAAATTCGTCCACGTATTTTCAGGCCGCCATCTTTAGTGGATGGCTCAGCGCCCAACGATCTCGCATTCGACCTATCAGGGCGTTGAGATCGGCACGGGTGAACTTCCACTCGAACGGATGGGAGATGCTCTCGAAGTAGCGTTCGAATTCTGCCAATCGTTGGGCGATCGCCGCCAGGCAAGGGAAATCGTTCGGGGTCAGCACTTTGCGTTGGATGATCGAGAAGTAGATTTCGATCTGGTTTAGCCAGCTCGCGTGGATTGGTCCATGAACCGGTATCAATCGCGGATACGCCTGCGTGAGGCGCCGCACGCAGGCTTCGCCACGGTGCGACGAGCCGTTGTCCATGACCCAGAACACCCGCCGTGCGGTGTTGTACGGTGGCTGGTTCATAACCTGATCGACCAAGCGCTCGAAGGGTGCAATGCCGGTGGTCGCCTCGCAGCGGCCGAACACCTTGGCGCGATGCACGTCCAACGCGGCCAAGTACGCCCACGCGCCTCCACGCACGTACTCGTGCTCCACGCGCATGGTCTGGCCTGCTGCGGTGGGCAGGCTCGGATGGATGCGCAAACGCGCCTGGATGCTGGTCTTCTCGTCGGTGGAGATGACGAACTCATCGGCGCGCAACGGCTGCCCCTGCCAGCGCCGCTCGTATAGGTCCAGGATACGCCCGGCCTTGGCCTGGAATTGCGGATCGCGCGGAAAGATCCAACACCGGTGCTGCCAAGGACGGATAGCGTCCTCGTGCAGCCAGCGCCACACCGTGCTGTCGCTGATGCACGCCACCAGCCCCGAGCGCTGGGCGTATTGCGCCACATCTGCCACACTGAGTCGCGACAAAGGTAGTCCCAAGGTGGCCGGCAATTCGCAGGCCAGCGCCTTGATTTCAACCGTGAGCTCTGGGGGGGAAAGCCCGAGGGCGTCCCGGGCGGGCCCTCTCTTCGAGGCCCGCCATTCGCTCCTCGAAGAAACGCTTGCGCCACTGGCTGACAACCTCTCGGCCAGTGTCCAAGCGTGCCGCGATCTGATCGTTGTCCATACCAGCGGCTGCCATCAGGATCATCTTGGCTCGAACAACTTCGAAATACGGCAGCGTATATTTGGTTGCGCGGCGATTGAGTTCCGCAGACTCCGAGGGCGTCAACTCGATGTGGAACGGGCTTTTCCTTGGCATTGGCAATACCTCCTGCGCAGAAGGTATCACGATGCCATATGTGGCCAAACTTATCAACAATATACGTAGCCATATTTGTGAAAGTGCCTACTTAGTTCGTCCGCGATCGCCCGTTCAGGGCCCATCGGTCGCGCACGGTGACCGTCTTCGGACCGTCCCTTTCGCTGTACAGGAGTCAGCATTGAAAAAAGCATTCATTGGCTATGGCATCTGGGCCTGCCTGCCCTTCGCCGCCTTCGCCCAGGCACAAGCCACCGATCCGGCCATCCCGGTCCCGGCCGTGGGTTATCGCTCGGTCTTCTCCGACATGCCCCGGGGCGTCGAAACCGACACCATCGACTGGAGAGCCGCGAACGCCGAGGTGGGCCGGTTCACGCGCGGCCATATCGACATCCTCAAATGGGAGGCGGCGCAGAAGAAGGCCGCAGCCGCCGACGCGCCGGCAACACCCACGCCCGGCGGCGCCATCAACGAGCCGCAAAAACCATGAATACCCTACCCAACCCCGTACCCCGGATGACCGGGGCTCGAACCCGCCTGTCGGTTGCCGCGCTGGCCCTTGTGCTGCTGTCGGGCTGTGCCACGCTGGCCAGCGACGGCGGCGTCGCTGACGTCCAGGCCCTGGTGGGCGGCAAGACGGGCAGCACCGACGCCCGGCTGCCGACATCGAGCGGCCAGGCAGACGCACAAAGCGTCGCCGAACTGCTCAAGGCCCCGCTGGACGCCGAGGCCGCGGTCCGCATCGCGCTGCTCAACAACCCCGGCCTGCGCGGCTCACTGGCCACGCTGGGCGTCAGCGATGCACTTCGCGTGCAGGCCGGCACCCTGCCCAACCCGCACTTCTCGCTCGGGCGTTTTCGCCAGGGCGACGAAGTGGAGATCGAGCGCTTCCTGAGTTTCAACCTGATTGGCCTGCTGACGCTGCCGTGGAAATACCAGTGGCAGACGCGCCAGCATGAACTGGCCAAGCTGCAGGCGGCGCAGGACGTGATCCGGCTGGCGGCCGACACCCGCAAGGCCTGGATCACGGCGGTTGCCGCGCGGCAAAGCGCTGCCTACATGCGCGACGCGAAGGAAGCCGCCGAGGCCGGCGGTGAACTGGCGCGACGCATGGCACGGGTCGGCAACTGGAGCCGGCTTCGCCAGGCACGCGAGCAGCTGACGTTGGCCGAGGCCACCGCGCAACTGGCGCGAGCCGAACAGGCCGCGTTCAGCGCACGCGAGCGGCTGACCCGGCTGATGGGCCTGTGGGGCGCGCAGGCCGACTTCCGGCTCGCCGACCGACTACCGGATTTGCCCAAGGACGCGACGCCGATGACCGACATCGAGGCGCGTGCCCTGCGCGAGCGGCTGGACGTGCGCTCCTCGATGGCCGAGGCGCGTTACGTGGCCGAACAGATGGGCTTCACCAAGGTCGTCGGATATGTCGACGGCATGTCGATCGGATTCGCGCGCAACAGCGTGTTCGACAACGACACGGGTACCAAGGCATCGAATCGCGGCGTGGAGCTG
>CAXBDR010000363.1:0-3820 GCA_963974265.1 uncultured Rhodoferax sp.
CGCGTTTCAACGTGTTGCGCCGCATGCACCGCAAGATCGTCGTGGTCGACGGCCGGCTGGCCTTCGTGGGCGGCATCAACTTCTCGCATGACCATGTGCGGGAGTTCGGCCCGCAGGCCAAGCAGGACTATGCGGTGCGCGTGCAGGGCCCGATCGTGGCGCATATCCACCATTTCGTGCGTGCCCAGATCGATCCGTCGACGCCCAGGCCCGACGTGGCGCCGGCGCCGGCAGAGGTCGCCGATGCGGCCCGCGACGACGAGGCGCAGTCGTCCGGCGCCGAGATGATCTTCGTCACGCGCGACAACCATCGGCATCGCAACGCGATCGAACGCCATTACCGTGCGGCGATTCGCGGCGCGCGCGACAGCGTGGTGCTCGCCAACGCCTATTTCTTCCCGGGCTACCTGTTGCTGCGCCAGTTGCGCCGCGCCGCGCGCCGTGGAGTACGTGTCACGCTGATCCTGCAGGGCGAACCCGACATGCCCATCGTCAAGACCGCCGCAAGCCTGCTGTACGACTATCTGCAAAGTGCTGGCGTGCAGATCTACGAATACTGCGAGCGCCCGCTGCATGGCAAGGTGGCCGTGGTCGACGGGCACTGGGCCACCGTGGGTTCGAGCAACCTCGACCCGCTGAGCCTGGTGCTCAATCTCGAGGCCAACCTGGTGATCCGCGACCGCGAATTTGCGCAGCATCTCGAACAGCGGCTCGAGCATCTGATCACGGAGCATTGCAAGGCCATCGAACCCGACCCGATGCCGGCGTGGACGTTCTGGCGCCCCTTGCGCGCATTCTTGCTGTACCACCTGCTCAGCGGTTATTCGCGCTGGTTCAGCTGGCTGCCGCGCCGCGTACCGAAGATCCTCCATGCGAGCAGCGTGCAAGCGTCGGCCGCAGCCGGCTCAGGAGGAAACGGATGATGGCGCAGGACGAGGACAACGGCGGTACGTCGTCGCAGGCCCGTAGCTGGTGGCCCTGGGTGCGCCGCGGCCTGACGCTGTTGTTCTTCGTCGCAGTGGTTGTGCTGTTGTGGCGTTTCGGCAGCGCCGTCGCGTGGAGCGAGGTCTGGCGTACGGCACGCGCCAATCCGCCGCAGACGCTGTTGCTGGCCGCGCTGCTGGCCATCGCCAGCCACGCGCTGGTCTCGTCCTACGACCTGATCGGGCGCCATGTGACCGGCCACGGTCTGTCGGTCGCACGGACTTGGTCCGTGGCGTGGGTGTCGTATGCGTTCAACCTGAACCTGGGCGCACTGGTCGGCGGCGCCGGATTCCGCTGGCGCCTGTACTCGCGTTCGGGCCTGGACGCCGGCGTGATCGCGCAGGTCTATGGTCTCAGCGTGGTCACCAACTGGCTGGCCTACGTGGTGCTGCTCGGTGCGACGCTGGTATGGGCGCCGATCGAACTGCCGCCGGACTGGCAGGTCGGACGACTGGGACTGACGACGATCGGCACCGTGTTGCCGCTGCTCGCCGTGGCCTACCTGCTGGCCTGTGGCTTCGCCAGCCGGCGTCGTTGGCAGTGGCGCGACCATGCGTTCGAATTGCCGTCGGGGCGGGTCGCGACGGTGCAACTGGTGTTGTCGTCGATCAACTGGCTGGTGATCGCCGCGGTGATCCACACCTTGCTGGGCGGGAAGATCGACTACACCTTGGTCCTGGGCGCGACCTTGCTGGCCGCGGTGGCCGGTGCGCTGACCCACGTGCCGGCCGGACTGGGGGTGCTCGAGGCCGTCTTTGTTGCCCTGCTGGGCTCGCAGATGCCGCAGAGCGAGATCCTGGCCGCCTTGCTCACCTACCGTGGCCTGTATTACATCGGGCCCTTGTTGCTGGCGCTGGTCACCTATACCATCACCGAGGTTCGGCTGCGTCGGGCCGACTCCGAGCCGGTCGGCGCACCGGGTTGAAACCCAGACCACGACACCCTTGATGCCAGACGCAGGATTCCATCTCGATGCCGTGCTCGAGCGCCTGACCGAGGTGGTGTACCGACTGGTGGCCGGGCTGCCACTGTTGCTGCTGGCGATGCTGATCGTCTGGCTGGCCTGGTTGTTCGGCAACTGGTTGTCGCGGCGTGCGATGTTCGAGCATCTGGTGCGCAACAATGACTTCTTGCGCGACCTGGCCCGCACCACGGTGCGTACCATCGTCGTGGCGCTGGGCGTGCTTGCGGCGCTGGAGCTCATGGACGCGACCGCGCTGGTCGGTGCCGTGCTGGGCACCGCCGGCGTGATGGGGCTGGCCCTGGGGTTTGCGTTCAAGGAAACGCTGGAGAACTATCTGGCGGGCATCCTGATGAGCCTGCGCCAGCCGTTTGCGCCACGCGACCACCTGGTCATCGACGGTCACGAGGGGATCGTCATCGCAATGAACGCGCGCGCGACCATCCTGATGACGCCCGACGGCAATCACCTGCGCCTGCCCAATGCGCTGGTGTTTCGCAGCGTCATGCTCAACTACACGCGCAATCCGTGCCGGCGCTTCGAGTTCGACGTCGGCGTGGGTGTCGGTGAGGACCTGGTGCTGGCACAGTCCATCGGCACCGACACGCTGCGCGCGCTCGACGGCGTGCTGGACGAGCCGCCCGCGCGGGCCCATATCAGCGCGCTGGGGGACTCCAATGTGCAGCTGCGTTTCCACGCCTGGGTCGACCAGCGCAGCCACGACTTCCTGATGGTCAAGAGCGAGGCGATTCGTACCGTCAAGCTCGCGCTGGAACAGGCCGGCATGGACATGCCCGAACCGATCTACCGGGTCCAGATCACCGAGCGTGTCGCCGCGCAGGCCGACACACCTGCGCCGCCATCCGAGGCACGGGCCAGCCGCCCCGCCGCACCCGTGGCGGTGGACACGCGCGCCCACAGCGACCTGCAGCGACAGATTGCGCACGATCCGCGCGCCGATGCATCGGCCGACCTGCTGGACCCGGCCGCGCCCCAGGAATAGGCCGATGGCGCAGCACGGCTTCGTACCTGGCCCACCGACACACGGGAGCCGCGCATGGCGTTGACGGACTGGTCGAAGAACCATCTGGCGTTCGTGCTGCGCCGGTTGCGCGAACGCCTGTGGGCGCGGCCGCTGGTCATGTGCGTCTTGTCCATCGGCGCGGTGTTCTGTGCGGCGTTGGCCGACCGGTTCGCGCCCGCGACGTTCCTGCCGCGTATCCGGGCGGACTCGCTGGAAAGCCTGCTGACGATCCAGGCCTCGAGCATGATGGTGATCGCCACCTTCGCCGTGGCCTCGATGGTCTCGGCCTATGCCTCGGCCAGCACCGCCGCGACACCGCGCGCGTTCGCGCTGGTCGTGGCCGACGACGTGTCGCAGAACGCCTTGTCGACCTTCATCGGCGCCTTCATCTTCAGCATCGTGGCGCTCACCGCGTCGCAGAACGGATTGTTCGAGCGCGCCGGCATGTTCACCCTGTTCGCGCTGACCCTGTTCGTGTTCGCGGTCGTCATCCTGACCTTCGTGCGCTGGGTCGACCGCATCGCACGGCTCGGCCGCATGGGAAGCACCATCGAGGCGGTGGAGCGTGCCACGGCGCAGGCGATGCGCCGGCGCAGCGCCAAGCCCTTGCTCTAAATCAGCCAAATTCTTTTTAGCTCTTTCTAGATCTTGCTGTATCATTCTAGCGGCTTGATCTTTCCCAACATCGTTGGACGCTTTCTTTGCGGCTAGCTCTTTTTCCAATTGTGCAACTCTTTCTCTGCCCTTTTCAAAATCGCTTCCATATCTTTTTCTAGTTTGCGAAGCTCTCTCTTTATCGTCCTTACTAGCTTGATCTGGTAGCGTTATTTCTTGCTCCATTAGCATCTCAA
>CAXBDR010000364.1:0-3819 GCA_963974265.1 uncultured Rhodoferax sp.
CGATTTCGTCGGCCGTGGTGTCGACCGGCAGCTCCACCGGAAACGTCACCACCAGGCGGGGGTCGCCGTCCGAGGCCAGCGCCTGCAGTTGCGCGAAGATCGTCTCGGGGCTGTCATGGCGCACCGGCTGCGCCGTCGCCTTGTCGAACAGCTGGCCGGCCCGGGCGAACAGCAGCTTGAGATGGTCGTTGAGCTCGGTCATCGTGCCCACCGTCGAGCGCGAGGAACGCACCGGGTTGGTCTGGTCGATCGCAATGGCCGGCGGAACACCCTCGACCTTGTCCACCGCCGGCTTGTCCATGCGGTCCAGGAACTGGCGCGCATAGGCCGAGAAGGTTTCGACGTAGCGGCGCTGCCCCTCCGCGAACAAGGTATCGAACACCAGGCTCGACTTGCCCGACCCGCTGGGCCCGGTGACCACGGTCAACTCACCGGTGCGGATGTCCAGGTCGAGGTTCTTGAGGTTGTGCTGGCGCGCTCCGCGGATGCGGATGGTTCCCTGGGACATGGTGGGGGGTGCTTTCTGCAGTAGGCCAAACATTCTAGATAGCGGCCCGGAACCCGGCTCGCCCGGGGTTATCGGGTCCGCCAGCGCAGAACGGCGGCACGCGCACCGCCGTCGTGCGAGCTTGTTAGGATGCCTGGTGCATGCAAACCGAACCTGAAGGGACACCACGATGAAATACCGCCTGTTGGGCCGCACCGGCCTGTACGTATCCGAGCTGTGCATGGGCACGATGACCTTCGGCGGCGCCGCCGGAATGTGGAAGATCATCGGCGACCTGGATCAGGCCGCCTCGACCGCGCTGGTCAAGCAGGCTTTCGATGCAGGCGTCAACTTCTTCGATACCGCCAATATCTATGGATTCGGCGCCGCCGAAACCATCACCGGCGCCGCGATCAAGCAACTCGGGCTGCCGCGCGACGAAGTGGTGATCGCCACCAAGGCCTACGGCGCCATGAAGGACAAGGTGGTCAATGCCGGCGGGCAGTCCCGCTACCACCTGATGCACCAGCTCGACGCCAGTCTCAAGCGACTGCAGCTCGACCATATCGACCTGTACCAGTTGCATGGCTACGATCCGCTGACGCCGCTCGACGAGGTGCTGGACACGCTCGATGACATGGTGCGCAGTGGCAAGGTGCGCTACATCGGCTTGTGCAACATGGCGGCCTGGCAGATCATGAAGGGCCTGGGCATCTCGGACCAGCGCAACCTGGCGCGGTTCCAGAGCGTGCAGGCCTACTACACCGTGGCCGGACGCGACCTCGAACGCGAGGTGGTGCCGCTGCTGCAGGACCAGCAGCTTGGCCTGATGGTCTGGAGCCCGCTCGCGGGCGGACTGCTCAGCGGCAAATACAAGGCCGATGGCACCGGGCCGGACGGCTCGCGCCGGGCCAGCTTCGATTTTCCGTTCGTCGACAAGGAGCGCGCATTCCGCTGCGTGGGGGTCATGGAGGGTATCGCCAGGCGCCACGACGCCACCGTGCCCCAGGTGGCGCTGGCCTGGCTGCTCGCCCAGTCGAGCGTGACCACCGTGATCATGGGTGCCAAGACCTCGGCGCAGCTCAGCGACAACCTGGGCTCGGTCAAGGTGCAACTTGACGCGGACGACCTGCAGGCACTGGACGCGGTCAGCGCGCTGCCGCGGGAATACCCGGGCTGGATGCTCGCACGCCAGGGCGATCCGCGCCGCGCACCGCCCAGCCGGGACTGACCCTGGCTGCGCCATGACGCCGCAACACCGTTTGCGGCATCGGCCGAGCCGCAGGCGGCATGTTTTCCGACACGGGCGCGAAGACTTCCTGCACATGCTGGTGTAGGCTCCGTCATGGTTTCTCGCAGCACGCCCGACCCCGCCGCACCGCCGTTCGCGCCTGAGGACGACGCGGCGCGCAATGCGGCGCAAATCCCGGTCGATGTGCGCAGCGCCGCGCTGGTCGTGCTGGCCATCCTGGCCGGCGTCTTCATGCTGCACTGGGCCCGCGCCATCCTGGTGCCGTTGCTGCTCGGCCTGACCTGCAGCTACGCCTTGTCCCCGCTCGTGACCCGACTGGAGCGGGTGCGCGTACCACGCGCGATCGGCGCGGGGCTGGTGCTGCTGGCATTGATGGGCGCCTTGGGTGCAACGGCGGTCAGCCTGCAGGACGACGCCACGGCCTTCGTCGAGTCCCTGCCGCAGGCCGCGCAGAAGATGCGGCAGGTGGCGCGCGCCCAGCGCAACCAGCCAGAAACCGCGATCGACAAGGTGCAGAAGGCCGCCACCGAGCTGGAACGGGCGGCGACCGAGACCAGCAAGGCGAGCGCGCCGGAGCGCGGCGTGACACGGGTACAGATCGAGCGGCCCCGGTTCAGTGTCCACGACTATCTGCTGGAACAGATGCCAGGGCTGCTGAGCGGGCTGGCACAGGCCACCATCGTGTTGTTCCTGACCTACTTCCTGCTGGCTTCCGGCGACAGCTTCCGACGCAAGATGGTCACGCTGGCCGGGCCGACGTTCGCCCGCCGCAAGCTCACCGTACAGGCGCTGGACGAAATCACCGACCAGGTGCAGCGTTACCTGCGGGTCCAGGTGCTGATCAGCGTGATCGTCGGCATTGCCACCGGCCTGGCCTACTGGGCCATCGGGGTCGAACATGCCGCGGTCTGGGGCGTGCTCGCACTGCTGCTCAACTTCATACCCTACCTCGGCTCCATCGTGGTGACAGGAGCCTCCGCGCTGGCGGGTTTCGTGCAGTTCGGCAGCGTCGACATGGGTCTTTTGCTCGGTGGCACCTCGATTGCGCTGCACACGGTATCGGGGCATCTGCTCACGCCCTGGCTGACCAGCCGCGCCAGCCGGCTCAATCCGGTGGCGGTGTTCGTCGGCGTCCTGGTCTTCGGCTGGCTGTGGGGAGTCTGGGGCCTGCTGCTCGGCACGCCCGTGCTGCTCATCGTCAAGGCTGTGTGCGACCGGGTCGACGATTTCCGGCCCCTGGGTGCGCTGCTCGAGCGTTGAGGCGCGCCGGCATCGGACCCCTGTTGCGTTTCGTTGCGTACCCCGGCCGGAACGCTGCGGCACATCGCCGATAATGCCGGGCGTCTTGCGCACGACCTGGTGACCGATGCCGATGCGGGCCTGACGGACGGCACGAGCCGCCCGGGTCGCCGACGCCCGGCCCGCGTGTCCGGTACCGGCAGTGCCGCACGACCCCGAGCCCCAACCTCAACCGCATCCGATGAACCGAACCACGACCTCGCCCTTCGACATCAAGAGCGCCTCGATCCAGGGCCTGTCCCTGATCCTGCGTTCCGCCAATCTGGGGGTGATCGAGGCCGACCTGGCGGCCCGCGTGGCCAGTGCCGGCGACCTGTTCACCAACGCGCCGGTGTTGATCAACGTGGCGGCGCTGACCACCGACGGCACGGCCGACAAGCTGGAGCTGACCCGCCTGATCAATCTGCTGCGCCGGCACACGATGCGCGCCGTGGGCATCGTCGGCGCCAAGGGCCTGCTGCTCAAGCAGGCGCAAGCGCTCGGCCTGATGGAAGAGGAGGAGATCCAGCCTCGGCCGCGACCCAGGCCAGCGGAGCCCGAGCCGGAACCGGCCCAGGCATCGGTTGCTGCCGGCGCCGCTGCGGCTGCGCTGCCAGCGCAGGCCACCGTCGTGGCGACGGCCGACCTGTTCGGCGATACCGCGGTGGCGGCACCTCCGATGGCCGCGCTGCCGGCGGAACCGGCGGGAGCCGCCGCACCGGCGCCCGAGGGACAGACCGCGCCGACGCGCGTCATCGGTGTGCTCAATGCGTTCTACGGATTCGGCATCCTGGGCTGGTTG
>CAXBDR010000365.1:0-3812 GCA_963974265.1 uncultured Rhodoferax sp.
AACCATGCGACTCCTCGAACGCCTCGGCATAGTGGGCCGCATAGCTGTACAACTTCTTCGGGATACATCCCACGTTGACGCAGGTGCCGCCAAGACCGGCCGTGCCGCCCTGCTCGGCCAGCATGACCCGGGCACCCCGCTGCGCGGCCATGCGCGCGGCCCGCACGCCGCCACTGCCACCACCAATCACGAACAGATCAACATCGACTTCCGACATGCAAGAAAACTCCTTCAGGGTTGTTCGACGACCACCTTGACCCGCTGTCCGGGTCGCGGCTCGCCGCCGCCATAGACACCGTTGAGCAGACGCAACTGCGGCTCGGCGGACTCCAGGGGCGAACGGCGCGCCAGTTCTGCGAAGCCGCCGTGCGGAAACGGCACGACCTGGATCACCCAGGGCCGGGCCCGCGCACGGTCGGCCGCGGTCATGGCGCGGAACGTGTCGCGCGCCTGTTGCAGGCCGGGCCGCGCGCGTTGCAGCGCCTGTGGGTCGCGCGCACTCCACAGCAGCAGGAAACGGTTGTCCCCCGGCCCGGAGACGATGGTGACCTCGACCGGCTCGGCCTGCCCCTGCGCATTGGTGCGCACGCCGCTGAAATGCGTCGCCTGCAAGCCGTTGACGAGCAGCGGCTCGGCCCGGCCGCGCACGGGCTGGATCAGGTTGCGGATGATGTCGTCGTGATTGCGACCGGCCTGCGGCGGGGCCGTGCGCAGCACCAGGGCCGCATCGCGCTGCGCATTGAGCAGCACCAGGCGATCGGGCAGGTTCTGGATCGTCCATGCAGGCGGCGCGGTGATAGCCAGCCCCAGGCCAGCGTGGGCAAACAGGCGTCCCCGCGTGAGGCCCTGCGCATCCGACTCGCCATAACGCATGCCGCTGATCGCCTGCAGGAAACGGCTGCGGCCGTCGTCTGCGATGGCGCCCTGGCCACGCATCCGCGCGGCCAGGGCGGTGATCGCCTGCAGGCGCTGCTCGTTGCTGGGGTGCGAGGCCAGCCACCCGCCACCCGATGGTGCCGGCTGGCCCTGCGCTCGGGCCTGGTCGGCCACGAACTGTTCCTGGCTCTTGAGCAGGCGGATGACGTCGACCATGTTGGCCGGGTCGTAGCGGTTGCGCGCCAGGTATTCGGCGCCCAGCTGGTCGGCCTGCAGTTCCTGGTCCCGGCTGTACGAGGCGATGTATCCGGCCGCCGCCACCTGCGACACCTCGCTGGCCACCCGGCCCGCGCCGCTGACGCCCTGGCTTTCCAGTACCGCACCGAGCACGGTCGCCGCGATGACGCCGATGCCGGCCGTCTGCTGCCGGGTCGCGCGTTGCGCGCCGTGGCGGGCCGTCACATGGCCGATCTCGTGGCCGATGACGCCGGCCAGGTCGGCCTCGCTTTCCATATAGGCCATGATGCCGCGGGTCACGTAGACGAAACCGCCCGGCAACGCGAAGGCATTGATGTCAGGGCTGTCGAGCACGGTGAAGGTCCACTGCAGATGGCTGCGGTGTGACTGCCGCGCCAGCTTCTGGCCCAGCGCATCGACGTAGGCCTGCAGCCGCGCATCCGGATACGCCGGCATTTGCGCGAGCACGGCCTGGTGCTCCTTGCGGCCGAGTGCGATCTCCTGCGCCTCGTCCATCACCGTGCGCTCCTGCGCACCGGTGACCGGGTTCTGCACCGTCGCGCCGCACGCAGCCAGCAGCAGCGCCGTGCACAGGGTCAGGGAGATCAGCTTGAAACGCATGGTCACGCGGTAGGGGTGTGGTGTGGCGATTGTCCACCGTGCCCGCAAGACCGTGCCGGCGACGGGACTTGGCAACCCGGCTGCCGTGGGCGCGGCCTCAGGCGGTGGCCGGCGCGCGCAGGTGGTGCAACATGTCCCGCACCATCGCATCGAGATCGTATTGCGCTTGCCAGCCCCAGTCGCGCCGGGCCGCGCCGTCGTCGATCGAACGCGGCCAGCTGTCGGCAATGGCCTGGCGGAAGTCGGGCGCACAGTCCAGCGTGAAGCCGGGCAGCTGCTGCGCGATCGCGCGGGCGATGTCGTCGGGCGTGAAGCTGATGCCGGCCAGGTTGTACGACTGGCGCTCGCGCACCGCCTCGCTCGGCGCCTCCATCAACTCGAGCGTGGCGCGGATCGCATCGGGCATGTACATCATCGGCAAGGCGGTGTCGCGGGCCAGGAAGCTGGTGTAGCGACCGTGCTCGAGCGCGGCGTGGAAGATCTCGACCGCATAGTCGGTCGTACCGCCGCCGGGCGCGGTCTTCCAGCTGATCAGGCCTGGGTACCGCAGGCTGCGCACGTCGACCCCGTGCACGCGGTGGTACCAGGCACACCAGCCCTCGCCGGCCAGCTTGGAGATGCCGTACACCGTGGTCGGGTCCATCACCGTCCTCTGCGGCGTGTGTTCGCGCGGCGTCGACGGCCCGAAGGCGGCGATCGAGCTGGGCCAGAACACGCGTTGCAGCTTGTGCGTGCGTGCCAGCTCCAGCACGTTCAGCAGGCTCTTCATGTTCAGGTCCCAGGCCCATTTCGGATGTTGCTCGCCACGCGCCGACAGCGCCGCCGCCAGCAGGTAGACCTGCGTGATCTGGTGGCGCTCGACGAGGGCGGTCAGTGCGCTGGCCTCGGTGGCGTCGAGCACCTCGTGCTGCACGCCGATCACGCGGCCCTCGGGCGCCAGGTCGCTGGTCACGACCGCGCCGCGGCCATGGCGCTCGACCAGGGCATGGGTCAGTTCGGTGCCGATCTGGCCGTTGGCGCCGATGATGAGGATGCGCGGCGTGGTCATGCGCGACCGCCTTCGGCCTTCAACAGGCCGAGTTCGCGGCCGGCTTGCGTGAACGCGGCCACCGCCTGCTCCAGGTCGGCGCGTTCGTGCACTGCGCTGATCTGCACCCGGATCCGGGCCTGGCCCTTGGGCACGACCGGGAAGAAGAACCCGACCACGTAGATGCCCAGTTCCAGCAGCCGCGCCGCAAGTTTCTGCGCCGCCACGGCGTCGTGCACCATGATCGGCACGATCGGATGTTCGCCGTCCTTGATGTCGAAGCCGGCGGCGCGGATGGCGCCACGGAACCATGCCGTGTTGTCGGCCAGCTTGTCGCGCAGGGCGGTCGAACCCTCGAGCAGGTCGAGCACGGCGATCGAGGCGCCGACGATGCTCGGCGCCACGGTATTGGAGAACAGATAGGGCCGCGAACGCTGGCGCAGCAGCTCGACCACCTCGCGCCGCGCGCTGGTGAACCCCCCCGAGGCGCCGCCCAGGGCCTTTCCCAGCGTGCCGGTGATGATGTCGACCTTGCCGAACACGCCGCGATATTCATGCGTGCCGCGCCCGGTGGCGCCGACGAAGCCGCTGGCATGGCATTCGTCAATGCCGAGCAAGGCGCCGTAGGTATCGCACAGCGCCCGCATGGCATCGAGCCGCGCGATGGTGCCGTCCATCGAGAAGACGCCATCGGTGAACACCAGCGTGAAACGTGCGCCGTCGGCGGCGGCCTGTTGCAGGCAACGCTCGAGATCGGCCATGTCGTTGTGCTTGTAGCGGTAGCGTTTTGCCTTGCACAGCCGGATGCCATCGATGATGGACGCGTGGTTGAGCTCGTCGCTGATCACGGCGTCCTGCTCGCCCAGCAGCGGCTCGAACAGTCCGCCATTGGCGTCGAAGGCGGCCGCATACAGGATGGTGTCCTCGGTGCCGAGGAAACGCGACAGCCGCGCCTCCAGCGTCTTGTGCAGGTCCTGCGTGCCGCAGATGAAACGCACGGAACTCAGTCCGTAGCCATGGGTGCGCAGCGCCTCGTGCGCCGCGGCCACCA
>CAXBDR010000366.1:0-3806 GCA_963974265.1 uncultured Rhodoferax sp.
GGCCGGCCTGCATTGCAGTGCCAATGAACGCCGCGCCGACGAGGCCAGCCGCGACGTGGAGGCCTGGCTCAAGTGCAAGTACATGCGCGAGCACCTGGGCGAGGAATATGGCGGTGTGGTGTCGTCGGCGACCAGTTTCGGCATCTTCGTCACGCTCGATGCGATGTATGTCGAAGGGCTGGTCCATATCACCGAACTGGGCGGCGAATATTTCCGCTTCGACGAATTGCGCCAGGAACTGCGCGGCGAACGCACCGGTATCCGGTACGCGATCGGTACCCGGGTTCGCGTGCAGGTCAGCCGCGTCGACCTCGACGGACGGCGCATCGATTTCCGATTGGTGCGCGAAGGCGAGGACATGGCCTTGCGGACGCCCAAGGACAAGAGTGGCTCCGGCGAAACCCATGGCCGGGCGCGCCGCGAAGAGCCAGGCGCCGACGGGCCGCCACGTCGCAAGGCGCGCAAGGTGGCCGATGGGGCGCCGCGCGGGCGTGGCAAGACGGTCGGATCCTCGGGCAAGGCATCGCCGCGCAGCGCCGCGGCTGGAAAACGCGGACGGTCGTCGCGGCGCTGAAAGGCGCCGCGGCTACCATCGCAACTCTCTCAATCTTGACAACAACGGAGCGTGAACAATATGTCGTCAGAATCCAAAGTGGCCATCGTGACCGGCGCTGGCAGTGGTGTGGGAAAAGCCGCTGCACTCGCCATGCTGGCGTCCGGCTACCGCGTCGTGCTGGCGGGTCGCCGGATCGAGCCACTGGAGGCGGTTGCAAAGGAGAGCGGTGTGCCGGAGCGTGCGCTGGCCGTGTCCACCGACGTTTCCGATCCGGCCTCGGTGCGTGCCTTGTTCGATGCCGCCGTTGCCGCTCACGGACGGGTGGACGTGTTGTTCAACAATGCTGGCGTCAACGCGCCGGGTATCCCGCTCGAAGACCTGACGGTCGAGCAATGGCGCAACGTCGTCGACATCAACCTGACCGGCATGTTCCTGTGCATCCAGCAGGCGTTCCGCGTCATGAAGGGCCAGGATCCGCGCGGCGGCCGCATCATCAACAACGGCTCCATCTCGGCGCACACGCCCAGGCCGAACTCGATCGCCTATACCGCGACCAAGCATGGCGTGATGGGCCTGACCAAGACCGCATCGCTGGACGGGCGCAAGTACGACATCGCCGTCGGCCAGATCGACATCGGCAACGCGGCCACCGACATGGCCCAGCGCATGGCGACCGGCGTGCCTCAGGCCAATGGCGAGATCGCCGTCGAGCCGCTGATGGACGTCAACATCGTCGGTCAATCGGTGTTGTACATGGCCAACTTGCCGCTGTCGGCCAATGTGATGTTCCATACGGTCATGGCCACCAAGATGCCGTTCGCCGGCCGCGGCTGAGCGTCGCTCAGGATCGGGTTCTGCCCCATGCCGCGCCGCCGGCGCGACGTGCCAGCGCCGACGCCGTCAAGGTCTCGTCCGGCGGCCAATGATCGGCCGCGGCCCCGTGGTGGTAGACCGCGTGGCAGGCAGCATCGAATGCGGACGACCCGGCCGCCAGCGCACTGCCGATCAAGCCGGCGAGCACGTCTCCGCTGCCCGGGACCGCGAGCCGGGCGTTGCCGGTGGGATTGATACCCATTGTCCCGTCCGGCGACGCGACGACGCTGCCCGAGCCTTTCAGGACCACCGTGCATCGGTGCTCACGTGCCAGTTGGCGGGCCGCGTTCAGCCGATCCGACTGCACCTGTGCCACGCTCGTGCCCAGCAGGCGGGCCGCCTCCAGCGGGTGGGGCGTGAGAACGGTGGTCCTTGCGTGTTGTGCCCGTTCGAGCAATTGGCGGCGCAGCGCGGTGTGGTTCGCCACCGCGTTGAGCGCATCGGCATCGAGCACGAGGCGCGCAGCACCCGCCAGCAGTTGCGGCAGCACTCCCGGTACCTGGTCCCCACCGCCGCAGCCACACACGATGGTCGTTCGGGCCAGGTCGACATCGTTGACCGCGCGTCGCATCAGCTCGGGCATGCCGGCGTTGGCATCCGGGCTGGCCGGTCCTTCTCCGAGCGAACAGACGAAGACCCGTCCGGCACCGCCGTGCAATGCCGCGGTGGCAGCCAGCAGCGCCGCACCCGCCATGCCCGGCGCACCTCCGACCACGGCGACATCGCCGTAACTGCCCTTGTGGGACGCGTGCCACCGCGCCTGCGTCGGCGGAGCGGCGATCAGCGTGGCGGTTGGCGCCTGTGCGGGCAGCAGGGCGTTGGCGTCGCATTGCAGGTCGTCGAGCCAGACCTGGCGGGACACGTCACGGCCGTCGGCCGTGAACAGTCCGGGTTTGAGCGTCAGCAGGCACAGGGTGGCGTCGGCCCGGACATGGGTGCTGGCAGCCACGCCGGTGTCGGCGTGCAGTCCGGTCGGGATGTCGACCGACAGCACCGGCGCATCGCGCTGGCCGATACGGGCAATCCATTGCGCCATCGTGCCTTGCGGCTCGCGACGGCCGCCGATGCCGAGCAAGGCGTCGATGCACAGGTCCCAATGCTCCGGTGGGGCATCCGTGAACCGGATGCCGGCCGCGCTGACCCGGTCGTGGGCCGCGGCGGCGTCGTCCGGCGTCGAGTGGCGAACGCCGAGCCAGGTCAGTACCACCCGTTTGCCGGCCGCATGCAGGTGCAGGGCCGCCTCCATGCCGTCACCACCGTTGTTGCCGGGCCCGGCCGCAATCCAGATCGTGCTGGCATGGGGATACAGGGCCAGTGCCAGTCGCGCCGTTGCGAGTCCGGCGCGGCGCATCAGCACATGCCGGTCGGTGGCGGCCAGGCCCGCACGCTCCAAAGCACGTGTGGAGTCGGTGTCGTGCAATGCCCAGGCCATGCCGGGCACGACATGCCGGGGGGCCGGCGCGCTGGTGTCCATGACGCTCAGAACGCGAAGCTGTCGCCTTCGCGCGCGAGCCGGATGTCCAGGCCGTCTTCGGCGCCGGCATTGTCCTGCAATGCCTGCGCGAACGCGGTCTCCAGCGCGTCGTCGCTGCGTGTGGGCTCGTGGTGGGTACAGAACAGGGTGCCGACCTTGGCTTGCCGCGCATAGGCGATGCTGGTGTCGAAGCTGCCGTGGCCCCAGCCGCGCTTGGACGGCATTTCCTGGCGCGTGTACGAGGTGTCGCAGACCAGCACGTCCACACCTTGCATGCCACGCAGGATCGCCTCGGCCTTCTCGTCGACGAACTGCTGGTATTCGGCGTATTCCGCGTCGTCGGGCTCGTAGATGTTGTAGGGCGGTTCATGGTCGCCGGTGAAGAACATCGACTTGCCGCCGCTCTCGATCCGGTAGCCGAGGTTGATGACAGGGTGGTTGAGCAGATGCGGGGTCACCGTTGCGCTGCCGATCTGGATGGACTCGCCGGGCGTCAACGTGACGTATTCCATGCGCGCCTTGAGTTCCGCCTCGCGGACTGGAAAGTAGCTGTATTGCAGTTGCACCGCCATGACCTGCTCCACGCCGTTGCCCGATACCGGGTCGAAAGCGCCGTGCAGGCGCAGTGTGTTGCCGGGAATGAAGTTGGGAACGAACAGCGGCAATCCCTGGATATGGTCCCAGTGCGAGTGGGTCAGCAACACGTTGGCGGTCAACGGCATTTCGCCCAGCAGCGCGTGCGACAGCGGGAATATGCCGGTGCCGGCGTCGATGATGATCAACTCGTCGGCATCGGTGCGCACTTCGATGCAGGTCGTGTTGCCGCCGTAGCGCACGGTCTTCGGACCAGGCGACGCGATGGAGCCCGTACGCCCCAGAATCGGATTTTCATGCTTGCCTCCC
>CAXBDR010000367.1:0-3732 GCA_963974265.1 uncultured Rhodoferax sp.
GGTGGCACGCCTGTGTCCGGACATCGGCGTGCCGGCCGCCGGTGGCCTGCGCGACCTGATGCTGGCGCTGGAACTGGCGGACGCGGTGGGTGATGAACTGCCCGAACTCAACCAGGTGCTGCGCCGCACCGAGTCGCTGGAACAGGCCGCCGGCCGCTCGCGCGACCCGGCGGCCGCGCTGGCCTACCTGCTCGCGGCCGACAAGGTGATACAGGTCGACGACTTCCCCGCCGCGACCTGATTCCCGCGCCGGCAGCAGTGCGGCCTATTTGCGGGCGGCCGACGTCCTGGCCGTGGTCTTTTTCGTTGCGGCCTTTTTCGCCGCGGGTTTGCGGGCTGCCGCCTTTTTCACGGCGGTCTTCTTGGCTGCCGGGGCCTTGGCGGCGCGGGTTGCCGCGCCCTTGCGTCCCGCGGCCGAGCGCTTGGCGGACTGTGCCGCCGCGTCCAGCGACTGCGTGACCTGCGTGGTCTTGCGCACGACCGCCTTGCGGGTGTCCTTGGCCACCGCGTCGACCGACTTGCGGGCCTCGGTGGTCTTGCGCTTGACGATCTTCTTTGCGTCCCGGGTCGCCTTGTCGATGGTCTTGGTGATGCTGGCGAGTTTCTTCTGGGCCGACTTGGCCACTTTCGTTGCTTCCCGCTTGGCTTCCTTGACCGCGCTGGCGATCTGCTTGTTCACCGACTTGATCTTGGCTTCGGCCGCTTTCTCGGTGGCCACCACCTTCTTGCGCACCGACTTGATCTTGGCCTCGGCGGCCTTCTCGGTCTCGACGACCTTGCGGCGCACCTGCTTGGCCAGGGACTCGGCCTCGCCCTTGGCCTTGTCGACCAGTTGCTGGGCATCTTTCTTGCCGGACTTGGCGCTGGCACTGGCGCTCTTGGCCGCGCGCTTGCCGGCGGCCTTGGCCTTGCCAGCGGCGCGCTTGGCCGCCGTCTTGGCGTTGTCGGTCGCGCCGGACGCCTTGATCGCGACGGTCTCGGCTTCGAGCTTCACGGCGTCAGCGGCGGTGCCGGCGGCCTGCACCACGGCATCGGCGGCCGCGGCCACGGTGGAGGAGGACTTGGATTTCGCAGTTGCAGTCATCTTGGTTTTCCTGGAGATGGGTGGCCACTGAAATGGCCTTCGGGTTGTGGGTCTATCGTGATGTCCGGGCAGCCGGATGAGGTGCGACGTTCAATGGTGGTCAAGCTTCTTGTCGGTGAACATCCAGTCGCGCAACTCGTGGTCGAACTTGGGATCGCGGCGCCGGATCCACTCGAGCACCATCGCGGCGTGTTCCTTTTCCTCGTCGCGGTTGTGCTTCAGGATGGAACGCAGTTCCGGGTCCTTGCAGGCGTCGGCGCGCTGGTTGTACCAGTCGACGGCTTCGAGTTCTTCCATCAGCGACACGATGGCACGGTGCATGTCGCGCGTCTCGTCGCTCAGTTCGTTGATCGGCTCGTGGTATCCCTCATTGGACATGGATGCTCCTTGGTCTTGGTTGACGACTTGCTGGCAGCTTCACGGCTTGCCACATGCAACAGCATAACCACTCCGGCGCCGGCTGGGCTGGTGTCTGCACACTAAAGATGCCATCGCTTGTGCACGGTCACATGCGCAGAACGGTGGCGGGGTCGAAGCTGCTGCGCAGGCCGATGGTGTTGCCGTGTTCGGCCAGCCAGCGTTCGGCGCTGGCGCGGCCCAGCGCATGCAGCCGGGTGAGGAAGGTCCATTGGGTGTTGGTCTTGCTCGACGCGCCCAGTGCGCCCAGCGCCTCGCCGCCATCGAGCAGGTGCACCCGCAACGCGCGGATGCGTTCGAATAGGCGTTCGCCATCGGCATGGCCGCTGCGGCGCTGGCCGGCCACGAGTTGCTGCAGCAGCGCGATCAGCCGCAATTCCTTGAGCAGGCTGGCATTGAAGGTGACCTCGTTGATGCGGTCGAGGATGTCGTCGGCCCGGGTCGGCAGTTCGGCGCGTTCGATCGGATTGATCTGCACCAGCAGCAGGTCGTCGGCGGGTCCGTCGGTGATCAGCGGCATCAGCGACGGGTTGCCGGCATAACCGCCGTCCCAGTAGGCTTCGCCGTCGATCTCCACCGCCTGGAACAACAGGGGCAGGCAGGCCGATGCCAGCACCACGTCGGCGCTGAGCTCGTCTTGTGCGAACACGCGCAAGGCGCCGGTGCGCACCTGCGTGGCGGCGATGAACAGCTGCGACTTGGTGCAGTGCCGGACGCGGTCGAAATCGACGGTGGCGGCCAGCACGTCGCGCAGCGGATGGAGGTTCAGCGGGTTGAGCTGGTACGGCGAGAACTGGCCACTCCATTGCGTCGCCACCCGGGCCAGTGGCTCCAGCCACGGGTTCCACCAGGCGCCGATCGGACCGGACATCGCCGCCAGCGGGCCGACCTGCCAGTGGTGGAACGGCGACAACTCCGCGACCCGGCGCCAGAACGCCCGCAACACCCGTTGCGCTCCCGTGCGCCCGCCATCCATCAGGCCCGCCGCCAGTGCGACCGCATTCATGGCGCCGGCACTGGTGCCGCTGATGGCGGCGATCTCCAGCCACTCCTCCTCCAGCAGGCGGTCCAGCACACCCCAGGTGAACGCACCATGCGAGCCGCCGCCCTGCAGCGCGAGGTCGATGGTCTTGATGGCGGCACGCCGCGCACGGCGTGCCCGCTCCGGTGCGGGCTCCGCTGCCGCTGGCGCAGGCTTCTTCAACATGGGGTCACGAGCAGGTCGCAATGGGCCTGGCCCAGCACCTGCTGGGTCACGCTGCCCAGCAGCAGTTCCCGCGTCTTGTCGGCGCCCTGCTTGCCCAGCACGATGAGGTCGGCGTCGAGTTCGACCTGCTGCGTCAGGATGTCGCGCCCGGGGTCACCCTGGGTCACGACACCCGTCCACTGTTGCGATTCGAGACCGGCGGCGTCGGCCAGGGCCTGCAGTTGCGCCTGCGCGCCGCGGCGGGCCTGCTGGCGGTATTGCATGACGGTGGTATCGGCAACGCCGGCAAAACGCATCTTGCCCTCGTAGGCCAGCGCACAGACGTGCATCAGCAGGACCTGTGCGGCCGGGGCGATGGCGCGGGCATGGTCGAGCGCGGTCGTGGCGCAGGGCGCGAAATCCACCGGCACCAGCACCCGGCGATAGGGTTCGTGCGGCGGCTGGCGTACGAACAGGATGGGCCGAGTCGTGGCCCGCAGCAGGCGGTCGGCGGTCGCTCCGAGCAACCATTGACGCAGCATGGCGGCGCTGCTGGCGCCCACGACCAGCATGCCGGCGCCGCTCTGGTCTGCCTGTTCGAGGATGGCGCCGGGCATGCGTCCGGCGGTCACCTGCCAACGGGCATGGATGCCGTGCTGCCGCCCGATCTCGTCGGCGAGTTGCTGCATCGCCGCGCGACCCTGCGTTTCGACGCGTTGTTCCATGTCGCTTTCGGCACTGCCCAGCAGGCGGCGCAGTTCCGCCAGCACCGGGGTCTCGAGCACGTGCAGCAGTTCCAGCGAGGCCTGCGTCTGTCGTGCCAGCATCGCCGCGCGATGGGCCGCGTGGCGGGACAGGGCGGTCAGGTCGGTGGCCACCAGCAGGTGGACGGCTTGGGTCATGGCTTCTCCTTGGGTCGGGTTGGCCCCGGTCGGACCTCGGTCCGGTTCCGGCATGTGTCATTGCCAATGGTAACGACCACGCTCGACGGCGCGGCCGCTCATTCGCCCGGTTGCGGGGGTGATTCGTAACCGGCGACGAACAG
>CAXBDR010000368.1:0-3630 GCA_963974265.1 uncultured Rhodoferax sp.
GCCAGCACTCGATCAACGGCCAACTACGACAAGGGAACTGCGTTTTCTAGGTTCAGGTGTTGACCCGATGGGTACGGCGCTGTCGCGGCGCTACATTGGAGAGTATTGTGGATTCCTCCGCCCCATTCGGATTTTCCCCAGCCTCGCCGGCGCCTGCCGGCCTTTTTTGGAGTTGACGTTTGCAGAGCGCACGCCACCGTGACGACGAAGAAGACAGCCTGGCGGCCTTGCGGGCGCTGGAAGTGCTCGATACCGGTTCCGAAACCGAATTCGACGCGTTGGTCGAGGCGGCGTCCGCCGTCACGGGCGCACCGATTTCTCTGATCAGCCTGATCGACACAGACCGCCAGTGGTTCAAGGCCCAAGTCGGCCTGCCCGGGGTCGCAGAGACGCCGCGTGAAGCCGCCTTCTGCGCCCATACGGTGCTGGGCGATGATGTGTTCGAGGTGCCGGACGCGCCCGAGGATTTGCGTTTTGTCGACAACCCCCTGGTCGTCGGTCAGCCTGGCATCCGGTTCTATGCCGGCGCCCCGATCGTTCTGCGCAGCGGGCATCGCGTCGGTACCCTGTGCGTCATCGACCGTGCGCCACGCACACTGACCGACATGCAACGCGCCGTGCTGCGGCACCTGGCCGTTGCCGTGGCCCGGCTGCTCGAAGGGCGGCAGGCCGCGCGGCACAACCTGCGGCTGGGCCAGGCGCTGCAGAAGCGCGAAACCTACCTGCGCAATGTGCTCGACGCGATCCCGTCGTTGCTGATCTATTGGAACGCCGACATGACTTGCCGCTTCGCCAACCGGGCTTACCAAGCCTGGTTCGGCCTGCAGCCACAGGACATGCTGGGCCGGCATTTCCAGGATTTGCTGGGCGTGGAGTTGTTCGCGCAAAACAAGCCGCATCTGGATGCGGCGCTCGCCGGCGAGCGACAGACGTTCGAACGCGCGCTGCGCCTGGCCGATGGCACGGAGCGACACACGCTGACCCACTACATGCCGGACATCGTGGACGGACAGGTGGCGGGCCTGCTGGCCCAGGTCAGCGACGTCACGCCGCTGAAGGTTGCCGAGGAAGCGTTGCGTCGCAATGTCGAGGAAATCCGGAGCGTGAACCAGCAACTTGCTGCCAGCATGTCGAACCTGCAGGAGGCCCAGCGCCTGGGCAAGATCGGCAGCTGGGATTGGGACGTCAAGACCGACACCGTGACCTGGTCCGAGGAGCTGTACCACGTGATGGGTTACGACCCGAGCAAGCCGGCGCCCTCGTTCGCCGAGCACAGCGCGCGATTCGCTCCGCACAGCCTGGCCCGGCTGCAGGATGCGATGGCGCATACGGCGCAAACCGGCGAGCCGTATGCCCTGGAGCTGGAGATCCAGCATGAGGACGGCCGGCGGGCCTGGATCCTGGCCAAGGGTGAGGTCGAACGCGACAGTGCCGGCAGCGACGTGCGATTGCGCGGGATTGCGCAGGACGTCACCGAGCGCATCCGTATCGAGGCCGCATTGCGCAAGTCGCAGGATTTCCTGGCCCGCACCGGTGTGTTGGCAGGCGTCGGCGGCTGGGAGGTCGACATCCCATCGGGCCATATCACCTGGTCCGATGCGGTGTGCCACATTCACGGGGTCGAGACGGGTTTCGTCCCGACGCTGGACGAGGCGATCGGGTTTTATACGCCGCAATCGCGGGTCGTCGTCCAGTCGGCCGTGCAGTCCGCGATGGAAGGCGGACCCGGATTCGACCTGGAACTCGAAATCGTGCGCAGGGATGGCGAATCGCGCTGGGTGCGGACGGTGGGTCAGGTCGAGTTCGCCGATGGCAAGCCCGAGCGCCTGTCCGGGGCATTCCAGGACATCACCGAGCGTCGATCCTTGATGGCCCGCCTGGCCGAACAGCACGAGCTGCTGCGCATCACGCTGCAATCGATCGGCGATGCGGTCATCACCACCGACGCCGCCGGACAGGTGGTCTGGCTCAATCCGATCGCCGAGGACCTCACCGGCTGGACCGCGTCCGAAGCGCAAGGTCGTCCATTGGCCCAGGTCTTTCATATCGTGCACCAGGAAACCCGCAAGCCGGCAGAGAGCCCGCTGGCAGCATGCCTGCGCGATGGAGAAAAATCGGGCCTGCCGCACAACACCTTGCTGATCTCGCGCGACGGCCGCGAATTCGGCATCGATGACTCGGCCGCGCCGATTCGCAACGAGGCCGGAGACGTGGTGGGTGTGGTGCTGGTCTTCCATGACGTGACGGAGCAGCGTCGCCTGTCGGGCGAGATCACCTACCGTGCCACGCACGACGTGCTGACGGGCCTGGTCAACCGGTCTGAATTCGAAACCCGGCTGGCGCGAACCCTGCAGCATGCACACGAAGATCAAAGCCAGCATGCGTTGCTGGCGATCGACCTGGACCAGTTCAAGCTGGTCAATGACGCCTGCGGCCACGCGGTCGGCGACCAGCTGCTCAAGCAGGTCGGCCGGCAGTTGGGCGACGCCATTCGGGCACGCGACACGCTGGCGCGCATCGGTGGCGACGAGTTCGCGATCATCCTGGAACATTGTTCGCACGAGCAGGCCATGCGGGTGGCGCAGAAGATCTGCGACCGCATGGACGACTTCCGCTTTACCCATGACAACCAGCGCTTTCGCATCGGTACGAGCATCGGCCTGGTGCCGCTGGACAAGCGCTGGGCCGACGCAGCGGCGGTGCAGCAGGCGGCCGACGCATCCTGTTTCGCGGCCAAGGAGGCGGGTCGCAACCGGGTGCATGCCTGGTGCGACACCGATACGGCCATGCATGCGCGGCAGTTCGAGGTGCGCTGGACCACGCGGATCGAGCAGGCCCTCGATGACGACGATTTCGTCCTGTTCGCGCAGCGCATGGCCGCGCTGCGCGGCGGCGATGCCGGCCTGCATGCCGAGGTGTTGCTGCGCATGAAGAACGGCGACGGTACGCTGGTATTGCCGGGCCTGTTCATGCCTGCCGCAGAGCGGTTCAACCTGGTCAACCGCATCGACCGCTGGGTGCTCGGGCGCGTGCTCGCATGGATGAAGGGTTTGCCGGAGCTGCATCGCATCGCGGGCTTGAACGTCAATCTGTCCGGCCAGTCGATCGGCGACCGCGCCTTCCACCGCTGGGCCATGGAGCAGCTGCAGCAAGCCGGCGCCGATGTCTGTTCGCGACTGTGCCTGGAAATCACCGAGACCACCGCGGTCACGCATCTGGCCGATGCGGCGCAGTTTATCGACCAGGTGCGCGCAGTGGGCGTCAAGGTGGCGCTGGACGACTTCGGCGCGGGCGCTTCGTCGTTTGGTTATCTGAAAAACCTGGCCGTGGATTACCTGAAGATCGACGGGCAGTTCGTCCGCGACCTGATCACCGATCCTCTCGACGATGTGGCGGTGGGCAGCTTTGTCGACGTGGCCAGGGTCGTGGACGTGCGGACCGTGGCCGAATGCGTAGAACACCAGGAGGTGCTCGATCGCTTGCGTGAAATCGGCGTGGACTTCGTACAGGGTTATCTGGTGCACCGCCCCGAGGCGCTGGACAATCTGTTCGATGCTGGACTGACCGCTACGGCGGCGCCGTCCGCGTCCGTGGACTGACGCGCGCCTTGACCCGATCGGCGGCTACAGG
>CAXBDR010000369.1:0-3589 GCA_963974265.1 uncultured Rhodoferax sp.
GTGTCGAAGCCGGTGCCGTCGTTGCACCGGCGGCGCAGCAGCCACCGGGCTTCGAGAATGCCGGCAAGGCGGGTTACTACACCGTCAAGCCGGGCGACACCATGATCCGGATCGGCATGGAGACAGGCCAGAGCTGGCGCGACATCGCGCGCTGGAACGGGCTGACCAACGCGAATGTGATCGAAGTCGGACAGGTGTTGCGGGTGACGGCTCCCGTCGCCTCCACGGTGCCGGCGGCGACGGTGCTGGCAGGCGCAAAACCGGCCGCTGGCACGAACGCGCCCGTGGCGGCGGGATCCACCGGATCCGCCGCGGCGACTCCGGCGCCCCCCCCTGGCGTCACCACGACCGCCGTGGCGCCGGCAGCCGTCACGGCGACCGCCGTGCCACCCGCCCAGGGCGGGGCTGCAGCGGCACCTGCGGAAGACGAAGTCGCGCTCATCTGGCCGGCCTCGGGCGCCGTGATCAGTGGTTTTGACGAGGTCAAGAACAAGGGTGTGGATATCGGCGGCGCTGCGGGTGACCCGGTGGTGGCCGCGGCCGATGGCCGGGTGGTCTACGTCGGTTCCAGCCTGCGGGGTTACGGCAACCTGATCATCCTCAAGCACAACAACACCTACCTGACCGCGTACGCGCACAACCAGGCCTTGCTCGTCAAGGAGGACCAGACCGTGCGCAAGGGCCAGAAGATCGCCGAGATGGGCAACAGCGACGCAGACCGGATCAAGCTGCATTTCGAAGTGCGTCGCCAGGGCAAGCCGGTCGATCCGGCGAAGTACCTGCCGCCGCGCTGAACCAGGCCGCCGTCATGGCCTGGCCGGTGCTGGTCTTCGACATCGAGTCGATTCCCGATATCGCCGGTCTGCGCGCCTTGCGCGGTGCGGGCGCCGAGCTGGCTGATGCCCAGGTTCACGCGGCCTGGGTCGAGGAGCGCAAGGAAAGAGGCCAAAGCGATTTCATGCCGCTGCATCTGCAGCGCATCCTGGTCATCAGTGCCGTGTTCCGCAATGCCGACGGCCTGCGCATCCACTCCTTCGTCGACCGGGACGGCCAGTCCGAAGGCAAGGTCATTCAGACCTTCTTCAACACGCTCGAGAAACACACGCCGCAGCTCGTGAGCTGGAACGGTGGTGGCTTCGACCTTCCGGTGTTGCATTACCGCGGCCTGCAGCATGGCGTGGTGGCTGACAAGTACTGGGACATGGGCGAGGATGACCGCGAGTTCAAGTGGAACAACTACATCAGTCGCTACCACATGCGCCATCTGGACCTGATGGACCTGCTGGCGATGTACCAGCCCAAGAACAACGCACCACTGGACGCGATGGCCAAGCTGTGCGGCTTTCCCGGAAAACTCGGCATGGATGGCTCGGCGGTCTATCCGGCCTATCTCGACGGCAGGCTCGAGGAGATCCGGCAGTATTGCGAGACCGACGTGATGAACACCTACCTGATGTATTGCCGGTTCCAGAAGATGCGCGGCGGCCTGCTGGAGCAGGAGTATGCGCAGGAGATCCGCATGGTCAAGGATACGCTGGCGGCGCTCGCGCCGGACGAGCCCCACTGGAACGAATACCTGCAGGCCTGGGGCTGAGATGGGGCGCGCAGCATGAGAAGACGCAAGACGCAGCCGGCGCCGCCGCAACTGCTGGACGAGGCATTGCAGATCGAATCGCTGGACATGGAAGCGAACGGCATTGCCCATCGCCAGGACGGCAAGGTGGTCTTTGTCGAGGGCGCGTTGCCGTTCGAGACCGTCAGTGTGCAGATCAACCGCAGCAAGTCGAGTTTCGACAAGGCCACGGTCACCACCATCCACCGCGAATCCTCGCAGCGGGTGACGCCCGGATGTCCGCATTTCGGCTTGCATGCCGGAGCCTGTGGCGGCTGCAAGATGCAGCACATGCACGCCGATGCCCAGGTCGCGGTCAAGCAACGGGTGCTCGAGGACAACCTGTGGCATCTTGGCAAGGTGCGGCCCGACCATCTGCTGCGGCCGATGCACGGTCCGACCTGGGGTTACCGCTACCGGGGCGGCCTGTCGGTGCGATACGTGCGCAAGAAGGCCACGGTACTGGTCGGCTTCCACGAGCGCAAGAGTGGCTACGTGGCCGACATGCAGCAATGCCGGGTGCTGCCGCCGGCGGTCAGTGCGTTGCTGATGCCGCTGCGCGCCTTGATCGGCGAGATGCAGGCGCGCGAGACCTGCCCGCAGATCGAACTGGCGGTGGGCGACGACGGGCCGGTGCAGATCGTGGCCATGGTCTTGCGCCACATGGAGCCTTTGGCGGACGCCGACAAGGCGCTGTTGCGGGCCTTCGCGACACGCCATTCGGAAGTGCAGGGTGACAGCCAGCGGGTGATCCAGTGGTGGCTGCAGCCCGGAGGTCCGGATTCTGTGGCCCTGCTGGACGAGGCGGGCCCGGAGCTGGCCTACCGGCTGCCCGAGTTCGGCATCCACATGCCGTTCCGGCCGACCGATTTCACGCAGGTCAATCCCCACGTCAACGGCGTGCTGGTGGGTTTCGCGGTTCGCCAACTGGCGGTGCAGCATGACGAGCGCGTGATCGACTGGTTTTGTGGCCTGGGCAATTTCACGTTGCCGCTGGCGACCCGGGCCGCGGAAGTGCTGGGGGTCGAAGGAAGCCATGTGCTGGTGCAGCGTGCGCAGGACAACGCGCAGCGCAACCGGGGTCTGCGAGGCCCCGGCCAGGCGCTGGCGCCGCTGCGCTTCGTTGCCAGGAACCTGTTCGAGATGACGGCGCAGATGCTGCTGGACGACGGCGCCGCGCACAAGTGGCTGCTCGATCCGCCGCGCGAAGGCGCGTTCGCGCTGGTGCGGGCACTGGCGGCCCTGCATGCCGGTCAGGCGGGAACTACCGTGGCGCAGATGGATGCTGCGGATTCCGACGCCGTCCCGGAGCCGGTGAAGCCGGGGCCGGACTGGATTTTTCCGCGGCGTATCGTCTATGTCAGCTGCAACCCGGCGACGCTGGCACGCGACGCTGCCGTGCTGGTGCAACAGGCGGGGTACCGCTGCAGTGCGGCTGGCGTCGTCAACATGTTCCCGCACACGGCGCACGTCGAGAGCATGGCGGTGTTCGAACGCGTCGGTTGACGCGGCCGCCAACGGCGAGTGCCGCAGCCGCGCCGCTGCAAGGCGGCTTGTTCAGCGCGAGGGTTCGCGCGGAGCCGCGCGCTGGCCGGCCCTGGCCTGCGGATCGGCCTGCATCACGTCGTCGGACGACAGCGGAGGTGCGGCCAGGGTCGAAGGAGCGCCTTCGAGCTTGTTCTCGCGCATGTACTGGTCCATCTCCTTCCAGCCTTCGAATATCGCGGTCTTGGAGACGCGTTCGTTGAGCCGGTAGCAGTCTTCGATGCCGCGCAGCGCATGGCGGCAGGCCGCGCCAATGGCGCGTGCGTCGGCTTCCCGCTGCGCGATGCGCGGGTCCGGACCGAGACCCAGCAGGTCGCACCCGGCGACCAGCAGGCTCAGGGCGAAGACGGACAACAGACGCGGGGAGATGGACACGAGATCAGACCTTTGCCCGGATTATCGGCAATTTGGCCCACGGACTGAAGCGCAGGT
>CAXBDR010000370.1:0-3582 GCA_963974265.1 uncultured Rhodoferax sp.
TCGCCTCGAGCACCGTGAATCCCCGTGGCACCGTCACCACCTGCGCATTCGGATAGTGGATACGCACGGAACGAGCCGATTCCCGCCATTGGCGCAAGCCGCGCGCGAGCAGGGTCAACAGCAACAGCCCGGCCAGCGCCATCCAGATGCCGTCACGCCACGCGGTCAGGGTGGCCAAGCCGGCGGCGTCCGGCGCCAGCGAATCGGCGAGCAGGCGGCGCAGCCACTCCGGGTCCTGCGCCAGCACCGACACATAACGTCCCGCCTGTGCGAAACCCAGCAATGCCATCACCGGCAACATGATGGCAACGGTGTAGAGTTCCATGGCGACCAGCCGGTACCACGGGCGCAGGCGCAGCCAATAGTGGATGCCGATGCATCCATGGGCCCATGCCACCAGCACCAGGGCACTTTGCCACAGGCCCAGGTCGGGGCGCACCTGCCAGAACAGCAGCACCAGCATGGTGTAGCTGTCCTGGTAGCCGTAGACCGACCAGGCAGCCCGGGTGAAGACGGCGTGGTGCACCAGCACGGTCGGAATCAGCAGGCCCAGCGCCAGTTGCATGGCCTGCCAGATCGGCATGCGCAGATGGCGCCGCAGGTAGATCGACCACAGTGCCAGCAACAGGTGCAGCAACAAGGCGCCGAACAGCAGCGTGGAGCCGACCGGGTTGCGCCAGATCGCGATGAACAACCAGCGGCCCGCCTCCATCGCCTGCAGCGAGATCAGGCCCAGCGCATGGTTCAACAGATGGGTCGAGACAAAGACGAACAGGATCAGGCCGCTGTAGAGCCGGGCCCGACGCACCCGCGCCGGACTCGGCCAGAGGGTGGACTGCTTATCCGCGTTCGGCATGGTCATGGCGGCTGCGGCTTGCCGCGCCCGGCTTGGTCGGACCTGGCGGGTGGCGCGGACCATCGGATGTTGTCTGGCGCATGGCACGATGCTAGCTTGCTTTGGCCGCGTCCGGCACCGGGGCATCGGCGTGGCGCCCATGCCGCATGGGTCGCGCAGCGCGCCGGGCGGGTGCCCAGATTGGCAGAACTATAATTTCCGTTCGCTTCAGGCGCGGGCACCACGGCATACAACATTCAGGAAGCGACACGACTCGAACGGAGCGCACGATGAAGCGAGATCGCAAAGACACCCGCATCCTGATATACAGCCACGACACCTTCGGGTTGGGGCACCTGCGCCGCTGCCGGACCATCGCGCACGCCCTGGTTGACCGCTTCAAGCATCTGTCGGTCTTGATTCTCTCCGGCTCGCCGATCATCGGCAGCTTCGACTTCCGCTCGCGCGTCGATTTTGTCCGCGTGCCCGGTGTCGTGAAGCTGCGCAACGGCGAATACACCCCGCTGAACCTGCATATCGACGTCGAGCAGATGCTCAGCATGCGGGGCTCCATCATCCGTCACACCGCCGAGGCCTTCGACCCGGACATCTTCATCGTCGACAAGGAACCGCTGGGTCTGCGCGGCGAAGTGCTCGAGACGCTGCAGATGCTCAAGCAGCGCGATACCCGACTCATCCTGGGCCTGCGCGACGTGATGGACGAGCCCAAGTTGCTGGCCCCCGAATGGCAACGCAAGAAAGTTCTGCCCGCCCTGCGCGACCTGTACGACGAGATCTGGATCTACGGCCTGCCGCAGATCTGCGAGCCGCTCGATGGCATCACGCTGCCCGCCAGCGTGCGCAAGAAGATCACCTACACGGGTTACCTGGCGCGCGAGGTGTCCACCGGTGGCGCGCCACCGCGCTTGCCCGAGATCACCAAGAAGCCCTATATCCTTGTCACCACGGGAGGCGGCGGTGATGGCGAGGAGTTGATCGACTGGGTGCTGCGCGCCTACGAGCACGACCCCTTGTTGCCCTATCCGGCCCTGCTGGTGCTGGGGCCGTTCATGCAGCCCGAGAAGCAGACCGAATTCATGAACCGTGCCGCGCGGCTCAAGCGCGTGGATGCAATCACCTTCCACAACAACCTCGAGGCGCTGGTGTCCGGCGCCAGCGGCGTGGTCGCCATGGGCGGCTACAACACTTTCTGCGAGGTTTTGTCACTGGACAAGCGCGCGCTGATCATTCCGCGCACCAAGCCGCGGCTGGAGCAGTTCATCCGGGCATCGAGCGCGGCCAACCTGGGCCTGGTCAGCATGCTGCTGGAAGACGGCGCACGCGATCCGGCCGTGATGGCCGACGCGCTGCGCGCCTTGCCTCGCCAGCCCTTGCCTTCCAAGGCGGTCGTGCCAGGATTGCTCGAAGGCCTGCCCAACGTCGCCAAGCTGGTCGAACCCTGGGTGCACAAGGCCGAAGACGAGGCCGACGAAGCACGGGTGGCGCGTATTGGCTGACGCGGCACACCGGGGGCGTCCGGGTCAGGTCGCCTTCGTCCTCAAGGGGTATCCGCGCCTGTCGGAAACCTTCATTGCCCAGGAGATCGCCGCGCTGGAGCAGCGCGGCTTGCCGATCCTGATCGCATCCCTGCGCCATCCGACGGATTCCCAGGTCCATCCCATCCACGCCAGCATTCGTGCGCCGGTGCTGTACCTGCCGGAATACCTGCGCGACGATCCGAAGCGGGTGATGCGTGCCTGGTGGCAGGTGCGCCGCCGGCCTGGGTATGCGCAGGCCTGGCGACAATGGCTGCGCGACCTGAGGCGCGACCGCACGGCCAACCGCATCCGTCGGTTTGGCCAGGCGCTGGTGCTGGCGGCCGAATTGCCGGACGACGTGGTGCGGGTGCATGCGCATTTCCTGCATACGCCGGCGTCGGTCGTACGGTATTGCGCCACCATGCGCGGCCTGCCCTGGTCCGGGTCGGCCCATGCCAAGGACATCTGGACCTCGCCACAGTGGGAGTTGCGCGAAAAGCTGGCGTCCTGCGACTGGCTGGTCACCTGCACCGCGACCAATCGCGACTACCTGGCCGGCCTGGCGCCGCCCGGGCGTGTCGAACTCGTCTATCACGGGCTGGACCTGGATCGGTTCGCCGAGCCGACCGGAACGCGTCAGCCGCGCGACGGCAGCGCCGCCGACGATCCGGTGACCGTGTTGTCGGTCGGCCGCCTGGTCGAGAAAAAAGGCACCGACATCCTGCTCGAGGCCCTGGCCTTGCTGCCGAACGACCTGCATTGGCGCCTGGTGCATGTCGGCGGCGGGCCGCTGCGCAAGGCGCTGGAGCAACAAGCCGCCGACCTGGGGCTGGGCGAGCGCATCACATGGCGCGGCGCGATGGCGCAGGGCGAGTTGCTCACGCTGTACCAGGGCGCCGACCTGTTCGCGCTGGCCAGCCGGATCGCCCAGGACGGCGACCGCGACGGCCTGCCCAATGTGTTGATGGAGGCGCAGAGCCAGGGCGTGCCGGTGGTCGCCACCGACGTGTCCGCCATCCATGAACTCATCATCGACGGCGAGACCGGCCTGATGGTGCCGCCGCAGGATCCGCATGCGCTGGCCCAGGCCCTGCAACGGCTGATACGCGACCCGGCGCGTCGGCGCACGCTGGCCGAGGCGGGCCAGGCCCGTGTCCGCGCGCAATTCGGGCTACAGGGCAACCTGGACCGGCTGGCCGCCAAGTTCGG
>CAXBDR010000371.1:0-3578 GCA_963974265.1 uncultured Rhodoferax sp.
CAGGACACGGCGCAGGAGATCTCACGCACGCTGGGTTACCTGCCCGACGCACTGGGACACCACCACGGATGACGCGAGGCCAGCGATGGCAGCCCGCTGACTAATGCGCCTTCAGCGCATCGCAGTGCGCGCCGTCGCCACCGACTCCACCCACTTGCGAACCCGCTCCGCGTCCCCAAGGCGACTCAGCTTGCCGGCGGAGTCCAGGAACACCATGATCAGGTTGCGGCCGGCAATCGTGGTCTGCATCACCAGGCACCGCCCCGCCTCCGAGATGTAGCCGGTCTTCTGCAGGCCGATCTCCCAGCGCGGGTTGTTCACCAGCCGGTTGGTGTTGATGTATTGAAGGGTACGGTCGCCCACCGCCACCTTGTGTTTCGACCAGGTGGAGTATTCGCGCACGGTTGCGTCCGCATGTGCCGTATTCACCAACTTGGCCAGGTCCTGAGCGCTCGACTGGTTCTTGCTCGACAAGCCGGTCGGCTCGACGAAGCGGGTGTCCGTCATCCCGAGTTCGCGGGCCTTGTTGTTCATCTGGGCGACAAAGGTCGACATGCCGCCCGGTGCGCTGCGACCCAGCGCATGCGCGGCGCGGTTCTCGCTCGACATCAGCGCCAGGTGCAGCAGTTCGGCACGGCTCAGTTCGGTGCCCACGCGCAGGCGAGAGCGACTGTGTTTCTCGGTATCCACGTCGTCCTGCGTGATGACGATCATCTCGTCCATCGGCAGTTTCAATTCCTTGACGATGAGCGCCGTCATCAGTTTGGTCAGCGAGGCAATGGGCAACACGGCATCGTCGTTCTTGCGCAGCAACACCTCGCTCGTGTCCTGGTCGATCACGTAGGCCACGCTGGATTTGAGATCGAGCGGGTCGTCGGCGTTCTGCAGGCCGGCTGCCACGCCGTATGAAAGTTTCGCGGGGACGACGGGGCGCGCGACCGCTACCTGCTTGCGCGCGACCGCCACCTGCTTGCGCTTGGCCGCCACCGAAATTGCACGCTTGCTGACGCTGCGCTTGGCTAGTTGAGGCTTGCGGGAAGATGCCTTGACGACCTGTGTCTTCTTGGCTGACTTGGCCACGGCGGTCTTGCTCGTTCCGGCCTGGGCGGCGGGTGCCAGCAACGCCAGGAAAAAGCCGCACAACACGAGGAAACGTACAACTGGATTCATCTTTCACCTCGGATTCGTCAGCGCCACAACTGTTACCACCCGCAACGGAACGCGGAGAAACTAGTGTAAACAGAAAAATGGCGCAAGATCAACCACTTGCGCCACTTATTTCATGTTTGTTGACAAATCAGGGGTTGATCCACCCTTGTGCAGGCACTCGTTCAGCTTTGCTATGTAACTTGTTGAGCGCACTCAGATAAGCCTTGGCAGAAGCAACGATGATGTCCGGGTCGGCGCCGACGCCGTTGACCACCCTGCCGCTGTTTTGCAACCGCACCGTGACCTCGCCCTGGCTTTCGGTCGACCCGCTGATGGCGTTGACCGAATACAACACCATCTCGGCGCCGCTGTTCACATGCGACTCGATGGCCTTGAGCGACGCGTCCACCGGACCATTGCCGTCCGACGTGGCGCTCACCTCCTTGCCGTCGACCGTGAACACGACGCTGGCATGGGGTCGCTCGCCCGTCTCGCTGTGTTGCGACAAGGACACGAAGCCGTAATGTTCGTTCTCGTGCGTGACGCTTTCGTCGCTGGCCAGGGCCAGGATGTCTTCGTCGAAGATGTCGGCCTTGCGGTCAGCCAGTTCCTTGAAGCGGGCAAAGGCGGTGTTGATGTCGGCCTCGCTTTCCATCTGCACGCCGAGTTCGACCAGACGCTGCTTGAACGCATTGCGCCCGCTGAGCTTGCCCAGCACGATCTTGTTGGCGGTCCAGCCCACGTCTTCGGCACGCATGATCTCGTAGGTGTCGCGCGCCTTGAGCACGCCATCCTGGTGGATGCCCGAGGCATGGGCGAACGCATTCGCCCCGACCACGGCCTTGTTCGGCTGCACGACGAAACCCGTGGTCTGGCTGACCATGCGGCTGGCCGCCAGGATGTGCTGGGCGTCGATGTTCATGTCCAGGCCGAAATAGTCCTTGCGGGTCTTCACGGCCATGACGATCTCTTCGAGCGAGCAGTTGCCGGCGCGCTCGCCCAGGCCGTTGATGGTGCATTCGACCTGCCGCGCGCCGCCGAGCTTGACACCGGCCAGCGAGTTGGCCACCGCCATGCCCAGGTCGTTGTGGCAATGCACCGACCAGATCGCCTTGTCGCTGTTGGGAATGCGTTCGCGCAGCGTCTTGATGAAGTTGCCGTACAGTTCCGGAATCGCGTAGCCGACGGTGTCGGGCACGTTGATCGTGGTCGCACCTTCGTCGATCGTGGCCTCAAGCACGCGGCACAGGAAATCCATGTCGCTGCGGTAGCCGTCTTCCGGGCTGAACTCGACGTCACCCACCAGATTACGCGCAAACCGCACCGACTGCCTGGCCTGCTCGAACACCTGGTCGGGGGTCATGCGCAGCTTCTTCTCCATGTGCAGCGGCGAGGTCGCGATGAAGGTGTGGATGCGCGCGCTGGCAGCGCCCTTGAGGGCCTCCCCCGCACGCGAGATGTCGCGGTCGTTGGCACGCGACAACGAACACACGGTGGAGTCCTTGATCGCATTGGCAATGGCCTGCACGGCTTCGAAGTCGCCATTGGAACTGGCGGCAAAGCCGGCTTCGATCACGTCCACGCGCAAGCGCTCGAGCTGGCGCGCAATGCGCAGCTTCTCGTCACGGGTCATGGAAGCACCGGGCGACTGCTCGCCGTCGCGCAAGGTGGTATCGAAAATGATCAGCTTGTCGGTCATGGCTATCTCCTGAAAGTTCGACTGGAAGGATACGGCTCTCGTCAGGCGCTGGCGGCGGCTGCCATGGATTCGCCCGCAGGCAACACCGTGGCAGATGCCTGCATCGGGTCGGTGATTCTGGCACGTGTCAGCGCACTGGCGACGGCCTTGAGCGACGCCGCCACGATGTTGGCGTCGATACCGACGCCGAACAGCGTGTGCCGCTCGTCGACGCGCAGTTCCAGGTAGGCGATGGCGCGCGCATCGGCGCCCGATCCCAGGGCATGCTCATGGTAATCGAGCACCCGGACGGCGCGCCCCGTGGCCTGGCTGACGCCTTTGACAAAGGCTTCGATCGGTCCATTGCCCCGACCCTGCACGGCCAGCACCTGCCCTGCCAGCTGCAACTGCGCATGGATCGACACCCGCTCATGCTCGGTCGCGTCCTTGTCCTCTCCGACATGATGGCTGGTGATCGTCTGCGCATTCAATCCATATTCGCGTTCGAACACCTGCCAGATGTCGTGCGCGGTCAACTCCTTGCCGTCGGCATCCATGACCTGCTGCACCACCTGGCTGAACTCGATCTGCAGCCGCCGCGGAAGCTCGACGCCGTGATGCGCCTCCAGCAGATAGGCAATGCCGCCCTTGCCGGACTGGCTGTTGACACGGATCACGGCCTCGTAGCTGCGTCCGAGATCCTGCGGATCGATGGGCAGGTAAGGAATGTCCCATGCCGGCTCGCCATGTG
>CAXBDR010000372.1:0-3559 GCA_963974265.1 uncultured Rhodoferax sp.
ATGCGCCCTGCCCGCGAGCACCGCAGGGAAGTCGCAGGCGCGTTCAGCGCCCGACCGCCCCACCAGGAGCCCGCGCCGATTCCCGCCTGCCGCGACGCGTGCGAACACCCGGAGTTTTTCCGCCTTGCCGGGCCCCTGACATGACCGCCGAAACCAGCGCCCTGCTGTCGACCAACTGGTACCGGGTCGAGCACCTCAAGCCGCGGCTGCGGGGCCATGTGCGGATTCACCGCCACGCCTACCGTGGCGCCGTCTGGTACGTGATGGAGGACCGGATCGCCGGCAAGTACCACCGCTTCAATCCGGCCTCGCACCAGGTCATCAGCCTGATGGACGGCAAGCGCACCATGGAGGCGATCTGGAAACGGCTGACGGCCCAGCTCGCGGACGACACGCCGGCGCAGGAAGAGGTGATCAAGCTGCTGGGCCAGCTGCACGGTTCGGACCTGGTGCAGTGCGACGTGGATCCGGACGTGGCCGAACTGTTCGAGCGCCGCACCAAGGAAAAACGCCGCAAGTTCATGAGCCGTTTCATGAACCCGATCTCGCTGCGCTTCCCGCTGTGGGACCCGGACCGGGTACTGGTCAAGCTGGTCGCCTGGATGCGACCGCTGCTGGGCGGCTGGGGCCTGGCGATCTGGCTGGCCGTGGTGTTGCCGGCCCTGGCGCTGGTGCCTTCGTATTGGCCCGACCTGACCGAGAACTTCGGCGAGCAGATGCTGGCCTTCGACAACCTGCTCATCATGGCGGTGGTGTTCCCGCTGATCAAGGCCTGCCACGAAATGGGCCACGGCATCGCGACCCGCATGCGCGGCGGCGAGGTTCACGAGATGGGCATCATGCTGCTGGTGTTTTTCCCGATCCCGTACGTCGAGGCCTCGAGCTCGTCGGCTTTCGTCAAGAAGACCGACCGCATGCTGGTCGGGGCTGCCGGCATGTTGACCGAGCTGTTCATCGCGGCGCTGGCCTTCTACCTGTGGATCGTGCTCGAACCCGGGCTGGCCCGATCGCTGACCTACAACGCCATCGTGCTGGCCAGCGTGACCACGCTGCTGTTCAACGCCAACCCGCTGCTGCGATACGACGGTTACTACGTGCTGGCCGACTGGGTCGAAATCCCCAACCTGGGCAGCCGGGCCAACAAGCACTGGCAATACCTGGCCGAGCGTTACCTGTTCGGCGTCAAGCAGGCCGAGCCGCCGCCGGCCACACCCGGCGAGCGGCGCTGGTTCCTGGCGTATGCGCCGCTGGCCTTTGCCTATCGCATGTTCGTGTTGTTCGGCATTGCGATCTTCGTCGCGCAGCAGTATTTTTTCGTCGGCGTCGTGCTCGCGTTGTGGGGGATGATCGCCAGCCTGGGCGTGCCGATCTACAAGGGTATCGCCGCGGTGCTGAACGGGCCGCAATATGCCGCCCGCAGCCTGCGGGTGCGCACCGTGCTGCTGGCGGCTACCGGCATCATCGTGCTGCTGCTGTTCATCGTGCCGCTGCCTCGCCACACCCATGCCGAAGGCGTGGTCTGGTTGCCCGAACAAGCCTTGCTGCGGGCCGGCGGCAGCGGCTTCATCACCGAGGTCACGGCGCGCAGTTTCGAACCCATCGCGCCCGGACAACTCGTGTTGCAAAGCCACGACCCGGCGCTGAACTCGGGTATTGCCGCGCAACGCGCCAAGCTCGAGGAGGCCCAGGCGCGTTATGACGCCGCGTGGGGCGTGCAGCCGGCCCAGGCCGGGCAACTCGAGGAAGACATGCGGCGCGAACAGGCGGCGCTCGACCGGTTGCTCGACGAGGCCGCGCAGCTTTCGCTGCGCGCCTCGGCCAGCGGCACGCTGCTGATCGAAAAACCGCAGGACATGCCCGGGCGCTTCGTCAAGAAGGGCGAGGTGCTGGGTTATGTGGTCGGCGAATACACGCCGCTGGTGCGCGTCGTCGTCAGCCAGTCGCAGGTCGACCTGGTACGGGCGGCGACACGCGGCGTCGAGATCCGGATGCCGCAGGACATCGTCACGGTGCATGCGGCGCAGCTGGTGCGCGAAGTGCCCAAGGCCGGCAAGGAACTGCCCAGCCCGGCGCTCGGCCAGGCCGGCGGCGGCGTGATCGCGATGGATCCGCGCGACGACAAGGGCACGACCTCGCTGGAATCCGTGTTCGAGTTCGAGCTCCAGCTGCCGCGCGACGTGCCGGCCGACTTCATCGGCAGCCGGGTCCACGTGCGTTTCGCGCATCCCAGCGAACCGGTCGGCGTGCGCATCTGGCAATCCGTACGCCGCCTGTTCCTGTCGCAGTTCCATGTCTAGCCTGGCACAGGTCGAACGGGCACACAGCGTCTATCCGGAGCGGCTGGACAAGAAGGAGAATGCGCTCGACGGCTGGACGCGCCGGGTCGTCGGCGGCGTGTGGCATGCGGTGCGCCCGTTGCGCATGCGACTGGCCGCGCTGGCCAGCGCGGCCACGCGCCAGGCACAGGAAGTCAACGGCCTGTCCGACGACGCGATCCGCCAGGAGATGCGCCGCGTCGCACGCGCCGCGCTCGACGAACCGGTGGCCACGGCGCGGGCCTTCGCGCTGGTACGCGAGGCCAGTGCACGCAGCCTGGGCAAGCGCCCGTTCGACGTGCAGCTGATGGGCGCGGCCGCCTTGTTCGCCGGCAAGCTGGCGGAGATGCAGACCGGCGAAGGCAAGACGCTGACCGCCGCGCTGGCCGCCTGCATCGCCGGCGTTGCCGGACTGCCGGTGCACGTGGTGACGGTCAACGACTACCTGGCCGAACGCGACGCGCAGGAGATGGGCCCGCTGTATGCCTTCTTCGGCCTGACGACCGGCGTCATCATCACCGGACTGTCGCTGCCGCAGCGGTCCGCGGCCTATGCCTGCCATGTGACCTACTGCACCAACAAGGAACTGGTGTTCGACTACCTGAAGGACCGGGTCACGGCCGGCGGACGCGCCAGCCGCGCCCAGCTGCGGCTGCGTTCGCATGTGGGGCCGGGCCAGGGCAACAACGCCCTGCTGCTGCGCGGCCTGCATTTCGCGATCGTCGACGAGGCCGACAGCGTGCTGATCGACGAGGCACGCACGCCGCTGATCCTGGCCGAGAAGGGCGAGAGCCCCGGCGATCCGACGCTGTACAGCAAGGCGCTGGAACTGGCCGCCCAGCTCGAGGCCGGTCGCGACTTCGAACTCATCATCGCGCGGCGCGAACTGCACCTGTCGCATGCCGGGCGCGCGCGGCTGACCGAGATGTGCGCCGACCTCGGCCCGGCCTGGACCGCGGCGCACGGCCGCGAACACATGGTGTCGCAGGCCTTGCGGGCCCTGCAGCTGTTCCACCGCGACCAGCACTACCTGGTGGCCGAGGACAAGGTGCACATCATCGACGAATACACCGGCCGCATCCTGCCCGGACGCACCTGGGAGCAAGGCCTGCACCAGCTGATCGAGACCAAGGAAGGCTGCCCGCTGTCCGAGCACAACCGCACGCTGGCGCGCATCACCTACCAGCGTTTCTTCCGCCGCTACCTGCGGCTGTCGGGCATGACCGGCACCGCGCGCGAGGTGC
>CAXBDR010000373.1:0-3533 GCA_963974265.1 uncultured Rhodoferax sp.
CCCATGCGTCAGCTGTGATCACGGCGAGACGAGAGCGACGACCTTCTGGAAGGTACCGGCATCGTCCGCAGGCGCGGCTGCCGGCAGGATGCGCGACGGTGTCGACGTCGCCGGGCTGCCCTTGGCGATCGCGCGGATGCGCGCATGTTCTGCCAGGACCTTCTGCGCATAACCGCCATCGCTGTCCAGGTTGGCTGCACCCACGTAGTACCGCAGTCCGCCTTCGATGGAGCCGGCGCGCGCAATGCAGTCCTGCAGAATCGCCACTCCGACGCGCAGGTTCGTGACCGGGTCGAACGCGGCCAGGTTGCCACCGGCAGTCTCGTATTTGTCGATGTGGATCTTGGTCATCACTTGCATCAGGCCCTGAGCGCCGACCGGGCTCTGTGCGAAGGGGTTGAAGCCGGACTCGATCGCCATCACGGCCAGGATCAGCGTCGGATCGAGCTTGCTGCGCATGCCGACGTGGTAGGCCTCGGCCACCAGGGCGCTGATGGGCTCCGGAGCGACCCGATATTTCTTGCTCAGCCAGAACGCGACTTTGGCCTGCTGTTTGGGCAGGTCGCCCGGATCGGACGCAGTTGCGCGATCCGTCGGCGCGATCGCGCTGTCATTGGGGCCGGCCGGTTCCTGGCGCGCCTGCAACCATTCCATCAGTTGCTGTTCGCCGCTCTCGCGGATCTGCGGGTGCACGCTCAAGGTCAGAGCGGCAAATACGACGGTCAGGCCCAACATGGCAAAGCCGCTGTGGGTGATCTCGAACAGGCCGTTTGCGACGTCGGAGCCGAACGTTCGCAATCCCTGTAGCATCGATCGGGACGCTGTCATGGCACTTTTCCTTCTAGGGCACATTGCTCGTTGTCGTTGTCGCGCGCGACATCGGCACAGGCAGTGCGCTTCGGTTGGATGGGTACGCGTTCAACATCTGCCTCTTCCGGATCCGGCGCAGTCGTTGAATTTGCCGGATGTCGGCAGCGATTCGGGTTAACCCTTGTTCGGGCTGGGCGGATTTTAGGTGTGGCGATATACCTCGTCAACCATATGGATTAGAGTCGTTATTCAATCTGCGCATGGTGGCTGCTGCCTGAGTCGGTCCTGCGGTGGTGTCGCTGCGGGCCGGGTCGTGGCCGATGTCCGCATGGCATGCAAGTGAATGCAACAAATACTTGCCATCGCGCGCGCGTGAACCTAGACTGCAATTGTCTGAGCGATCAGACGTAGCGTCGGCAGTAGCCAGTCCCCATCCCACGATGGTGTTGATGAAGCGGCCCCGGCGATTCATGGAGGCAATCTGTTGCCCCCACGTGTCTTTGGACATCACCCTCCATTGACACTAGCCCTGACGGCATGGGCCTTGCGCCAGCCGTCGAGCCCGGTGGCCCGGATGCAGTCTGGGCCACCGGGCTTTCTGTTTTTGGGACGACGCGACGCGGCGCCAGCGGTTTTCGAGGCGAAAATAGCCGTTTGCCGCAAGCGGCTACCCGTACTGAATCGACTGCCACGATGACCTCCAGCCCCAAGAACACCGACATCCAGAAACTCGACACCCTGACCGACGGCGCTTTCACCGCACCGACGTCGGGTGAACGTGCCACCCGCATCCGGGCATGGCTGTCGCAGGAGCCGAGCCATGAAGACCTGCAGGACGTCTTTCGCGAACTGGCCGCGCGCGACAAGGGTGCTGCCCGTCCGGTACGCGAGCGACTCGACGAGATCCGCCGCGCCAAGGGCCAGGAGCAGGCCGCAGCCGAGTGGGCCGGCAAGGCTCAGGCCCTGCTCGACCTGCCCAAGCTCAACATCGCCGATGCGCTGGCATGGCAACGCGACGCGGCCAAGGCCGGCGCACCGCTGAGCAAGGAGCCCTTGCTCACGCTCAAGGCTCGCCTGGCTGAGCGGGTGCGGGTCATCGAGGATCTGCAGCACACGGTGCAGGTGCAGCGTGAGGCCGCCGTATTGCTGGCGCAGCGCATCGAGGTCTTGTCGACCAAGCCCTGGACGGCCGCGCAGGCGGTATGGGATGCGTTGCGCGACGATGTCGCGCATTGGGAGCAACAGGCCGCGGCCTTGGAGTCCGATCCCAACTGGAACAGCGTCGACCTGAAATTCCCACCCTTGCTGCAAGCCTCGCGCGCGCAGTTGCTGGTGGTGTGGGAGGCGTTCCAGAGTGCGCTGGCGCAGGCCGTGGCCGCAGCCGAGGATGCCCAGGCACCCTTACCGCCGGTGCCCGTATGGGCCGACGAACTGCGCAGTGCGCGCGGCCTGCCCGCGCAGGGCATGGAGCACAAGCCGGCCAAGCCCAAGGTCGACCCGGAGCAGCGCCAGCAGGCCGACGCGGCCGTGGGCCAGGTGCTGGCGACGCTGGAGAGCGAAATGGCACAGGGCCATGGCAAGGCCAGCGCGGGTGCGGCGGCTGCGCTGCGCCAGGCGCTCAAGGAGCACGGCCGCTCTGTCAGCGATGCACTGGAGAACCAGGCACATGCCGCGTTGGCGGCGGCCAGCGAGCTCGAAGGCTGGCAACGCTGGCGTGCCGACCAGCTGCGCCGCGAACTCGTGGCTGCGGCCGAAGGCTTGCTGAACCGACCGGCCGGCCAGGCCATCGGCGGGCGCAAGATGCAGGAGTCGCTGCGCAAGTTGCGCGAACAATGGAAACAGACCGACCAGGGCGGCGTGCCCAACCACGCCTTGTGGAAACGCTTCGACGAGGCCTGCAACGAGGCGCACAAGGTGGTCGAGGCCTGGATCGAGAAGGTCAAGGCCGATGCGGCGCAACACCGCGCGCAGCGCCTGGCCCTGATCGAGGAGGTCAAGGCCTGGGCGGCCGACAACGCCACCGCGCGCGACGACGACTGGCGCGGCTTTGCACGCATCCTGCACCAGTTCCGCGACCGTTGGCGCGATGCCGGGCATGTCGGCGAAAAGATGTTTGCCGAACTGCAGCCGCAGTGGGCTGCCGCCATCGCACAGGCATCGGCACCACTGGACGCGCTGCAGCAGGCCAGCGTGGTCCGACGCCAGGCCATGATCGAGGAGGCCCGGGTGCTGGGTGAGGCGCCCGTGCTGCGGATCGATGCGGTCAAGGCCTTGCAGCAGCGCTGGCAGGCCGAGGCCCAGTCGGTGCCGATGGACCGGCGGCACGAACAGAAGATGTGGGACGCCTTCCGCAGGCCGATCGACGAGGCCTTCGAGCGCAAGTCGGCGCAACGCCACAAGGAAGAGGCAGCGTTGGGTGAACACGACCGCCTGGTGCTGGAGGCATCCAAGGCCCTGGATGCGGCCAACCAGTCCGGCGACGCGCAGCAGATCCGTGCCGCCGTCGCCGGCCTGGAGGCCGCCCTGCGTGGCCAGAAGCTGGCACGCGACGCGGCCGATACGGCCCAGCGAGCACAACCCGCGGCCGATGCCGCCGCGGCAGCCCCGGCTGATGCCGCCGCGGCCGAGCCAACCGATGTGCCCGCTGCGGACAACGCAGCGCCCGGTCAGGACGCCGTACCCGCCGACGGGCAGGCGGCCGCCGCCGATGTCGCCTCGGCGGG
>CAXBDR010000374.1:0-3522 GCA_963974265.1 uncultured Rhodoferax sp.
CTGGGTGCCGGCCAGGAGCTGGCGCATCACGCCGCAGCTCAGCCACATCCGCAACAACTCCAACATCGTGATCAACGACTACGATCGCACCTTGTTCTCGGTGACGGCGCGCAAGGAATTCTGATCGCCTTCGACGGCTCTCCCACATAGGTCTCTCCATGAACAATCCCTTCAAGCTCAAGAACGCTGCCTTGTTGATGGCGTTGGCGGCCATTTATCCCGTCCATGCGGTGGCCGCGACCGGCATCGCCCAGTTCGCCGTCGGTGACGTCAATGTGCGCCGCGGGGCAACAACGGTGCCGTTGAACCGGGGTGCGGTGATCAACTCGGGCGACAACGTCATCACCGGGCGAGCCGGACAGACGCAGATCCGTTTTTCCGATGGCGGCCTGGTCTCCCTTGCGCCCAACAGCCAGTTCAACATCGACAAGTACGTCGACGACAACAAGCCGGAAGAAGACGGTTTCTTCGCCAGCCTGCTGCGCGGCGGCATGCGTGCCATCACCGGTCTGGTGGGCAAGCGCAACCGCGAGAGCTACAAGATCACGACCACGACTGCGACCATCGGCATCCGCGGATCGGCGTTTTCCGCCAACTACAACCCGGACGGCAGCCTCAACGTGGCCGGCGAGCAGGACGGTATCGTCGTGTGCACCAACGCCGGTTGTGTCGAACTGATCGTGGGCGAAGCGGTCCGCGTCACCAGCAACGACAGCCTGCCCGTGCGTACCGCCGACCGCTCCAATGTGCCGCCGCTGGTCGCGCGGCAGGACTTGTTCGAGCCCGAGAATCCGCTGTTCGTGCAACAGATCACCCTGCCGGAGCAGACCCTGATCAACGGCGTGTTGACCGGCGTCTCGGCGATGTTCGCGTTCGGCGACGAAGGCCTGGACTACTACCCCCGCGGCGGCGAACACCCGAGCGACGGTGAAGGCACGTTCGTCGATGGACAGATGGTCAAGCACGTGGGCTCGAACGACTACCGGTTGCGCGTATCCGAACTGATCGGCTCGGGCCTGGAAACGGTGGAGAAAACCAGCGCGGAAGCGGGAAGCTTCGGCACCGTGGGCGCCGCAACCGACCCGGCCTTTGCCGGATGGGGATATTGGGATACCGGGCGCATCAGCTACGACAACTCCGGGCAACTGGTGCAGGAAGCCAATGGCGGAAGCTACGACTTCAGCATGGGTGTGCACTACATCGTGGGCCGTCCCACGCCGCTGGCCCAGATGCCGATGACCGGCACCGCGAGCTACATCCTGGTCGGCGGCACGGCCCCCACCGCATTTGACGGCGACGACTTCCGCGTCGGCACGCTGACCGGGGCCGGCCTGAACGTGGACTTCGGCGCTGGGCGGGTCAATGCCTACGTCAACACGGTATTCATGAACGGCGGCCAGAGCGTCGCGGTCCAGATCAGCGGATACGGCTACATCGAGGGCACGACCTTCTATGCCGATACCTATGGCAACGGCTACTACTATGGCGACGGCGACTCCTATTACGGCTTCTTCATCGGCGACCAGGCGGTGCGCGCCGGCCTGGTCTACCAGGGTTACGGCAGCACCGTGGGAGCCGTCCAGGGCTCGGCGGTGTTCCTGAAAACCGGCACTGGACTGGCGTTCACCGAGCAGGCCGGCATGTCGGCCATGTTCGCGTCGACCGACGACTACCTGTTCGACTACTACCCGCGCGGGGACGTCGATCCGAGCTACGGCACCGGTTATTTCGTCGGCAACCAGCTCTACCTGCACGACGACGGCGAGGACAGCTACAACGGTTATGGGTACGGCGGCGGCACCTACCTGGCCACGAGCAAGGCGGTCAGCCAGTCCGGGTCGCTGGGCAACCCGGGCGATGCCGACTTCATCGGCTGGGGTTATTGGGCCAAGGGGACGATCCAGTCGCAGTTCAGCGGATCCTCGGTCGAAGGCGTGCACTATCTCGTCGGCCGGCCGACGACGGACGCCCAGATGCCCATCGAGGGCACGGCCACCTACACCATGGTCGGTGGAACCTCGCCGACCGCGACCCGCAACGGCACGACGATCATGGGCCAGTTGCTGGGCGCGACCATGAACGTCGACTTCTCCAACAGCCGGGCCAGCACGACGATCAGCACCGAGTTCCAGCATGGCGGCGCTGCGGTGGGCGTGTCGATCCAGGACACCAACATGTATGTCAATGGAGCTTGGTTGTGCGGCAACAACATCAACGGCTTCTTCACCGGCAACCAGGCCACGCGGGCGGGGCTGATCTACCGCAAGGACACCGGAACCGACCTGGGCGTGGTTCGCGGTGCGGTCGGCCTGGAACGTGGTGCGATCACGCCGCCGGCCGTGAACGAATGAGTCGGCGGCGACCCTCGTTGCACCCCTGTGCGTGATCGTCCGCCAGCCGGCACGAGCCTGATTGCGGCACCGCTGGCCACGGCGGCGGGCCACCTACCCCGCCCTGCCATCCGACGGGGTGGCTGACGGGCCCGACCGCAGAACCATTGAAGACCGCCTGTGCAACGTCTGCACCGGCGCGCCGATTCTTGCATCATGACCGACAACGCCGCATTCAAGACACTGATGGAGCAGGGTTCCCGCCTGCATGCCGCCGGCCAGGCCGAACAGGCACTGGCGCAATTCGAGAAGGCCCTGGCGGCTCAGCCGGAGAGCGTCGATGCGGCCAACGCATGCGCGACCGTGTTGACGCAACTGGGCAAGCCGGATGCGGCCATGGCGGTGTTGCACAGCGTGCACCATGCGTTGATGGGTGATGCCGACGGCGCGACCAACTATGCCATTGCGGCAGAAAACGTCGGACGGCTGGACGAAGCCGTGACCGCCTATGGTCAGGCTTTGTCCCTCGACCCCCACCACGTGCGGGCACTCAACAACCTGGCCCTGCTGCGTGCCCGCTCCGGCGAATGGACATCGGCCATCGAGGCGTTGACACAGTGCCGAGACATCCAGCCAGACAACCCGGTCTTGTGGACGAATCTGGCGGACATGCAGATCGCGGCACGCCAATATGCGGGCGCACTAGTGACGCTGGCACAGGCCGTCGCCCGTTTCCGGGAAGCGCCGGAGTTCGTCGTACGCCAGGCGATCGCCTGGGCCTTCGACGGCCAGATCGAAGCAGCCCAGGGCGCGATGGATGCATTGACGCCGCAGGCGCAGGCGTTGCTGGAGCAACACATCGCCGGATCCAACCGCGGTGCGGAGCGCCTCAATCGAAAGCCGATACCGAACCGGCCCGACGCCTACGAACTGTTCTGCCAGCAAGCCTTCGAGGCGATGCAGGTTTGCGACTGGCGTGACCATGACCGACTGACCGCCGTGCTGCGTGAAATGCTGGCCCGTGTGGCGCGGACCGGCCAGGGCCGGGACTGGCGCGATGCCCAGTTGTGCGGCCTGATGCTGCCCCTGCGCGAAGACGAGATGGCGCAACTGCGCCGCGTGTCGATCGACACCATCGGCCAGCGGCTGCCGACCACGGCCGCCCCGTTCAAGGCAACACGTTCACCCGGCC
>CAXBDR010000375.1:0-3515 GCA_963974265.1 uncultured Rhodoferax sp.
GCGCCCCCATGGGCCAGGCGGTCATCGGCGGCGTCATCACCTCGTCGCTGCTGACCCTGGTGGTGGTGCCGGTGGCCTACTGTTATATGGATGATCTGGCCCAGTGGGGCCGACGCTTGCTCGGCGTCAAGGCGGCTGCGGCGCAAGCCCCTAAAATCGACAGCCTGACCTGAACCCCGAGAGAGCGCCATGCATGCAGCGATGAATCTGGAACAAGCCCGTTTCAACATGATCGAACAACAGATCCGCCCCTGGGAGGTGCTCGACGCCCATGTGCTGCATCTGTTGTCGGTGGTGCGGCGCGAAGACTTCGTGCCCGCGGCGCACAAGGCGCTGGCCTTTGCCGACATGGAAATCCCGCTGCCGGCCGGCCAGTGCATGCTGGCGCCCCGTGTCGAGGCGCGCATGCTGCAGGACCTGGGTGTGCAGAAACACGAGAAGGTGCTGGAAGTCGGCGCCGGCTCCGGCTACATGGCGGCGCTGCTGGCGCACCGGGCCCAGCGCGTCATCACGCTCGAGATCCACGCGGAACTGGTGGCGCTGGCGCGCTCCAACCTGCAGCTGGCCGGCGTGCACAACGCCGAGGTCCGTCACCACGACGGCGCCCATCACATCCCGGTCGAGGCACCGTTCGACGTCATCGTGCTCAGCGGCTCCGTCGCCGAGATCCCGCGCAGCTTGCTCGGGCATCTCAAGATCGGCGGACGCCTGGGCGCCATCGTCGGCGAAGAACCGATGATGCGCGCCCATTTCGTGACCCGGGTCGGCGAGTCCGAATTCCGGACCATCCAGCCCTGGGACACCGTCGCGCAGCGCCTGGAGAACTTCCCCGAGCCCTCGCGATTTCGCTTCTGACCCGCATGACCGGACACGCCGCAACCGCCCACCATGATCGAACAAATCCGCCCTCTTGAACTGTCCACCTGGTTGAGCCGGCACCGCGGCGACGTGTCGCCCGTGGTGCTCGACGTGCGCGAGCCAGCCGAATGGCGCACCGCCAGTGTCCAGCCGGGCGATTTCACGCTGCTGAACATGTCCATGGGCACCGTGCCGGCGCGGCTGCGGGAACTGGATCCCCGCACCCCCATCGCCTGCCTGTGTCACCATGGCGGGCGCAGCATGCAGGTCGCCCAATTCCTGGTGAACCAGGGTTTTGCGCAGGTGGCCAACATTGCCGGCGGCATCGACGCATGGGCAGTGGAACTCGACGGCAGCATCCCGCGTTACTGAGCCGAACACGGCACAACGACCAACCTGGACCCACCATGCACGACCAACCGACTCTTCGCACGCACGCCTCCCGGATCCGCAGCCTTTCTGTCGCCATGATGCTGGGCGGATTGCTCGCCCTGCCTGCCGGAGCGCAGAGCCTGGTCGAGTTGTTCGAGTCGGCACGGGCCTACGACGCGGCGTTCCAGTCGGCCAAGTCGCAGTACGACGCCACGGTGGCGCGGGCGGAGCAGTCGCGTTCCGGCCTGCTGCCGACGGTGGGGCTCGCGGCGTCGATCTCCCGCACCGCGCTGGACGCCAACGTGGCCGGGCCCACGCCGGCTTACGGTTCGCAAGGTGCCACGATCAGCGCCTCCCAGCCGCTGTACCGTCCGGTCAACAAGCTGACCTACGAGCAGGGCCAGAAATCCGTCGTGGCCGGCCAGGCCCAGTTGCTGCTCGCCGAGCAGGACCTGATCGTGCGGGTCAGCCAGGCCTATTTCGACGTGCTGGCGGCCCAGGATGCCGTGACCTTCGTCGACGCGCAGAAGACGGCCGTTGCCGAGCAGCTGGCCGCGGCCAAGCGCAATTTCGAGGTCGGCACCAGCACCATCACCGACACGCGTGAAGCCCAGGCCCGGTACGACCTGGTGATCGCGCAGGAGATCGCGGCGGCCAACGACCTGCTGGTCAAGCGCATCGCCCTGGACCGCCTGGTCGGCAAGGACGGCACCGCGCCCAAGCCGCTGGCACCGCCGGTGACCCTGCCGCCGCTGCAGGCGAACGGAGTCGAGGACTGGGTCAACCAGGCCATCGACAACCACCCGCAGCTGCGCCAGGCGACGCTGGCGCTGGAAGTGGCCCAGCTCGAGACGCGCAAGGCCCAGGCCGGCGAGAAACCGACGCTGGACCTCAACGGCAGCTTTGCGATGACGCACAACGACGGCACGTTCACGTCGCGGCTCGACAGCCGCACCAATGTCGCGACGGTCGCGCTGTCGTTCAACATGCCGCTGTTCTCGGGTTACGCGATCCAGAACCGCATCAAGGAGGCGCTGGCGCTCGAGGACAAGGCGCGGACCGACCTGGAAGCGGCCCGGCGTACCGTATCGCAGGCCACGCGGGCCGCCTACTTCGGCGTGCTGTCCGGCCAGGGCCAGGCCAAGGCGCTCGAGGCGGCCGAGGCGTCGAGCCTGAGTGCACTGGACGCCAACAAGCTGGGTTACCAGGTCGGCGTGCGCATCAACATCGACGTGCTCAATGCGCAAAGCCAGCTCTACCAGACCAAGCGCGACCTGGCCCGTGCACGTTACGATGTGCTGGTGGGTGGCCTGCGGCTGCGCCAGGCCAACGGCAGCCTGACGGCCCAGGACCTGCTGCCGATCAACGCGATACTGGTCAAGTAGGCGGCGCGGGCCCGCCCGGGCGGGCCGGGTACCGGCGGCAAGGCTGCCCGGCGAGCCGCGCGATGGCGGCTCGGCATTGAACATCGAACAAGGATTCCAGGACCATGCAGACCGTCAACGTGTTGTGCATCAAGTGGGGCCGCAAGTACGGTCCCGAATACGTGAACCGGCTGCACAGCATGGTGCGCCGCCACCTCAAGCGTCCGTTTCGCTTCATCTGCCTGAGCGACGACGGCCAGGGCGTGGACCCGGATATCGACGTGCGCCCGATCCCGCAGGTGGGTTTCGACGAGTTCGACAGCCGCAAGCCCTGGTCGTTCGGCCATGGCTGGCTCAAGCTCACGAGTTTTGCCGACCCGCTGTACGACCTGCAGGGCCCCACGCTGTTCCTGGACCTGGACATCGTCATCGTCGACGCCATCGACTGCTTCTTCGACCATCCCGGCACGTTTTGCGTGATCAAGGAATGGGACAAGCAGGACGGCACCGGCAACACCTCGGTCTACCGCTACACCATCGGCGCGCACAAGGATGCGCTGGAGCACCTGAAGAACGGCTACCCGGGCTCGATCGCCGACGTGCGCAACGAGCAGGAATACATCACCCAGTACCTGGGCCGCCAGGGCAAGGTGCAGTACTGGCCCGAAGGCTGGTGCGTCAGCTTCAAGCGCCACTGCGTGCCACGCGGCCTGATGAGCTGGCTCAAGCCGCCGACCATTCCCGCCGGCGCCAAGATCATCGCCTTCCATGGCAAGCCGAACCCGCCCGACGCCATTGCCGGCGTCAGCGGCAAGTGGTACCGCCGCGTGCCTCCGACGGCCTGGGTGGCCGAACACTGGCGGTAGGATGAAGGACGCCCCCCGTCTGTCCGGTCGCACTGCGTGTCGACCGGCCGAACCC
>CAXBDR010000376.1:0-3510 GCA_963974265.1 uncultured Rhodoferax sp.
CTACGATTTCGTCGCGCGCCGGCCCGGCACCTTCATGTACCACCCGCATGCGGACGAGATGACGCAAATGGCCATGGGCATGATGGGTTTCTGGGTCACGCACCCGAAGGAGCATCATCCGCTGATCCAGGAAGTTCAGCGCGACTTCTGCTTCCTGCTCAACGCCTACGACATCGACCCGGGCAGCACGACGCCGATGCCCAACACGATGCTGGACTTCAACCTGTGGACCTGGAACAGCCGCGCCTTTCCTGGCATCGACTCGCTCAACGTGCGCCAGGGCGACAAGGTGCGCATCCGCATCGGCAACCTGACGATGACCAACCACCCAATCCACCTGCACGGCCACGAGTTCGTCGTCAGCGGCACCGATGGCGGCCCGACACCCATCGGCTCGCGCTGGCCCGAGGTCACGACCGACATCGCGGTGGGCCAGATGCGGCAGATCGACTTCCTGGCCGACGAGGAAGGCGACTGGGCCTTCCACTGCCACAAGAGCCACCACACGATGAACCCGATGGGCCACGACGTGCCGAACATGATCGGCATCGACCACCGCGGCCTCGTCGCGAAGATCCAGAAGCTGGTGCCGGACTACATGGTCATGGGCGAACGCGGCATGGCCGACATGGGCGAGATGCAGATGCCGATCCCCGACCAGACGCTGCCGATGATGACCGGTACCGGCCCGTATGGCCCGATCGAGATGGGCGGCATGTTCAGCATAGTCAAGGTCCGCAAGGACCAGAAACCGGGCGACTACAGCGACCCGGGCTGGTACGAGCAAGCCGCTGGCACGCAGGCCCACGAATGGACCGGCGACCTGCCCCAACCGGCGCGCTTCAAGTCGGAACGCGCCGCAGGAGCGGCTCCGGTGCACGGCCTGGAGAACCCGAAACACCATGGCCCCGCTGCTGCCGCCCCGGCGGCGGCGAGTTCGACGACCACGCTGCATGTACGCAAGCCAGGTCGCGGATCGCACAGCGGACATTGACGCCATGAACACCAAGGCCCCCAGAAGTCAGGCTCACCTGACCTCGCCCCTGACCCCTTTACCCACATCCTCGCAACGAAAGGCAACCATGAAACTGTTTTCCCTCGCACTGACCTCCCTGCTGCTGGCCGGCACCGGCTCCGCCGCGCTGGCCCACGGCGACGCCGGGCATGACAAGAAGCAAGCCATGCCGATGACCATGGAGCAAAAACCCTGGGGCATCGCCGGCACGGCCAAGGCCGTGACCCGCACCATCTCGGTGTCGATGACCGACACGATGCGGTTCTCGCCAGAAAAAATTGACGTCAAGCAGGGCGACACGCTCAAGTTCGTGCTCAAGAACGACGGCAAGGTCATGCACGAATTCGTCATCGGCACCAAGAAGGACCTGGACGAACACGCTGCGCTGATGATGAAGTTCCCGAACATGGAACACGACGAGCCGTACATGGCGCACGTGGCGCCGGGCAAGACCGGCACCATCATCTGGAACTTCAACAAGGCCGGCACGTTCGACTTCGCCTGCCTGATCGCCGGTCACTACCAGGCCGGCATGATCGGCAAGATCAACGTCGCAGCCAAATAAAGCCCACGATGCTGCCGCGAACGCCTCACCGTCCCACCACCCTCCCCAAAGGAAACACCATGAAAACAACCCGCCTGCTCAGTACCCTGGCCGCGATCCTGACGACGGCCGGCGCCATGGCCGCAATGCCGATGGCCGATGGCGAAGTGCGCAAGATCGACATGAGCGCCAAGAAGATCACGCTCAAGCACGGCGAGATCAAGAGCCTGGACATGCCGCCGATGACCATGGTGTTCCAGGTCAAGGACCCGGCCATGCTCGAGAAGGTCAAGGTCGGCGACAAGGTGCGCTTCACCGTGGAGAACGCCAACGGCGCGATGACGGTACTGACGATGGAGCCTGCGCAGAAATAAGCGGTTCTGCCGCGCGTCCGTGACCGACTCCCGCCAGCCGCAACGCGGGGCGGGTGTTCCCGACGCCCGCTCAGCGGCGCCGCGCGCCGAGCTTGCGCCGGACCCGGCCGATGGCACGATGCCACAACACCAACGGCACCGACAACAGGTTCCTTCGATTCACGGCACGTGCGCGCATTTCGGCGCGCGCGGCCTGCACGACTGTGTGCGGGGACTTGCTCGGGTGCCCTGCGTCGAACGGCGGTTGTGGGTCGTATTCGAGAACCAGTTGCACAGCCTCGGCACGCGCGCGACCACACACCTCGGCCAGGACGCGCAGCGCAAGATCGATACCCGCCGACACACCGGCTGCCGTCATGATCTTTCCGGACCGGACCACGCGTTTGTCGCGCTGCGCGCTGGCGCCGAACATCGACATCTTGCCTTGCGCGAGCCAGTGCGTGGTTGCCGGATGCCCGTGCAGTATCCCGGCTGCGCCGAGAACCAGGGCGCCGGTACAGACCGACAAGGTCCACTGGCTCGTCGCGTGTGCCGACTGCAACCACCGCAACAAGCGGCCATCGGCCATCGCGGTCGTCGTGTTCGCTTCGGACCCGGGTACCAGGATGATGTCTGGCGCCGGCGTTTCCGCAAACGAATGCGTGGCACCGATCACCAGTACCCCGCTGTCCGTGACGACCGGCCCGGGCGCATGACTGACGAATCGCAGTTCAGCCTGCGGGATGAATCGCAACACCTCGTAGGGCCCGATCGCATCGAGGGCCGTCATGCCGGGATAGACCACGATGGCGATTTGCATGAAATTCCTTTCCGGGTCGGGATCAACCGCTCTTGGCGTAAGCAATGAGCTATCGTGATGCTTGCCCCGATGGCAATGTCAAGTCGGTCGATCACCGACATTGCCGCCGAGCGGCTCCGGAGCAGCGACCTGGGGCGCAATGGGCGCGCACGCGCCGGCGCCACGCGACGCCGCGTTGCCGAAGCTGGCATCATCGCGGCATGCATGGTCCCGATCAGGAGAACAACGGATGAACCCCGCGCTGCAGATCGCCGCCATGTCCGCCGCGCTGCTCGGCGGCGCCGTCGTCGCGTTGGGCGTGTTCGTCGGCAACCCCTTCGCCGAAGCACCGGCATACCGGTTACGGCCCTACGATGCGCCCACCGTTGCGATGGGCGAAGCCGTGTATGCGCGCAACTGCGCCAGCTGCCATGGCGCCAGGCTGGAGGGACAGCCGAACTGGAAACAACGCGACGCCAGCGGCCGCTTGCCGGCGCCACCACACGATGCGAGCGGCCACACCTGGCACCATCCCGACGAGGTGTTGTTCCAAATCACCAAATACGGCGTCGCCAGGAGCGCGGGTCTTCAGTCCTACGAATCCTCCATGCCGATCTACGACGGCGTACTCAGCGATGCGGAGATCGTCGCGGTCCTGTCATGGATCAAGGCGCAATGGCCGCCGAACATCCGCGCGAAACACGACAGCATCAACCAGACCGCGGCGCGGTAGCACGCGCCGCCGGATCAGAACGCGAACGGGCGAGCAGGAAACCATGTTCGATGCATGGACACTTGA
>CAXBDR010000377.1:0-3498 GCA_963974265.1 uncultured Rhodoferax sp.
GGACGTCGACGCGTCATGCGCCATTGTCGAATCCGATGGAACACTCAACTGCCATGGATACGGCTCGATGGTCAGCGTTACCGCGACCTTCGGCCAATGCGCCGCGGGCTGGGTGATCAACACAATTGCAAATCGTGAGTGAGCGCAGCCAGAATCGCGATTTTTTCTGGTTATAATTTCAGGCTTTGCAGCACGGTACAAACCGCAACGCAAAGGAAAAGTGTGGGTCGTTAGCTCAGTTGGTAGAGCAGCGGACTTTTAATCCGTTGGTCGGCAGTTCGAGCCTGCCACGACCTACCAAATGATTCAAGGACTTAGCCCAAAAGGCTAAGTCCTTTTTTCATGGCCGCGGCTTCGGGTTGTCCACCGTGCTTGTGGTCTAAGCTGTTGACAAGTTGCTGGATAACTCGCGCAGGCGGCGTCGGCATTGGGTTTGCGGGCCCTGCCTGTTCGGCAGGCAGTGCACGGGCGATACACGTTCCTGTCCCGGGTGCATGCCACAATCTCCGCATGCCTTCTTCAGGCACGACACACGAACGACTTCGACAAGGAGGGCCACCATGGCGCAGGAGGGCGACACCCATTCGAAACTGGTCGGATATGCCTTGTGGATATTCGGCTTCACCGGGTCGCACCGTTTTTATTACGGCAAGCCGGTGACCGGCACCATCTGGTTCTTCACGCTGGGCCTGCTGGGCATCGGCTGGTTGATCGACCTGTTCCTCATCCCGTCGATGGATCGCCAGGCCGACATCCGCTTCCGCCCGGGGCCGGTCAATTATTCGGTCGCCTGGGTGCTGCTGACCTTTCTCGGCCTGTTCGGCATCCATCGCATGTACATGGGCAAGTGGATCACCGGCTTGTTGTACCTGGTCACGCTGGGCTTGTTCGGCATCGGCTACCTGTATGACTACTGGACGCTGAACGACCAGATCGCAATAAAGAACGGCACGCGCTGAGGCACTCTTGCCGTGCGCATGGCCATGACCGTGAGGGACGCTGCTTCGGCATGAGTTCGGAGGAACACACACCACAGGCGGTGCTGTATTCGTTCCGGCGCTGTCCGTATGCCATCCGTGCGCGCATGGGCTTGCATGTGGCCGGTGTCGCGGTGCAGATCCGGGAAGTGGCCTTGCGCGACAAGCCCGCGTCGTTGCGTGAGTTGTCGCCGAAGGCGACGGTGCCGGTGCTGCAATTGCCCGATGGCACGGTGCTCGACGAAAGCCTGGACATCCTGCTCTGGGCCTTGCGGCAACACGACCCCGAGGCCTGGTTGGCGCGCTGGCAGGAGGACGTGGTGCGGCAATGGGTGGCACGCAACGACACCGAATTCAAGCCCCTGCTGGACCGCTACAAATATGCACCGCGCCATCCCGACCTGAACCAGCAACAGCACCGCGAGCAGGCGCTGCAGGCCTTCGTCCGTCCGCTCGACGCATGCCTGGAAGTCCGGCCGTTCCTGTGTGGCGCGCGGCCCGGCTGGGCGGATGTCGCCGTGTTCCCGTTCGTGCGGCAATTCGCGATGGTCGAGCCGACCTGGTTTGCGGACGTGGCAGAGTTGCCGTCGCTGCGCCGATGGCTGGATTTCTGGCTCACGAGCCCCTGGTTCGGCGCGGTCATGGCCAAGCGGCCGGCCTGGGTCGATCCGCTGCCTGGTGCGGATGGAAACGCGCAGGCTCTGGTGTAAATTGGCGCCATGTTCGTGATGGATGAAAGAGCTGCCTTCCGATGAATGAATCCCTGCTGGAAGCCGCGACGCGGATATGGCACAGCCTGGGCACGGTCGCCGTGTCCGGTGCACGCATCGTCGGCATCCTTCTCGTGGCCTGGCTGGCATTGAGCATTTCGCGCCGGGCATTGCGCGTCCTGCGCGCCAGGATCGCCGTTCGCCTGGAGGATGCCGAGGCGATCAAGCGCGCGGACACGCTGAGCCGGGTGTTCCGCTACATCACGACCGTCATCATCAGCCTGATCAGTTTCATCGCGGTGTTGTCGGAGCTTGGTGTCTCGGTTGCGCCGATCCTGGGGGCGGCGGGTGTCGTCGGACTGGCGGTCGGTTTCGGCGCGCAAAGCCTGGTCAAGGACTACGTGACCGGCCTGTTCCTGCTGGTGGAGAACCAGATACGCCAGGGGGACGTGGTCCAGCTGGGCGAGTTCAGCGGTTCGGTCGAGGAGGTCACGCTGCGCTACGTGCGCCTGCGCGACTACAGTGGCAACGTCTATTTCATCCCGAACGGGACCATCTCCACGGTGGTCAACATGAGTCGCGGATTCGCGCACGCGGTGATCGACATCGGCGTGGCCTACGGCGCGGACCTGGACCAGGTAATGCAACTGATGCGCGCGGTCGCGGCGCAGATGCGGCAGGAACCCGAGTTCGCGCCCCAGATCCTCGACGACCTGGAGATCGCCGGTGTGCAGGACTGGGCCGATTCGTCGGTGAAGATCCGGGCCCGGTTCCGGGTCATGGCCTTGTCGCAGTGGGCGGTGCGCCGGGCGTACCTGCTGCGCCTCAAGCGGGCCTTCGACGCCCATGGCATCGAGATCCCGTTTCCCCAGCTCACGGTGCACCGGCATCGGCAAGGCAGCCTCCCGGACGCGCAGACCGAGCCGCCGAGCGCCGACGCGGCCCACGTGCCCGAGTCCACGGCGCGGAACTGACCGAGCCTGCGCGGACCGCCGCCTCAGCCGGCGCTGGGCCGTGTCTCGCCCGGATGCGTGGCCTCGGCATGCTCGGGTGGCCGTGATGCGTCGGCGTGTGCCTGTGTCGTATCCGCCTGGTCCGCGGCCTCTGCGGCCTCTGCGGCCTCTGCGGCCTTCGCCGCCTTGTTGTGATGTCCCTCGGGCAGAGGGCCGACCAGCACGTTGAAGTCCACCGGCTTGGCCAGCACCAGCGAAGGCAGCAGGGTCGATACACCGGCATAGAACAGCAGGGCGCCGTACAGGGCGTCGGAGACCTGGAATCGCTCGCGCATGATGGTGGCCAGCACCAGCGTGAAGATCAGCGTGGGTGTCAACGCCGTGGCCACGCGCAGGCTGCCGCGTGCGGTTTCACCGCCGGTCATGCGCCGATGCAGCCAGATCGAGCCGATGCGCAGCGGCAGCACCACCGCCGTCAGGCCCAGCCCCCACCACAAGGCTTCCCAACTCAGGGCACCCGACGGTACCCGCATGCCCATGTAGAAGAAATAGAACGGGACGAAGAACGACGCGAACATCTGGATCGCGCGCAGGTTCTCGTCCGAGGCCAGCAAGGGCATGCGCTGGCGCAGCAAGCGGGCGATGAAGCCGGCCAGGAATGCCCCCACGAGGTAATACACGCCCAGCTGGTAGGTGATGTAGGCAGCGATCAGTCCCACCATCACCAGCAAGGAGAATTCCGAACCGGGCGCATGGGGCAAAACCAGCCGGCCCAGGCCGATGAACAGCAGCGGCATGCCGACGATCATCAGCACCAGTGCGCCAGAGGCATAACTCAGCCGCTCGATCGAGCCCGAT
>CAXBDR010000378.1:0-3493 GCA_963974265.1 uncultured Rhodoferax sp.
CGACGGCGTCAACCGGCATCGGGGGTCCGCGTGGCCACCGGCACCGCGGTTGGCACGGGCGCCGCCGGTGCCGGGCCGCCCGTGCGGCGCTGCTCGGCCAGCACGCTGAGCGCAATGCCGACCAGGATCACCAGCGCCCCGGCCCAGGTGGACCAGGCATACCGCTCGCCCAGCACGCCGGTGCCGGCCAGCAGGGCGATGGCCGCCGCCACATAGCCGATCTGGCTCAGGTAGGTCGGCCCGCCGACCTGCTGGAGACGGAAGAACACACTGAACATGGCACTCGATGCCAGCACCTGGGCGGCGGCCACCACCGGTACCCGGCCCAGGTCCAGCAACGCAGGGGCTTCACCGCGCAACAGCAGCAACAGCAGCAACACCGCGGCCGCCGCCAGGTTGCTGCCGATCGCCAACTCGATCGGCCGGGCCTGCGGGGGCCAGGCCCGGGTGCGGTAGATGTTGCCCAGCGCCAGGCTGGCCGGGATGCACAGGCCGGCCAGCAGCCAGGTCAGGCTGGCCGGCTGCGACACTTCGCCCCGGGTGCTGGTGACGATCAGCGCGCCGGCGAAACCGACGACGATGCCGGCAATGCCGATGGCGTTCGGGGTCCGCACGCGCCACAACATCGACAGCAGCAGCGTGATCACCGGCGAGACGGTGAAAAGGATGCCGGTGAAGCCCGAACCGAGCCGGGGAATGACGGAAAAGATCAGCAGGTTGGGTATGACCAGCGACACCAGCGCCGAGCACAGGTAATACCGCAGATATTCCCGGCTGGTGGTGACGCGCCCGCCCGACAGTAGCCGGACAGCCAGCAGGCAGGCACCGGCGCCGAACGAAACCAGCCAGGCCCAGGCAATCGGAGACACGGACGCGGCACCCGCCAGCTTGCCCAGCGGAAATGTCAGCCCGAGCAAGGAGCCGGTGAGCAACAACAACAGGGCCGGCGAACCGGTGGACAGGATGGACATGCAATTCGTGTCTTGTTTCGGTACCCTGCCGGCAACGGAGGTCGGCGACAGGCCGGCGTGGCTGACATCGCGGCGAAGGCGCGCCAGCGACGGACGGCACCGGGTCTGGACGATGCAGCCCGCGCCGCCGCATCCCCCCAATCAATCATGCCCCGTCGCCTGACGGGATCGGTCGTCCGCACAATCGGTCCGAACGCCCGCCAGATTGTAGGAATGCCGGGGCCGGGCCCGCCATGTTGCCGCCAATGGCCCTGCCAACGACCATGCCGCTCAAGGACCTGCCACCCGAGACCCGACCGCGCGAGAAGCTGCTGGCCCGCGGCGCCGGCGCGCTCAGCGACGCCGAACTGCTGGCACTGCTGCTGCGCACCGGCATCCGCGGCAAGGGCGTACTGCAGATGGCCGACGAGTTGCTGCACGTGGGTGTCAACGCCGACGGCCGGCCCGGCTTCGACGGCGTCGCCGGCCTGCTGAACGCCAACGCCACCGACCTGGGACGCATCAAGGGCCTGGGGCCGGCCAAACGCGCCGAACTCCTGGCCGTGCTGGAACTGGCGCGCCGCGCGCTGGCCCAGCAACTGCGCCAGCGCACCGCCTTCGCTTCGCCCGGTGCGGTCAAGGATTACCTGCAATTGCACCTGGCCGCCCGGGCCCACGAGGTATTTGCGGTACTCTTCCTGGATGTGCAGAACCGTTTGCTGGCGATGGAAGAGATGTTCCGTGGCACACTGACCCAGACCAGCGTCTATCCGCGCGAGGTCGTGTTGCGCGCGCTGCACCACCAGTGCGCCGCCGTCGTGCTGGCGCACAACCATCCCAGCGGTTCGGTACAGCCCTCGCGTGCCGACGAAGCCTTGACACAGACGCTGCGTTCGGCGCTGGCGCTGGTCGACGTGCGGGTGCTCGACCATGTCATCGTGGCGCCCGGGCTCTCATTGTCGATGGCGGAACGGGGGCTGGTATGAAACCGGTGCGTTCGCTGGCCGACCTCAAGACGGTCAAGCAGCAGATCGACGCGCAGGCCCGTGCGCACGCGCTCGAGCAGGCACGGCAAGCGGCCGAGACCGCGGCCCGGCTGCGTCGGGAAGCCAGCGCACGCGACCTGTTTCTGCGCGCAGCCGGCGCGGTACAACCGCTGTCGGACCATGGCCGTGCCATGCTCGCCGCTGCGCCCGTGTTGCCCATCCCGCGGCAACGCCTGCGCGACCAGCAGGCCGTGTTGTCAGAGGCCATCAGCGACGAGTTCGACGTCACCACGCTACTCGATGTCGACGACCAGCTCAGTTTCCGGCGGCCCGGCATCGGCACCGACGTGACACGCAAGCTGCGCCAGGGCCATTGGGTGATCCAGCGCCAGCTCGACCTGCACGGCCTGCGCAGCGACGAGGCGCGCGAGCAACTGGCCCTGTTCCTGCGCCAGGCGCGATCCCACGGCATCCGCTGCGTGCGTGTCGTGCATGGCAAGGGCCTGGGCTCGCCCGGCAAGGCGCCGGTGCTCAAGCGCAAGGTGTTCGCCTGGCTGGTGCAGAAGTCCGAGGTACTGGCATTCGTGCAGGCGCGCCCGGCCGAAGGCGGTGCCGGCGCGCTGGTGGTGTTGCTGCAGCCGGGCAATTCCTGATACCGCCCCGCAGGCCGGTTGGCAGGCGTGATGCCGGGTGTGGTGACGCTCCGGCTCAATCCGCCCTGATGCCCATTTCCTTGATCACGCGACCGAAACGCTCCAGGTCGCCGGCGCTGGTCCGCGCCAGCACCTCGGGTGCGCCGCCATGCGGAACCACGCCCAGCGTGGCGAGCTTGGCCGCCACGTCCGGCATCTTCAGGATGGCGTTCACATGCGTGTTGAGTGTCTGCACCACGTCCGCAGGCAAGCCCTTGGGTCCGAACAAGCCGTTCCACGCGGTGACCTCGATACCGGCATATCCGAGCTCGGCAAAGGTCGGCACGTTCGGCGCCAGCGCCGAACGCGCCTTGTCGGCGACCGCCAGGATGCGGACCTTGCCGCTGGCGACGTACGGCTCCAGGGGGCCGTAGGTCATGTAGGTCAGCGGCACATGGGCGCCGAGCACGTCGTTCATGGCCGGCGCAACACCCTTGTACGGCACCTGGCGGAACTTCACGCCCATGGACTTGTTGGCGATCTCGCCCAGCACGTGCATCGGCGAGCCACTGCCGGGACTGGCGTAATCGAATTCCTGGCCCTTCTTCGCCGCCGCGACCAGGTCCTTGACGGTCCGGGCTTCGACGTTGCCGGCGCTGGCCAGGAACAGGGGTTGCGAACCGGTCTGGATGATGGGGGTGAAGCCGTTGACCACGTCGTAACCCGTGGCGGCCGTGGTCTTGAGCACCAGCTGGGCGATGGCGAAGGTGCTGGGCGCGAGCAGCAGGGTGTAGCCATCGGCCGGCGCCTTGGAGACATGGCTGCTGCCGATGATGCCGCTGGCACCGGAGCGGTTGTCGACGACAACCGGCTGGCCCAGGCGGCTGGACAACTTGTCGCCCAGAAGGCGTGCGACGGCATCGGT
>CAXBDR010000379.1:0-3466 GCA_963974265.1 uncultured Rhodoferax sp.
CACCGGCCATCGCCCCAGCGTGTTCATCGTGGGTGATCCCAAGCAGAGCATCTATCGCTTCCGGCGCGCAGAACCACAGGTGTTCCTGGCCGCGCAGGACTTCGTGGCCACAGGCCTGGGCGGCGACCTGCTGCGTTGCGACCACACCCGGCGCAATGCGCCGGACATCATCGGGGCCGTGAACCAGGTCATGCTGGCGGCACGTGACGGCGACGGCTACGACGGCTTTCGTGCCCATACCACCGGCGCGGATGCTGCCGGACAGGTGCTGCGCCTGCCGCCAATTCCGCGCGATCGGGCCATAGCCGCGGAGACCGCCGGCGACGGGCCGGCCGCCTGGCGCGACAGCCTGACCCAGCCCCGGGACGTGCCCGAGGAAACCCTGCGCAGCCTGGAGGCGCGCCAGGTGGCCCGCTGGATCGCGCAGCAGGTGGCCCAGGGCCAGGCCGCGTCGGACATCATGGTGTTGTCGCGTCGGCGCGCCAGCCTGATGCCCTTGCAGGACGAACTGCGCGCCTTGCAGATCGCCGCGCACGTGGGCGAGAACACGGCCTTGATCGACTGCTGCGAGGTGCAGGACATCGTGGCCCTGCTCGACGTGCTGGTATCGAGCCGGCACGACCTGTCGATGGCGCGGGTGCTGCGCTCGCCCCTGTTCGACGTGCCCGACCAGGCGCTCATCGATCTCGCGGGGCGCCGGCGTGCGCAGCCCGATGCCTGGTTTGCGCTGTTGCAGCAGCCGTGGCCGCAGGACCATGCCCTGCACGGCATCGGCGCGCGGTTGCTGGCCTGGAAGGACTTGCTGGACCGTTTGCCGCCGCACGACGCGTTGCAGTCGATCTACAGCCAGCACGATGTGCTGGCCCGTTTCGCCGTACGAGCGCCCGACGTGCAACGGACCGCCGTGCTGGCCAATCTGCGTGCCTTGCTGGCAGCGTCTCTGCAGGTGGCCGGCGGGCGATTCGTCACACCGTACGCCTTCGTGCGTGCGCTCAAGGCTGGAGGCGTGCTGGCGCCCGCCACGGTGACGGCCGACGCCGTACGCCTGTTGACCGTGCATGGTGCCAAGGGCCTGGAAGCCGATGTGGTGTTGCTGCTGGACACGGACACGCCGCCGCGCGCGGCCGAAACCATGGGCGTGTTGATCGACTGGCCGGCGCAGGACGCCCATCCGCGGCAGTTCTTCTTCGTCAGCAGCGAGGCGCATCCGCCGCAATGCGCCCAGGCCACGCGCGACCATGAGCTGCAGCAGCGCCAGCGCGAAGAGCTCAATGCCTTGTACGTCGCGCTGACCCGGGCCCGCAACACCTTGGTGGTGTCGTCGATCGAGCCCCACCGCGAGGCTCCCGGCAGCTGGTGGCGCCGCTTGTTCGACGCGGCGGCGCCGATCCCGGCTGCGGAGGATGCGGCGTGTCTGTCCACGGCGCCAGAGCAGGATCGGGACAGGGTGTTCACACTCATGGTCTTGCCGCCCGGGCCGCCGCCCGACCCGCGCACGCCGATCGAGATGCCGGTCGAGACGCCGCCGGTCGATCCCGCACTGGACCTGCTGGCGCGGGTCGGGCAGGCCATGCACCGTCTGCTCGAATGGGGCGGCGTCGACACGCAGGCGGTTGCCGCGGTGCGACGGGAGTTTGCGCTGGACGCCGATGGCGCCGATCGTGCCGCGGCGATGGCCCGCAACATCCTGGCCGGACCCGGTGCCTGGGCCTGGGACGCCGCGCAATTGTCCTGGCAGGGCAACGAAGTCGAGCTGGTGTCCGACGGCGCCGTGTTGCGGCTGGATCGCCTGGTGCAGCGCCGCGACAACGGTCAATGGTGGGTGCTCGACCACAAGTCGAACCTGGCGCCCTTGCGCGATCCGGCCCTGGTCGCGCAGCTGGCGCAGTACCGCGCCGCGGTGCGGGCCATCGACCCGACACAGGTAGTCCATGCCGCGTATCTCAATGGCCAGGGCGAGTGGATCGACCTGCCCGAAACGCAGGCGGTGCGGCCATGACGCGCCGCGCCGTCGTTGTCGGGGGCGGGCCGGCAGGGCTGATGGCCGCCGAAGTGCTGGTCGCAGCCGGTGTCGAGGTTCATCTCTACGATGCCATGCCTTCGGTGGGGCGCAAGTTCCTGCTGGCGGGCAAGGGCGGACTCAACCTCACCCATTCGGAGTCCGTCGCGGTGTTCGAGAGCCGTTTCGGCAACCGCCAGGCCGAGGTCGCGGCCTGGTTGCGGACGTTCGGCGCCGCGCAACTGTGTGCCTGGGCCCAGGGGCTGGGCGTCGAGACCTTTGTCGGCAGTTCGGGCCGGGTGTTCCCGGTCGACATGAAGGCGGCACCCTTGTTGCGTGCCTGGCTGCACCGCCTGCGCCATCCCGACCACGGCCACCCGGTGCAGTTCCACATGCGGCATCGCTGGTGCGGCTGGGCAGACGACGAGCCGATGGGCGACGCGCGCCTGCGATTCGATACGCCCGACGGGCCCCGCCTGGCGGCGGCCGATGTGGTGGTGCTGGCGCTCGGCGGTGCAAGCTGGCCGCGGCTGGGATCCGACGGTGCCTGGGTCGAGCCGTTGCGCGCGCGCGCCGTGCCGGTTGCCCCGCTGCTGCCGGCCAATTGCGGTTTCGATCGCGCCGGTGGCTGGAGCCCGCATTTCGTGCAGCGTTTTGCCGGCCAGCCGTTCAAGTCGGTGGCCATCCATGTGCCGGCCGGGCCCGCCGGGCCGCCGTTCGATCGCAAGGGCGAGTTCGTCGCCACCGCCACCGGCGTCGAAGGCAGCCTGGTCTATGCGGCGTCAGGCTTGCTGCGCGACACCATCGCCGCACAGGGTTGGGCCGATATGTTCGTGGACCTGCTGCCGGATTTCACGGCCGAGCGGGTGCTGCACGAAGTGGCGCATCCACGGGGCGCGCGATCCCTGTCGACCCATCTCAAGAGCCGGCTGGGCATCGGCGGCATCAAGGCCGGCCTGTTGTACGAGGTACTGGGGCGAGAGCAACCGGCCGACGCGCCGCGTATCGCGCACACGCTCAAGGCCGTGCCCTTGCGCCTGCAGGGCGCGCGGCCGGTCGCGGAGGCGATCAGCAGTGCCGGCGGCGTCATGTTCGACGCACAATTGATGCTGCGCGACTGCCCCGGGGTATTCTGCGCTGGCGAGATGCTCGACTGGGAGGCTCCGACCGGGGGTTATCTGCTCACCGCGGCGATGGCCAGCGGCCGTGTCGCGGCCGAAGGCGCCTTGCGGTACCTGCGTGGCGGGCCGTGACCGGACGCTCTGCGTCGGCCGGTGGCCCCGATGACTGGGTACCGATGATGTCCGGCATGGTTTCAGGCCGGACCTGCCGATAGAATCCGGGCGGGGAATCACAAAAAGATAACTCAGACTGCGAAACATGGACCACGAGAACACCATACCTTCCCAACTGGGCCCGGCCAGCACCATTCCTGCTGCCCTGGGTTCCAGTGCACGACATGCATCG
>CAXBDR010000380.1:0-3466 GCA_963974265.1 uncultured Rhodoferax sp.
CCATGGCGTGCCGCCACGCCGGTGCCGGCCATGATGGACATCGGCGTGGCCAGGCCCAGCGCGCAGGGGCAGGCGATCACCAGCACCGCCACCGCGTTGAGAATGGCCTGCTCCCAGTTGCCGGTGCCCAGGCCCCAGGCCAGCAGCGTCAGCAGTCCGATGGCGATCACCACCGGGACGAAAACTGCGCTGACCTGGTCGACCAGGCGCTGGATCGGCGCCTTGTGTGCCTGGGCTGACTCGACCATGCGCACGATGCGCGCCAGTGTGGACTCGGCGCCCACCGCGCGGGTCTGCACGGTGAGCAGGCCTTCGGCATTGACCGAGCCGCCGGTGACGGTGTCGCCGGCGTGTTTGGCCACCGGCAGGCTTTCGCCGGTGATCAGCGATTCGTCGACCTCGCTGGCACCGTCGTGCACCGTGCCGTCGACCGGTATCCGTTCGCCCGGCCGCACCACGACAAGGTCGCCGACGCGGACCCGCGCGATCGGCAGTTCCTGTTCCTGTCCGTTGCGCAGCACCCGCGCCGTTTCCGGGCGCAAGGCCTGCAATGCGCGGATCGCCGCCGTGGTCTGGCGCTTGGCCCGGCCTTCGAGCCATTTGCCCAGCAGCACCAGCGTGATCACGACGGCCGAGGCCTCGAAATACAGATGCGGCTGGCCGTGGCCGGCATGCCGGAACAACAGGTACAGGCTCAGGCCGTATCCGGCCGAGGTGCCCAGCGCCACCAGCAGGTCCATGTTGCCGGAGCCGGCGCGCAGCGCCGCCCAGCCGGCCTTGTAGAAGCGCGCGCCGAGCCAGAACTGCACCGGCGTGGCCAGCGCCAGCTGGATCCAGCCCGGCAGCATCCAGTCGGCGCCGGTCAACATGCCGAACATCGGCAGCACCAGCGGTGCGGACAGCGCCGCCACGGCGACCGGCCACCAGGTGTTGGTGACCGGCGATTCGACCGGGACGGTGTCCGCCGCGGCCGGATCTTCGACATGTGCCGCGTAACCGGCTTTCTCCACAGCCGCGACCAGGGCGTCGGCGCTGGCGGCATCGCCACGGACGGTGACCTGCGCCTTTTCGGTGGCCAGGTTGACCTCGGCCGACAACACGCCGGGAACCTTCTTCAAGGCCTTTTCGACCCGCGCGACACAGGAGGCGCAGGTCATGCCCTCGATCGGCAGGGTCCAGTCGGTCGTCGGGCCGGCGGGGGGAGCGGGGACCGCAGGGGGGAGGGTGGCAGCGTGCGTGTTCATGGTTGTCCTCGTCAAGGCAGGGTGTGCCGGTGATTCAGGTATGCAGTGTCAACCCTGACATGATGGTAAGGTCAAGCCTGATGCGGAAGTGTCCATGTACGGGGCAGGGTCATGTGCGAGACCGCCTTGACCTTGCCATTGTGTCAAGGTCTACAGTGCCGGCATGTCCACTACCAGCCGATCCACAAGGAGTCCATCATGATTGAATTCAAAGTCGAAGACATGAGCTGCGGCCATTGCGCCAGCATGATCACCAAGACCGTCAAGGAACTCGACGCCAAGGCCACGATCGAAGTCGATCTGGCCAGCAAGACGGTCCGGATCGCATCGAGCGAAGACCGCGACGTGCTGGCACAGGCCCTGGACGACGCCGGTTACCCGACCGCCTGAGCGATCCGGGCGCAACAGTCACCAGCGGGCCGCGGCCGCGCGGGCCCGCCCCCCACCAGGAGTTTCGTATGCATCGACGTCGTCTTGTCTCATCCCTTGCCGCAGCCCTGGCCGCTGCGGCCCTTCCCCCGACGCTGTCGGCGCAGTCCGCCAGGCCGCGTGTCGAGGTCTGGAAGGACCCGAACTGCGGTTGCTGCAAGGACTGGGTGCAGCATCTGCAGGCGAACGGATTCGAGGTCCGGGTGCACGACAGCGGCAATGCCGCCGCGCGGGTCCGGCTGGGAGTCGCCGAGCAATGGGGCTCCTGCCATACCGCGTCGGTCGGTGGTTATGCCATCGAAGGCCATGTGCCGGCCGGCGACATCCATCGCTTGCTCAAGGAGCGGCCGCAAGCGATCGGCCTGAGCGTGCCCGGCATGCCGGTGGGCTCGCCCGGCATGGATGCGCCCGCCTACGGGGGGCGCCAGGACCCGTACGACGTGTTGCTGCTGCAGCATGGCGGCCGGGCGCGGGTGTTCCAGAGCTACCACAAGGGCTGATCCGGCCCGGGCTGTCGAGCCCGATCGGCGTCCTTGCGACCGGTATCGGCGCCCACGGCCCGTGCCCGAGCTGAACGGCCTGACGGTATATCGTCAAGTGTCGGCGACAGGTTTCTTGATGTAGATCGTCAGCTTCTCGTTGTCGGCCTTCTCGAACTCGTGCATCTTCGTGATCAGCCGGTCGTTGATCGTGTGGCCGGACGGCAGCATCATCAGGCCGCCCGGCGAGATCAGGTCGCGCGACAGGACCATGCCTGCGACCACGTCGGCGGCATCGATCAGCAGGTCGTCCAGGTCGGCTGGCTCCGGTGCCTCGATGACATCGGATTCGTCTTTTTCGACGCTGGCCTTGCCGGGCTTGCCCCGCAGCATCGCCGAGAATGCATCGACGACCCAGGGGTCGTACCGCTTGCCGGAGGAACGTTCGATGACGCCCAAGGCCTCGCGCGGCGTGAACAGCCGCGGTGCCAGCAGGCCGATCTGCAGGTTGTCGTAGTCCGAGCACACCGCCAGGATGCGCGCCCCCACCAGGATGGCGCGACCGCTGAGCTGGCGCGGGAAACCGGTTCCGTCGAAACGCTCCATCTGTGCCCCGATGCTGGCGGCCGCACCACGCAGGTCTTGCAGCGGCATCAGCAACTCCTCGGCGCGCGCCGGATGCTGGCGATACTCGTGCAATTGCCGGCTGCTCATGCTGGCCACCGGGGTGTCCAGCAGACCGTCGGGGAAGGCCAGCTTGCCAATGTCGTGCAGCAATCCGGCGACGAACACCTCCTGCACCAACGCCGGTTCAAGGTCGAGCCGCGAGGCCAGCTTGCGGGCGAGGTCGGCCACCCGCCGGGCATGCCCCACCATGTGCTTGCGCCGGGTTTCGATCAGGCTCGCAAACACCTTGAGCGAGATGATGAAGTTGTTCTTCAGCCGGCGATTGGCCTGTGCCAGTTCGTCCTGGCTTGCCGACACATTCTGTTCCAGGCTGGCATTGAGCGCCTTGAGTTCCTCGGTACGTGCCAGCGCGATCTGCTCCTTGCGCGCCTTTTCCTGTTCGAAGGCACGGCGCTCCAGCGCCAGGCGAACCTGCAGCACGATGTCGTCATCGTCCCAGGGTTTGGCGAAATAGCGATAGATCAGCCCGCTGTTGACGGCCTCGGCGATCAGTTCGGCGTCTGCCTGGCTCGAAAGCAGGATGCGCATGGTTTGCGGCCACTGTTCCTGCACCTGGCCCAGGAACCGGACGCCGTCCATCTGCGGCATGCGCATGTCGGAGATCACCAGGTCGATCGGCTCGTTCCG
>CAXBDR010000381.1:0-3460 GCA_963974265.1 uncultured Rhodoferax sp.
CGAAGGTCATCACGCTGACGATGGTGAGCTCGCCGGTGCGGATGTTGCGCAGGTCACCGGCGAACCGGGTCAATTCCTGGACGCCGGCGAAGATCTTGTCGATCTCCCGGCGCAAGGCAAGCGCTTCGGCCGTGGGCGTGAGGCGTTTTTTGTCGCGCGAGAACAACTGCATGTCCAGCGCCGTTTCCAGGCTTGCCAGCAGTTTGCTGACAGCGGGCTGGGACAGGCTGAGCCTATGCCCGGCATCCGTCACGCGGCCAGTGTCTATGACCGCCTTGAATGCCTCGATTTGTCGATACGTCGGTGCCGCCATAAAAAGTATTCATGCTAATGCATGCCGGTTGCCGATTGGATTCGGCATGGAGTCCAGGAGGCGCCTTGACCCGGAGCCGACTTTTTGTTCTTGATGGGAGGTGCAGCGCATGAACCTATGCGAGCTTACTGCGAGCCAGATGCGGCTGCTGATTCAGCGGCGGGAATTGTCTCCCGTGGAATTGCTTGACGCGTGTATCGAGCGGATCGAGACACTCAATCCGGCGTTCAATGCCATTGTTGCCCGGTGTGTCGACCGTGCGCGCCAGGAAGCAAAACGTGCGCAGGCGCAGTTGCAGCTGCAAGGACCACAGGGCCTTGGCTTGTTGCACGGGATCCCGATCGCGATCAAGGATCTGACGGAAACCGCAGGCTTGCGCACCACGTTCGGCTCGCCGCGTTTTCGCGATCACGTGCCGGCCAAGGACGAAAGCGTGGTGGCCGCCATTCGCGGTTGTGGCGGGATTGTGCTGGCCAAGACCAACACGCCTGAGTTCGGTATCGGAGGCAACACCACGAACCGGGTTTACGGCGCGACCCGCAACCCGTTCAATCCGGAGCTGACATCAGGCGGCTCGTCTGGCGGGGCTGCCGTGGCGGTGGCAACCGGGATGGTGCCCTTGGCCACCGGCACGGACAGTGGTGGCAGCCTGCGCAACCCGGCCGCGTTTTGCGGCGTGGTGGGTTTGCGCCCGACGCCGGGGCTGATTCCATCCGAACGGCGGGCGCAAGGGTGGTCTCCGATGGGAGTACATGGGCCGATGGCGCGCAATGTGGCCGATGCAGCACTGTTGCTGCAGGCCATGATCAGCCACGACACCTGCGACCCGCTCAGCTACCCGCAGTCTCGCCGCTTCGACCAGCTCGATGACGTGGCGCTGGATGAATTGACACTCGGCTTGAGCACGGACCTGGGCTTTGCTCCGGTGGATGCGGGGGTGGTCCGGACCTTTCGAGACAAATTGACATTGGTGGCACCGTTGTTCAAGGAGTGTCGGGACCTGGAGCTGTCGCAGCCCACCGCAGAACGCGCCTCCTGGATCCTGCGCTGCCTCTATCTGCTGGCCACGCATGCGGACAAGCTTGCCAGTTTTGGCGATGAGCTCGAGCCCCGCCTGCGCGAAAACCTGCATGCTGCGCGCCGGTTGAGCATGGACGACGTTGCCTGGGCGGTGGCGGAGCAGACCCGCGTCTATCGTGCGTTCGAGCAGTCCTTGCGTGGCTGTTCGGTACTCGTCTGCCCGGCGGCCGCCGTACCGCCGTTCCCGGTCGACTGCCTGTATCCGGCGACCATCAACAACGCCCCGCTGGACCACTATGCGCAATGGATGGCCATCACCTATGGCATCACGCTGGTCGGACACCCGGCGCTGGTCATTCCGTGCGGACGCGACGACGCCGGCTTGCCGTTCGGAATCCAGTTGGTTGCCCGGCCACATCAGGATCATCTGTTGATGCGTATCGGCCATGCCATCGAAAGCCAATTGGCGCGCGACCCGCGCTCTGCACGCCCAACGCCGCCCACCGAAAGGTTCTCATGAAAGTAGGAAAACGACTGACCCAACCCATGGCCGAGGAGATTCAGCGCATCATCTACGCGCCACGGCTGGCCAGTGAGCGCGATACGTGTTTTGCGCCTTTGTCGGCCATCAACATGGCGCACCTGGTCATGTTGCACGAAGCCCATGTGCTGGAGCCGGCGGCCGCGGCGGCAATTGCGAAGGCGATGCTGGCGATCGACGCGGATGGTCCCGACGGGATGGACTGGGATCCGGCGCGCGAGGACGCCTACTACAACTACGAGGCCGCGCTGATGGAGCGTGCAGGAGCACGGATAGGCGGGCAGATACATGCCGGGCGCAGCCGCAACGACATCGGTGCAACCATCGACCGCATGCGGGTCCGTGACGCCTGCCTGGGTATTGGTGAGCAGCTCAATCGGCTGCGACGTGTCCTGCTCGAGCGCGCCGCCGAGCACGGCCAGACGGTGATGTCGGGATACACCCATCTGCAGGCGGCCCAGCCGATCACCTACGGCTTTTATCTGCTCGGCCTGGCGCAGGCGCTGGAGCGCGATGCACAACGCCTGCAGGCTGCGTTCGTGAATGCCAACCAATCGCCGCTGGGCGCCGGGGCACTGGCCGGCACGTCGGTTCCGATTGACCGAAACCGGACCGCTGGCCTGCTCGGTTTCCATGGGCTGATCGCGCATGCCCAGGATGCCGTTGCCTCCCGGGATTTCGTCATTGACGCCATGAACGCCTGTATCGGCATGGCACTGACCTGGAGCCGGTTTGCGCAGGACATGTACGTCTGGTCCAGTGCCGAGTTCGGTCTGTTTCGCCTGTCGGACCGGATCTCGGGCACCTCGAGCATCATGCCGCAGAAGAAAAATTCGGTGGTGCTCGAGCATCTCAAGGCCAAGGCCGCACACGCCATCGGGCAACAGGTGTCGATGCTGGCATCGGTGCGGGCAAGCCATTTCACGATGACCATCGACGGTTGCAGGGCGTCGACCGCAAGTGCCTGGCCGATGTTCAAAGACGTGCAGGAGTCGCTGGCCCTGACGCAGCTGGTGGTCGAGGAGGCTTCACCGGAGCATGCCAGGATGCTCGATGATGCGGCCGACAATTTTTGCGCCACGACAGATTTGACCGACGCGTTGGTGGGCGAGCGCGGTTTGTCTTTTCGCCAGGCGCACCATCTTGTCGGGGCAAGCGTTGCGCAACTCATCGGTGAAGGCAAGAGCGCACGCGCATACTCCAGCGCGCTGATGGATTCGACGGCGCAGGCCGTCATCGGGCAATCGCTCGACGTGAGTGACGCATGGCTGAGGCATCAACTCGATCCGCTGGCTGCAGTCGAACGCCGTCGCAGTGTGGGCGGAACAGCACCGTCCGAGACCAGTCGCCTGATCGAGGAGTCGCACCGGCGCCTCGATGAAGATGCGCAGCGCCTGGCAAGCCTGCAAAGCGGCCTGACGCGCGCAATGCTGAATTTGCGAAGCCAGGTCGAAAGCCTGGCGGCACTGGGGTGACGCGTACAACGTAGCCGGGCCAATGACCTGGCAAACACCCGAGGCTGCCTGCGCGTGGGAATAGGATTTTCAAACGCCATAGGACGCCCCATGAATGGGCCTGAAAAAGCT
>CAXBDR010000382.1:0-3440 GCA_963974265.1 uncultured Rhodoferax sp.
GCACGCACGAGTGGCGGGTCGGCCAGCATGTGCAGGCGTTCTCCCAGGGCGCGGTTGCCGACCTGGTCATGGGTCTGCAGGAACGATACGAAGGCCAGCAGCGGCAGCCCGGCGCAGGGCTCGCCCCGCGGGGCTCCATCGCGAAACGCGGAAGCCTGGCCCTGGTAGATGAAGCCCTGGGCCAATGCCTGGCCGAAGCCGTGCAGAGGCCGGTCGGCGAAGTCGCAGTAATAACCGTCGGACTGCCCGGTCAGCAGCACGTGGGCGGCGTGATGCAGGTCGTCGTTCCACTGGGCTTGTGCACACAGCGGGGTGCCCGCATCGTCGCGCCGGAGCCATCGGGCCTGGTTGGCATCGTTCTCGAGCACCACGTGCACCTGGCGCGTACGTCCCGGTCCGTCGCGCAGGGCGGCGCAGATCTCGTGCACGATATGCTGCGAATGGCATGGATGGCGTCCATGCGCAAGCCGTCGGCATGGAACTCCCGCACCCAGTACAAGGCATTGCCGATCATGAAGTCGCGCACCGTGCGCGCCTGGTCGCCGTCGTAGTTGATGGCCGCGCCCCAGGGGGTCTGGTGCGCCGGATTGAAGAACGGCGGGCAGTAGGCGTGCAGGTAGTTGCCGTCCGGGCCGAAGTGGTTGTATACGACGTCCACCAGCACCATCAGGCCGAGCCGGTGCGCGGTATCGACGAGGGCACGCAGTTCGTCGGGGGTTCCGTAACTCGGATGCGGCGCGAACAGCAGCACGCCGTCATAGCCCCAGCCGCGGTGCCCCGGGAAATGGGCCAGCGGCATCAGTTCGATGGCCGTCACGCCGAGGTCGGCCAGGTAGGGCAGGCGCTGCGCGGCGGCGGCAAACGTGCCTTCGGGGGTGAACGTGCCCACGTGCAGCTCGTAGACCACGGCCTCGTGCCAGGGCCGGCCGCGCCAGTTGCCGTCCTGCCATTGGTAGGCCGCCGGGTCGATCACCTGGCTGGCGCCATGTACGTCGCCCGGATTGAAGCGCGATGCCGGGTCGGGAACGAGCAGGCCGTTCGGCAGGCGGTAGCGATAACGGTCGCCGGCGCGGGCCGTAAGCAGGTCGATGCGGTGCCAGCCTTGCGCGTCGCGCTGCATCGCGTGTTCGCTGAACTGCTCGAGCGCCGCGTGTTCGAGTACCACGCGCTCGGCGCCTGGCGCCCACAATGCGAACGCGACACCACCGCCGTCGATCAGCGTGGCGCCGAACGGCATCGAAAAGGCATCGTCGCTCATGAACCCTCCGGGCCGCGCATGGCGTGGTTTTCACTGCGCATCATCACCACCGAGCGGCCTCGCAGCAGGTATGCCGCTTGGTCCCAGGCCGGCGCGGCGGCATACGGCGGCAGGCTTTCGGACGGTGCGACGTATCCGTCATGGGTATCGAGGATGCGTTGCCACGGGGCACCGGGCGGCGGCGCGGGCAGGGTGAAATCGATCGCATCGTAGTGGGCGTTGAACAGCAGCAGGAAATGGTCGTCGACCAGTCGTTCGCCGCGGGGCCCGTGTTCGGCGATGCCATTGCCCGACAACAGCATGGCCACGCTCAGCGCATGGTGGTTGTCCCAGTCCTGCTGCTCCATCGGCTGGCCGTCGGCGCGGAACCATTCGCAGTCCTTGATCGTGTCGCCGCCCACCGGACGACCGAGCAGGAAGTTCCGCCGCCGGAACGAGGGATGGCGCCGGCGCAAGGCCACGAGCTGGCGCACGAACTGCAGCAGCGTGGTCTTGGCCTCATCCGGTGTCCAGTCTAGCCAGGCCAGCGTGTTGTCCTGGCAGTAGACATTGTTGTTGCCCTGGTGGGTATTGCCCATCTCGTCGCCGGCAAGCAGCATGGGCACGCCCTGCGAGAGCAGCAGCGTCGCCAGCAGGTTGCGCTTTTGTCGCTGCCGCAATGCCAGGATGTCGGCGTCGTCGGTCGGCCCTTCTACGCCGCAGTTCCATGACAGGTTGTGGCTGTGCCCGTCGCGGTTGTCCTCGCCGTTGGCCTCGTTGTGCTTGTCGTTGTACGACACCAGGTCGTGCAAGGTGAAGCCGTCGTGTGCGGTGATGAAATTGATGCTGGCGTTGGGCCGCTTGCCCGACCAGCCGTACAGGTCCTGGGAGCCGGTGAGCCGGTAGGCCACGTCGCTGAGCAGGCCGTGGGTGCCTTTCCAGAAGCCGCGCATCTGATCGCGATACTGGTCGTTCCATTCGGCCCATCCGGGCGGGAAGTTGCCGACCTGGTAGCCGCCATGGCCCAGGTCCCACGGCTCGGCGATCAGCTTGACCTGGTTGAGCACCGGATCCTGCCGGATCGCGTCGAAGAAGCCCCCCAGGTGTTCGACCTTGCCGGATTCGCGCGCCAGCGCCGAAGCCAGGTCGAAGCGGAATCCGTCCACGTGCATCTCCTGCACCCAGTACCGCAACGAGTCCATGACCAGCTGCAAGGCGCGTGGGTGTTCGAGGTTGACGGTGTTGCCGCAGCCGGTGAAATCGTCGTAATAGCGCCGCTTGTCGCCGTTCAGCATGTAATACGAGGCGTTGTCGATGCCGCGCAGCGACAGCGTCGGGCCGAGCTGGTTGCCTTCGCAGGTGTGGTTGTAGACCACGTCCAGGATCACCTCGATGCCGGCCGCGTGCAGGCTGCGCACCATGGTCTTGAATTCCTTGACCTTGCGCGACGCGCTGTAGCGTGGCTGGGGTGCGAAAAAGCCCAGCGTGTTGTAGCCCCAGAAGTTCTGCAGCCCTTGTTCGGCCAGGTGGCGGTCGTTGGGATAGGTATGCACCGGAAGCAGTTCGACCGTGGTCACGCCCAGGCGGCGCAAGTAGTCGATCACCGGCGCGCAGCCCAGTCCCGCATAGGTGCCACGCAGTGCCGGCGGCACCTCCGGATGCACCATCGTGAAGCCACGTACATGCAGCTCGTAGACCACCATGTCCTGCCACGCGATGCGTGGCGAGCGATCGTCACCCCAGGTGAACGCGGTCTCCAGCACGCGCGCCTTGGGCATCATCGCCGCGCTGTCGCGCCGGTCGAACGACAGGTCCTCGCGCTTGCTGCCCACGGTGTAGCCGTACAGGGCGTCGCTCCAGCGCAACTGTCCCACCGTGTCCTTGGCATAGGGGTCGAGCAGCAGCTTGTTCGGGTTGAAGCGGTGGCCGTCCTCGGGCTTGTAGGGGCCGTACACGCGGTAGCCGTAGGCCTGGCCCGGCCGTACCTGCGGCAGGTAGCAGTGCCAGACATGGTCGGTGCGCTCGCGCAGCACGATGCGCTGGCGCTCGTGGCGTCCGGTGCCGTCGAACAGGCACAACTCGACCTTTTCGGCATGTTGGGAAAACAGGGCGAAGTTGACGCCTTGCCCGTCCCAATGTGCGCCGCGTGGATATGACGCGCCGGGCCAGATCTCGGTGATGGGCGGGTCCTGGGTCATGGAGG
>CAXBDR010000383.1:0-3411 GCA_963974265.1 uncultured Rhodoferax sp.
AACAGCCGTTCGATGCCGGCATCGGCCTGGCCCGCGCTGCGCCAGCGCAACGGCGGGATCCGCAACCCTTCCTGGAAGATGTCGGTCGCATTCGGCGGTATCGATCCGGCGGTCATGCCGCCCACGTCCTGGTGGTGCAAGATGGTGGCGGCCAGCGCGATCGGCTGGCCTTCGTGCATCACCGGTCGCACCACGACCAGGTCGGGCAGGTGGGTGCCGCCCGACCACGGGTCGTTCATCAGGTAGGCGTCGCCGTCGGCCATCTGCGCCGGCGCGAACTGCCGCAACACGCCCGCCACCGCGGGAATCAGCGAGCCGAGCAGCAGTGGCAGGGAGCGCGCCTGCGCCAGCAGGCGGCCATCGGGCAGGAACAGCGCCGCCGCGCAGTCGCCCCCTTCGCGCGCGATCGACGAATAGGCGGCCCGCATCATGCGGCCTTGCATGCGATCGACGATGCCTTGCAGCGCGAGCCGCACCGGCTCCATCCGGACCAGTTGTTCAGACATGTGTTGCCTCGTCGTCGTGCAGCCGGCTCAGCAACAGTGAGCCGTCGGGCTGGGCTTGCCAGCACCAGCCGGCGGGCACCCACACGGTGGTGGTGGCGGCGAACAGCGCCTGCGGACCCGCGCCGCGGTCGGCATGTCCGGCCAGCAGTCCGGCGCCGGCCTGCAGGTGCCGGGCTTCGGCGCCCGGCGCCGGCACAGCGCGCTGGAACACGCCGCGCAGCAGGCCGACCTGCGCCTCGAAACGTTCCGGCATCTGGCCGCGCAAGGCCTGGTATCGCTCGGCGAAACGCGCCTGCAGCGTGTGCAGGTCCTCGCCCGGCCACCAGCGCACCTCCACCGGGCTGCCCTGGCCGGCGAGCAGAATCTCCAGGCTCCAGTGTTGTGCCATGTCCGCGATGTCGTCGGGCAGCAGTGCCATGCGCAGGTCCTGCAGTGCCGCCAGGCCGTGGTCCGTCAGCGTCAGCCGGCACGCGGATTCCACCGTGCGTGTCGGCGCGGCCGCCAGCAGGCCCAGCGCGGCGACCACGCCCGCATGGGCGATCACGCGCACCCGGCGCACGCCGGCGAGTTCCGCCACTTCGGCCACGTGTTGGGCGCCGCCGCCACCGGCGGCCACCAGCAGGCAATCTGCGGGATGCAGGTCGCGCTGGAACGCACGGGTCTTGAGGCTTTCTGCCATGGCCGTGGCCGCGGTGGCCACGATGGCTCGCGCCGCTTCGATGACCGGAATGCCCAGGGCTTGCCCGACATCGCGTTCCACCGCGGCCCGGGCCTGGTCGTGGTCGAGGGTCACGCCGCCGGCCAGGTGGCGTGGCAGGCGCTCGAGCAGCAGCAGGGCGTCCGTCAAGGTGGCGTTCACGCCGCCGCGTCCGTAGGCGGCGGGGCCGGGCGAGGCGCCTTGCGAGCGCGGGCCCAGGCGCAGGCCGCCCCCGGCATTGACGCTGGCCAGGCTGCCGCCGCCGATCGGCAGCGACTCCACGTCAGCGCAGCGCAATCGCAAGCGCAGGTCGCCACACAGCAGCGTGTCGGTGAACAATGGCTGGCCGGCCTCCAGCAGGCCGATGTCGGTGCTGGTGCCGCCCACGTCCAGCGTCATCACGACCCGGGACGCGTCGTCCGCGGGCAGGCTGGCGGCCACACCTTGCAGCGCCGCGCACGGGCCGGACATGGCCAGTGCGACCGGGCGTTGCAGTGCCTGGCGCCAGTCGGCAATGCCGCCTTCGGAGCGCATCAGCGACGGGTCGGGCAGGCCTTGCGCTGCGAAGGCCTCATGCAGCGCATGCAGGTAACGCTGCACCATCGGCTTGCTGTAGGCGTCGAAGGCGGTGACCAGGAAACGTTCGAACTCGCGCGGCTTGGGGTCGACCTCGCTGGACAGCGACACCATCAGCGCGGGTTGTGCGTCCAGCAACCAGCGGCGGACCTGCTGCTCGTGTCGGGGCGACACATGCGAGAACAGCAGGCACACGGCCACCGCCGACAGTCCGCGTGCGGCCAGTTCGTGGGCCAGCGCCGTGACCTGGTCGCGGTCGGGTGGTTGCACCTCGGCCCCTCGTGCGTCCAGCCGGCCGGCAATCTCGAATCGCAACTCGGCCGGAAACAACCGGCGTTCCGGCGTCGGGGGCGCCACGGCGGCGCGGTACAGGTCGTGCCGGTCCTGCCGGGCCAACGCCAGCACGTCGCGCATGCCGGTGTTGGTCAGCACCGCCACGGGTCCGTCGGTCTGTTCGAGCAGCAAGTTGGTGACCACGGTGGAGCCATGCACGATACGCGTCACCTGCGCGGCCGCGATGCCGGCGTGGGCCAGCATCTGCCCGAGCGCCTGCACGATCGGCTCCACCATGCGGCCCGCCTCGCGCGGATGCTTGATGCTGCGCAGTTCGCCGTCCGACGATAGGGCGACCACGTCGATGAAGGTGCCGCCCATGTCGATGCCGATGGCCCAGCGTGTCGTCATGCGGCTCGTCAGTGAAAGCGGGCCGCGCGAAACGGTGCCAGGTCGACCTGGGTCGGACGGCCCGCGACCAGGTGGGCCAGTTCGCGTCCGGTCGTGGCGCCCATGCACATGCCCATGTGGCCATGACCGAACGCCAGCCAGGCGTTGTCGGCGTTGCGCGAACGGTCGATCACCGGCAGGCTGTCGGGCATGCAGGGACGGTGGCCCATCCATTGCGTGACGTCGGCGGTGTCCAGATGCGGGAACAATTGCCGGCCCTGGCGCAGCAGGGCCTGCGCGCGCGCGTAGTTCGGAGGCGGTGCCAGGCCGGCGAATTCGACCGTGCCGGCCAGGCGCAGGCCCATGGCCATCGGATTGACCATGAGATTGTTTTCCGACGCCATGACGGTATGGCGTAACTGCAGGTTGGAGCTGCGTACGGTCACGTGGTAGCCGCGTTGCGATTCCAGTGGCAACCGGTTCCCCAGCTGCGTGGCCAGCGCGCCCGACCATGCACCGGCGGCGATCACGACTCCGTCGACGGCCAGCGGTTCGCCTTGGTCCATCCGCAAACCGGTGACGCGGCGGCCTTGCCGTTCGAACCCGACGACCGTGCGCCGGTCGTGGTGCGCGCCGTCACGCAGGCTTTGCCGGCACAAGGCCTGTACCAGCTGCGACGGGTCCAGCGTCGAGCCGTTGTCGGGCGCCAGGATGCCGAAGCGGAACCGGCCCTTGAGGTCGGGCTCCAGGGTCTCGAGTTCTTCGCGGTCGACGTCGATCAGGTTGACGCCGAGCGAGCGCCGCAGGTCCATGCCCCATTTCCACTGTGCCGCGGCCTCGCGCGAGGAATACACATACAGGCAGCCGGAACGCTGCACCAGCGACTGGGCCTGTGCGTGTTCCAGCAGCGGCTCGTAACACTCGAAGATCGGGCGCAACAGCGTGACCAGCGAGCTGGCGATACGCGTG
>CAXBDR010000384.1:0-3351 GCA_963974265.1 uncultured Rhodoferax sp.
GGTGCCCCACCGCTCCAGCCGAGCCAGCGTGCGTGTCGTGTCGTGCTGCAGGAACGGCCGGATCGCGAACTCGGCGGTGAAACGTTGCGTGAGCGCATGCAGGGCCCGCATCGATGGCTCGAAGTGCGGCAGCCCGTGTTCGGCGATGAAGAACATGTGGGGCATGAACAGGAAGCCGCCCATGCCCGAGCCGACGACCCGGACCACCGGTTGCGCCGCCGACGCGACCAGGATGGCCACAGCCGCGGGATAGTCCTGCGGCAGGTGCCGATGCAGCGCCCGGGCTATATGGCGTCCCCGGGGCATCAGCTCGAGTGACTCGTATCCCTGCAGTGCATCCCGGATGAAGGCCCGGGACGGAAACGCCGGATGCACGGCCGTCACCATGGCGGCAATGGCGCCGGGAACGTCGACTCCGAAGTGGGTTTTCAGCGGTTCTGCCATGGCCAGCGAGGAGGGTGGAGGTATGGATGTCGCCCGTTGCGGCATCCCGCCGGCTCGAAGATACCGCAGTTCCCGCGACCGGTATCCGGCGCGGGTCGATGCCGGTGTGGCCATACGGCAATGGTGCTGGCCTGCGACAGCGCCCCGGATGTCGTGGCGGGCCGGGGTATTGCACAATCGGGTCTGATTGCCCGTGCCCGTCTTGTTGGCCAGTGCTCCTCCATTTCCAGCGACGGCCCGGGCGCATGCGCCCGGGCCGCACCGACGTGAACCTGCATGCTGCCCATCGTCGTGCTGATCGCGGTGGGCCTGGTGCTCGGTCCGGTCACTGGCGTCACGGCCTTGACGATGCCGCAGCACGAACTGGGCGAACTGATCGGCCTGGGCGTGGCCATCATCCTGTTCGAAGGCGGCATGGATCTCAAGCTGGCCGAGTTCAAGCGGGTCGGCCATGGCATCGGCCGGCTCACGCTGGTCGGGCCACCGCTGGCCTGGTTGTTCGGCAGCCTGGCCGCACATTACGTCGCCGGCCTGGACTGGCCGACCGCGACCGTGCTCGGCGCCATCCTGGTCGTGACCGGGCCGACCGTGATCCTGCCGTTGATCCGCCAGGCGCGGCTGAACAAGGAATCCGCCTCGCTGCTCAAGTGGGAGGGCATCGTCAACGACCCGATCGGCGTGCTGATCGCGGTGTTGACCTTCCAGTACCTGACCATCGGCGGTGGCTGGCAGAGCACCGTCACGGGTGTGGGCGCCGCCATCGCGGCGGCGGCGGTGTTCGGCGGCCTGGGTGGCTGGGGCATCGGCTGGTTGTACCGCCGCGGTGCCGCGCCCGAGCATCTCAAGTCGCCGATCCTGATGGTACTGGTGCTTGTCGTGTATTGGGCCAGCAACCTGGTGCAGCACGAAGCCGGGCTGCTCAGCGTCACCGTGATGGGGCTGGTGATCGGCAACATGAAGCTGATCGAACTCGAGTCGCTGCAGCGCTTCAAGGAACACCTGACCGTCGTGTTGCTCTCCGTGCTGTTCATCGTCATCCCGTCCCAGTTGCAGGCCGACGCCCTGGCATCGCTGGACTGGCGCGTGGCCCTGTATGTGCTGGCGATTCTGTTGGTGGTGCGACCGTTGACGATCGCGATCGCGACCGCCGGCGCACCGATGCGGCAGGCGGACAAGGTACTGCTGGGCTGGATCGCCCCGCGCGGCATCGTCGCCGCGGCCACGGCCGGCATCTTCGGTCCTGCGCTGGTGGCCGCCGGTTATCCGGATGCGGCCCTGCTGCTGCCGATCACGTTCGCCATCATCATCGCCACCGTGCTGGCCCACGGGCTGAGCATCGGCACCATGGCCCGGCGCCTGGGCCTGGCCGCCGCCGGCGACAACGGCCTGATGATCGTGGGCGCCACACGCTGGTCCTGCGCCCTGGGTGCGGCCCTGCACCGGCTCGGCATCGACGTGCTGATCGTCGACGGAGCCTACGCCCACCTCAAGCAGGCCCGCATGGACGGCACGCCGGTCTACCACGGCGAGATCCTGTCCGACCATGCCGAGCACACGCTCGAGGCCCAGCACCTGAGCCACCTGCTGAGCGCAACCGAGAACGAGTTCTACAACGCGCTGGTATGCAAGGCCCAGGGTCGCCACTTCGGGCATCACCGCACCTTCCAGCTCGCCACCGAGGTGCCATCGGGCAAGGAGCTCAAGGGCCTGCAGCTGCAGCAGCGCGGCTTCTTCGCCTTCGATCCGGGTGCCACGGCGGACGTGTTGAGCCGCCGCATGGAGCAGGGCTGGACAGTGCAGACCACCAAGCTGACCAAGAGCCATGGCTGGGCCGAACTGGTCGCGCGACTGGGCGAGCAGGGCACGGACTGGACGCTGCTGGGCGGCGTGTCGCCGACCGGTGCGTTTCGCCTGTATTCGAAGGAGCAGAAATTCAAGCTCGAAGCCGGCTGGACGGTGTTGTTGTTCGCTCCGGCCAAGGTGGCCGAGCGCGGCGAGGCGCAACCGGCACCGTGAGACGGTCGGGGAGCCAGCTGCTCGGCGGGGCTGCCGTAAAATGTCCGGTTTCCCTGAAGCTTCGCAATGGCGCAACGCCAGTTTTCCCAGCCATCCCCGCATTTCAGCAGTTCACCCCTGGTCCGACAACTCGCCAGCCTGGATATCGTCCCGGCGGGTGAGCCGACGCAGACGTTCGCCGAACGGCTGAGCCATTGGGTGGCCTGGACCGAGGCGATTGCCTTGTCGCAGGTGCTGGCCGACGACCCCGGCGCGGCGCGCCCGGCCACGGCCCCATCGACCACGGCTCCGCGGCAACTGCGCGCGCAGTGTGCGCGGGTGCGCAAGGACCTGGCCGACGCGATTGCCGGCGACGCCTTGCTGCGCGAATGCACCGATCGGACATCCCTGCCCGTCGCTGGCGCGGCGGCGGGTGCAGCCGGCAAGATCGACTATTCGGCCTACCGGCGCCAGTATCGGGCGCACCAGCACACGATGGAGGACCGCATCGGCGGTCTGCGTGCCGCCGTGCGCAAGGCGTTGGCGGGCCTCTCGCCGGCCTTGGGCCGGCTTGCCGCGCTCGATGCCGTGTTCGACCGGGCACTGAGCGCGCAACTGCGTCGCCAGCTCGAGCAAGTGCCGCTGATGCTGGAGAAAACCTTCCAGGCCCGGCACAAGGCCGCTGCCGCAACCCCATCCGACCAGGAGGCCGATCTGAACCCACCCGCCCCGCAACCGCCCCTGGCCGCCGTCGGCCCGACCCTGCAGCGTGTGCTGCTGGCCGAACTCGAGCTGCGCCTGCAGCCCGTGCAAGGCCTGATCGATGCGCTCGGCCCCGCGGCCGACGCCAACATGGCATGAGCCGCCGGGCCGTTCCCAAGGCGAATCCCGCAGTGCGCAGCACGGAGGGCA
>CAXBDR010000385.1:0-3303 GCA_963974265.1 uncultured Rhodoferax sp.
GGCGCCCCCTACGGCCTGGCAAAGCCAGTTCCGTGGGGGCCTGGGCTGGCCTGCTTCGCGGCCGCTTGACGTTTCATGCGTCGTGGGTGGCGCGCAGCGCCATGGAAAACTGAAATGACTCATTCTCAAACAGCCGCGGCTTCGGGGACAGGAGCCTTGGCCCACCTCAAGGTGCTGGACTTGTCCCGCGTGCTGGCCGGGCCCTGGTGCACCCAGATGCTGGCCGACCTGGGCGCCGACGTGATCAAGGTCGAGCGTCCCGGCGAAGGCGACGACACCCGCCACTGGGGGCCTCCGTTCATGCCCGATGCCGACGGCCAGGACACCACGCAGGCGACCTATTTCAATGGCACCAATCGCAACAAGCGATCGATCACGGTGAACCTGTCCAGTCCCGAGGGCCAGGCGCTGGTGCGCCAGATGGCCGAGCACAGCGACATCGTGGTCGAGAACTTCAAGCTTGGCGGCCTGAAGGCCTACGGCCTGGACTACGCCAGCCTGAAGGCGCTGAACCCGCGCCTGATCTATTGTTCGATCACCGGTTTCGGTCAACACGGGCCGTATGCGGAACGTGCCGGCTACGACCTGATGATCCAGGCCATGAGCGGCATGATGAGCATCACCGGACGCGCCGACGACCAACCCGGCGGCGGACCGCTGCGCGTGGGTGTGGCGCTGACCGACCTGTTCACCGGTGTCTATGCGACCTCGGCCATCCTGGCCGCGCTGGAGGTGCGCCACCGCACCGGCGAGGGACAGCACATCGACATGGCCCTGCTCGACGTGGGCATGGCCATCCTGGCCAACCAGGCCAGCGGTTACCTCAACACCGGCAAGGTACCGCAGCGCCAGGGCAACAGCCACCCCAGCCTGGCGCCCTACCAGGATTTCCCAACCCGCGACGGATCGATGCTGCTGGCGATCGGCAACGACGGCCAGTTCAGCCGCTTCTGCAAGGCGGCCGGCAAGCCGGAATGGAGCGCCGACCCGCGTTTCTCCGGCATGGGCGCGCGCGTGCGCAACCGCCACGCGCTGATCCCGCTGATGGAGACCGTCACGCGCACGCGCGACACCGCCGACTGGATCGCGCTGCTCGAGGACAAGGCCGTGCCTTGCGGCCCGATCAACGACCTGGCGCATGCCTTCGCCGATCCGCAGGTGGCGGCCCGCAAGCTGATCGTGGAGCAGCCGCGGGCGCCGGAGCTGGTGGCCGCTGACGGCATTGCCGCCATCCGCACCGTGGCCAGCCCACTGCGCCTGCAGGCCAACCCGCCGGTGCTGCGCCGGCCTCCACCGGCCCTGGGCGAGCATACCGATGAGGTGCTGGCCGAACTGGGGCTCGATGCCGCGCGCATCGCCGCGCTGCGCGGCGCCGGCATCGTCTGACGAACCGGTTGCAGGATCCACGCCAGCCACCGTTGACCGCCGCAAGCTGATTGCCATCGCTCTCGACCTGCATGCCGGTGGTCGCCACACCTCTGCCCATCACCGCGGTCACCCGGCGGTCGATCCTGCTGCTGTCGCTGGCGTGTTTCTGCAGCATGTTCGCGCAGCGCGTGTGCGACCCGATGCTGCCCGAACTCGCGCGGGTGTTCTCGGTCGACCTGTCGCAGGCGGCGCAGGTCGTGTCCCTGTTTGCGTTGGGCTATGGCGTGGCGCAGTTCGTCTACGGGCCGCTGGGCGATCGGCTCGGCAAGTTCCGCATCGTGGCCTGGGCCTCGCTGGCCTGCTGCCTGTGCAGTGTGATGGCGGCGCTGGCCGGCAGCCTGTCCATGCTGCTGTTCGCGCGCATGGCCATGGGTATTGCCACGGCGGCCATCGTGCCCTTGACGCTGGCCTGGATCGGCGACACCGTGCACGGCGCGCAGATCCAGGAAACCATTGCCAGGGTCGGCGTGGGAACCACCCTGGGTGCGGCCTCGGGGCAGCTGATCGGCGGTGTGTTCACGCAATCGCTGGGATGGCGCTGGTCGTTCGGCTTCCTGGCACTGTTGCTGGGCCTCGTCGGCCTGTTCCTGTTGTGGGACTGGCGTCGGCAGAAGGCGCTGGCCATGCCGGCTGTGGCAGCTGCGGGCGTCAGTCGGCGACCCTCGTTCTTTGCCCAGACCTGGCCCATTCTCTCGGGTCCCTGGTCGCGCACCGTGTTGCTGGTCGCCTTCGTCGAAGGCGCCGCGGGCATGGGTGTGCTGGCCCTGTGGGCGGCGCACCTGCAAGGTGCGATGGGCCTGCCGGTATCGACGGCCGGCGCCATCGTCGCGCTGTTCGGCCTGGGCAGCCTGGTCTACCTGGTCGCTGCCCGGCGCCTGATCACCCGGCTCGGGCAGCATGGATTGAGTGTGCTCGGTGGCAGCCTGATGGGCGTGTGTGCGCTGGTCGTCGCCTATACGCCGCTCTGGCAACTGACCGGCCCGGTCAGCGTCGTGGCGGGGTTCGGCTTCGCGATGTTCCACAACACGATGCAGGCCAACGCGGCGCAGATGGCGCCCGCCGCGCGCGGCACGGCGGTGTCGCTGTTCGCGTCGGCATTGTTCCTGGGGCAGTCGATGGGAGCGTCATTGGCGTCCAGCCTGTTTGAAACGGTGGGTTCGCGCAGCGTCGTCGCGCTGGGCGGCGCGGTGATGCTCGTGCTCGGATTGGTGATGGGCTGGGCGTTGCGCCGGCGGCATCGACTGCTGCTGGACGGCTGACGGATGCCACGCCGCTTCGATGGATACTCGGCGCATGGCCACCTCCCGATCGACGCATTGACATGCGCTCCTCCGCCCAGCGCAACCTGATCCTCGCCCTGTCGCTCGCACAGTTGATCAGCTGGGGCAGCGTGTTCTACACCTTCGCGCTGCTGATTGGCCCGATCGAGCAGGCGCTGGGCGTAAGCCGGGCACAGAGTTCGGTCGCGTTCAGCCTGGCGCTGCTGGCCGAAGGCTTGTGTGCCTACGCGATCGGGCGCTGGATCGACCAGGGCCACGAGCGGCTGGTCATGACGCTGGGTTCCGCGCTGGCCGGCCTGTGCCTGGTGTTGCACACCTTCGTGACCAGCCTGGCCGGTTTCTACCTGGTCTGGACGGCGCTGGGCGTGGCCATGTCGGCCGTGTTGTACACGCCGGTGTTCGCGGTCGTGACACGGCGGTTTCCGAACGATTTCCGGCGCGCCATCATCACGATGACCTTTCTCGGCGGCCTGGCCAGTACGGTGTTCATCCCGCTGACGGCCTGGCTGATCGACACCTGGGGCTGGCGTGGCGCGTTGTGGGCACTGGCGGGCCTGCATTTTTTCGTCTGCCTGCCCATCCACGCCGTCATGCT
>CAXBDR010000386.1:0-3281 GCA_963974265.1 uncultured Rhodoferax sp.
TGGCTTGTTCGTCCAGCCGCTGGAAGTCGTTGTAACCACATCCGCTCAGCGCAAAGACCGAGACCAGAACGATGAACCAGCGTTTCATGTGAACCTCTTGATGGAGCCAGCGGCAGCCGATCGGCGACCCATGCAGCGACAGTAGCACAACAGATGGGACGCACGCGTTCCGAATTCAAGACCTGGCGCATGCCACGGCCGCCGATAGCCGGCACAATCGAAGCTTTCCTGTTCCTGCGCCCCGACGAACCGACCCCGACATGCCCAAGACCAAGACCGCCGCCGCCTTGTTCGGTGGCAGCGCCGACGAGATCGAAACCGCCTTCTACGACGCGCTGCGTGCGGGTGACCTCGAGCGCCTGATGGCCTGCTGGTCGGACGACGAAGAAATCGTCTGCGTGCATCCCGGTGGGCCGCGCATCGTCGGCGTGCAGTCCATACGGGCGACCTTCGAGGCGATCTTCTCCAACGGCAACATCCGTGCCTGGCCCGAGCAGGTACGCCGGGTCGATGCCCTGGCCAGTGCGGTGCACAACGTACTCGAGCGTGTCGAGGTCATGACGGACAACGGCCCGACCGACGCATTCGTGCTCGCCACCAACGTCTACCACAAGACGGCCCAGGGTTGGCGCATGGTGGCGCACCATGCCAGCCCCGGCAGCCAGGCCGAACTCCAGGAGATCAACGACCAGCCCCAGGTGTTGCACTGATGCGAACCGCCAAGGACGCAGCCGGGTCGCATCGCTGAGCGGACCATGATCGACTATCGAGCGCCAGCCTGGCTGCCGGGCGGCAATCTGCAGACCATCTGGGCCGCGTTGTACGCGCGGCGTGTCCGGGGCGAACCCACCGCATACCGCCGCGAGCGCTGGAGCACACCCGATGACGACTTCATCGACGTGGACTGGGTCGATGCCACCGCCGACCCGACGCGGGATGCGCCGTGCGCCACGCCCCCGCTGATCGTCCTGTTCCATGGACTGGAGGGCTCGTCGGCCAGCCATTACGCACAAGCCTTTGCGGCGTTCGCCCGGGACCAGGGCCTGGCCTTTGCGGTCGCCCACTTCCGGGGATGCAGTGGCGAGCTGAACCATGCACCGCGTGCCTACCATTCGGGCGACCATGTCGAGATCGACTGGATCCTGCGTCGTTTTCGTGCGTCATACGCCGGTCCGGTGCTGGTGGCCGGTGTGTCACTCGGCGGCAATGCGCTGATGCGATGGGCCGGCGAGGCTGGCGCCGACGCGACCTCCGTGGTGCAAGCCGTGGCATCGGTCTGCGCACCGCTGGACCTCGCCGCGGGTGGCCATGCCATCGGACGCGGCTTCAACCGCCTGGTCTACAACCGGATGTTCCTGCGTTCGATGCGGCCCAAGGCCTTGCGCAAGCTGGACCAGTATCCGGGCCTGTTCGACCGCGCGGCGCTCGAGCAGGCGCGGGACCTGTACACCTTCGACAACATCTTCACCGCGCCGGTGCACGGATTCCGCAACGTCGAGGACTACTGGCATCGCGCATCGGCCAAGCCCCACCTGCACCGGGTTGCGGTGCCGGCCCTGGTGCTCAACGCGCGCAACGATCCTTTCATACCGGCCGCCAGCCTGCCGCGCCCGGACGAGGTCAGCCAGTCCGTGACCTTGTGGCAGCCAGCGCACGGCGGTCATGTCGGCTTCCCCCAGGGCGCGCTGCCCGGTGATGTCCTGGCCATGCCATGGGCCGTGGGGCCATGGCTGCTGGCGCAGACGCGCTGAACACCGCGCGGCCATAATGGCCGCCATGGACGATATCGTCAGACAGGCCATGGCCAAGTGGCCGAAAGTCCCGCATTGTGTCGGCTGGCTCGGCCTGGATGCGCGGGGCAACTGGTATCTGCGCGACGAGCAGGCGCAGGCCCAGGGGCCGTTTGCCGGTGGCCCGGCGCCGGCCCGGGGCTCGATGCTGCAACACGACAAGCTGATCGCCTTCATCGGGCGCAACTACGACTGCGATGACAGCGGGCAGTGGTATTTCCAGAACGGCCCGCAACGCGTGTTCGTGGAACTGGAGATCACGCCCTTCATCTGGCGTGTGGCCGATGACTACGCGGTCTGCGCGCATACCGGCCCCGCGGCGCGGGTACAACGCAGCTTCGTCGACGAGATCGGGCGCGTCTACCTGGAGACCGACATCGGTTTCGGCCTGGTGCATTCGCTGGACATGTTGCACGCCGCCGACGCCATCGAATCGGGGTTGTGGGTGCCGCAGGCCGTGATGGCGGACACGCTGCCGACCCGGTTTTCCTACTGCGTCAGTCCGCAGGCCCGACAGTCCGCCGGCTGAGGCCACTCGCCGCGCAGCGGCGGAACCGCAGGTGGCACCAACAAAAAAGGCCGGAACATGTCCGGCCTCGCGGTCGTCTGGCGTTTGCCTGTCGACGACTATTGCTTGGGCGCCTCGGCCGCCGATGCGGCTGCGGCCGGAGCAGCGGGTGCCTCGAACTTGCCGCCGGACGCGTTGGCCATGTACACCACCGCACGGGTGATCTCCAGGTCTTCGAAGTCGCCGCCGGACTGCGCACCCATGGCGCCCTTGCCCTTGAGCGCCGAGTTCACCAGTGTCTCGAGGCCGGTTGCGATGCGTGCACTCCAGCTGGCGGTATCACCCAGCTTCGGAGCGCCGGCAACACCCGCGGCGTGGCAGGTGGTGCACTGGGCGTTGTAGACCTCTTCGCCACTCTTGAGCGGCCGGTTTGCGTCACGAATCTCGACCATCCCGACCTTCTGGATACGCGCGGCAATGGCCCGCTCCGCATTGACCGTGCCGGCGGCCGGCTTGTTGCCGGACGTGACATACGCGACCAGCGCGATGATGATGAAGATCGGCGCGACAAAAGAGAAAAACACCGTCACCAGCAACTGCTTGGGCGTCTTGATCGGTCCCGTGTGGTCTTCTTCGTGGCTGATGTCGCTCATGGTGTCCTCAGAATGGATGGCGCGTCGGAAAGAACGGGGCATTATAACGAGCGGCCCTTGCGCATCCTGGCACAGTCGCCCCGTCCGAGCCGAGCCGGCTGCGCATGCTGGCCCGCTTTGCACAGGCCATTGCGCCGCCCACGCGCTCCCACATCAACGTGCCAGCTCTTCTTTCCTGCGCGTGTCCGGATCGTCAGGGTCATAGATGACGCCACCGGTGCCCACACCGACACCGACACTGGCGCCCCCCACTGCGGTGCTGGCACCGACACCGGCACCGCCCGTCACCTGGCCGGACTGGTTGACCCCGACGCCGACACTCACGGGACC
>CAXBDR010000387.1:0-3274 GCA_963974265.1 uncultured Rhodoferax sp.
GTTCAGGCCCCCAATCGGCCTCCCGGCTACAGGGTAACTGCCGGATTTAGGTTGATTCCGCCAACAAGTGGTGTCAGGGAATGGGGCGATCTTGAACCGGTACGAGCCGACCGACATTCCCTGCCGCGTCCGGGCCTGGTCGCCGAATTCCGGCCGCAAGTCGACGAGAATGATATGCGCCACGTAGCCCATATGTAGAGCCGATTGGCAGAACTGAAAATGGTCGAAACTATCTGACACCGATTGCCGTCGCATTCGCTTTGGCATTCGTTCGGGCGAGCCGTTGAGGTAGGCGAACAGATCCACCATGCCTGCCCATCATCCCGCCGCCTGTGGTTTGGCCGCCCGAAGACTTGATGACGCTGGCGCGTTCGCTTGCCCCAGTAAGGAAATGCGTGCGCGATTCCTGGCTGGATCCTCAAGTCCTTGGGTCGACGCGGGCATGGCATTGCGTTGACCGGCGGGCTGATAGCCCAATGTCGTCGCCAGCAGCAGCGAGAAAGGCACTCCCAGCGTCAATCAAGTCAACGGCACGGCTGCCGTCTGTTCAAGCGCCTGTGCCGGAAAGCAACGTGCGAACACGTTCGAGCCGCTCCCTTACCTCCTGTGCGACCGCGGCAACCTCCGGGTTGCTGGTCATCCGCATAACTGCGACCGGGTCCATGAAACCAACAACGAGACCGCCGTTGGCCTCTTCACGGACGACCACATTGCATGGCAGCAGCAGCCCGATGTCGGGCTCGGCAGTCAGAGCGCGATGGGCCAGTGGCGGGTTGCAGGCGCCGAGTATGCGATACGGCAGGCCATCGATGTCGAGCTTGGCCTTCATCGTGGCCTGGACATCGATCTCGGTCAGTATTCCGAAGCCTTCGGTCTTGAGTGCTTCGGTCACCCGGTCCACCGCCTGGTTGAAATCCTGTTTGGGCAGTGCGCAGTGAAATCCGTAACTTGACGGTGCAGGCGCGGGGTTCGTGTCGGGGGTGCTTTTCATGGCCTGGTTTTCAGTTGGTGCCGGTGGCTGGCGGCATCCGGTCGGCCATCATGTCCATCATCATCTGCATCATGGCCATGTGGTCTGCCATCATCTGGTGGCGCTTGGCCATATCGGCAGGCTTGCCTTTTCCGTCTCCCATACCAGTCATGGGTGCCGCACCGCCCGGTGAAGCCATGGCGCCCATCGCGCCCATGCCGCCTGCCCCATGCATGCCCTTCATCATGGCCATTCCGCCCTGCATCGCCTTCATGTGGTCGGCCATCAGGGCCTGGCGTTCTGCGGGCGTCTTTGCGTCCTTCATCTTCTGGTGCATCTCCTGCATGGTCTTCATGCGGGGATCCATCGCAGCCATCGAATCGGGTGAACCCTTCTTCATATGGGCCATTCCGGGTGAGGCGGTGGCGCTGCTCGTGGCGCCTGGACTCGCACAGGCGGTCGCGAGGGCAGCGACCGACAAGGCAACTAACATACGAAATAATTTCATTATGAACTCCTGGTGGATAAGACAACTGTTGGGCGTCAGCACCTCCCCAAAAGAGGAGGACTGGCGCATCCCCGGCCATCCCCTTGCTGAACAGGCGAAATGGCAGACTCGAAAGCTATGCGTTGACAATGCGCCCAAACCGCGCAAGGGTCTGTGCGACAGCGAACATGCCGACGCATTCAACTGGATCTACGTCATGTTTCCACTTTATGCATGTTCAGGCCTGGCAACCTTGACTTGCGTCAACAGGAATGCAAACCGATTTCGCCGACGACACAGTACCTGGTCCGTGTGCCGGATCAACAATGCGAGCACATGCAAGGCTCGGCGACTGACCAGGCGCGTCCGTTGGAAAGACTCCGCTTGTCTTGCTGCGAACGCCCGATCAATCCGCCGCCGGCGCAACCCAGCGTGACAGATACCACCGCTCGAACCCAAAGACTGCTGCGATGCCAACCAAGGCATAGACAACGATCGCAGGATCACTTCCGAGTTTCATCACCGTAAAAGCGACCAGCACCACGGCGTCGAAGCCCAGCGCCATCAACAGCACCGTAGCAGCAGCCCCGATCTCCTTGCGCCGGTAACGGAAGACGCCCCAGTGCACCACCATGTCCATGATGAGGTAGAAAAACGCTCCGAGCGAGGCAATCCGCCCGAGGTCGAAAAAGATCGCCAGCGCCGAGGCCATGATCACCGTATAGATCAGGGTGTGGCGCTGGATCGACCCGGACATGCCGAAATGGCTGTGCGGAATCATCTTCATGTTCGTCAGCATAGCCAGCATTCGCGAAACCGCAAAGACACTGGCCAGTACGCCGGAGGCCGTGGCCACGGCAGCCAGAGCGACAGTCAGGTAAAAGCCGGTCTTGCCGAGCGCCGGTTCGGCCGCTGCCGCCAGCGAATAGTCACGCGCTGTGACGATCTCGTCGATGGTCAGGCTCGCGCCCACGCCGAACGCCACGAGCAGGTAGACCACGACACACAGAGCGATCGAGATAATGATCGCCCGACCTACGTTGCGGTGGGGCTCCGTGACCTCGGCCCCGCTGTTGGTGATCGTCGTGAATCCCTTGAAAGCCAGGATCGCCAATGCCGCCGACGCGATGAATCCGGTTGCGCTGTAGCTCTGCTCAACCTGCGAGGCTGCGGCGAATGAAAAGCCACTCGACCAGAGCGCCGCGATGCCGAACAGCGCTATTCCGGCGATCTTCAGCGTCGCCATGACCAGCGAGAAAAGACCGACCGAGCGGTTTCCCGCGATGTTGACGAGAAAGGCAAAGATGATCACGCCGACAGCAATGGCGGGAACCAGCGGTCCGCCTTCGATATCGAAAGGTCGCAGGACATAGGCGGCGAACGTCCGCGCCACCAGGCTTTCAGAAATGACCATGCTGAGCGCCATCAACAGGGCCGCACCCCCGGCGACTGCACCGGGCCCGTAGCATTTTTGCAGGATCATCGCAATGCCGCCCGCGGACGGCCATGCATTCGACATCCGGATGTAGCTGTAGGCGCTGAACCCGGTAATGATGGCCCCGACGATGAACGCAAGTGGAAACAACGGCCCTGCCAGTTGCGCGATCTGTCCCGTGAGCGCGAAAATACCGGCGCCGATCATGACACCAGTGCCCATGGCGACCGCGCCGCCCAGCGTGATCGAGCCTCTCTTGTAGTCGCTTTTCATGTTCTCGTGTTGCATCTTGTTCCGCTTTTCATGTTTCATCGCATTGCGCCATCATATTGAGCCGGCATCAACGAACTTGAATCAAGCCGCATATCGAACCGGACCATGC
>CAXBDR010000388.1:0-3225 GCA_963974265.1 uncultured Rhodoferax sp.
CGTCGTTCCGATTGGCGGGTGCGCGCAACCTGCCGCCCGCACTGCGCGGGCCCGATGCGTTCGATGGCCCTTGCGAATGCAAGCGGCGCCTGCTCGAGGGCGGCCAGGGGCCTGGCGGCGCCGTGATCGAATGTGTTCGCCTGGCACGGGCCACGGACGATACCGGCGGCCTGCGTTACCACGCCAGCGTGCCCTTGTGGCTGGGTGCCGATCGCGCCCTGGGTCTGATGAATCTGGTCGGCCCGGATCAAGGGATTTTTGCGCCGGAGGAATTGGAGCTGTTGCACAACGTGGGCAACCAGATCGCGGTGGCGCTGGAACGGGTCCGGCTGCACGAAAGGCTCGAACATCTCGTGCGGGAGCGCACCGCCAAGCTCGAACGGGAAATCGAGGAACGCAAACGTGTGGAGCAACAACAGGCACGGCTGGTCGCGATCATCGAAGCCACCACGGACATGGTGGCGACCACCGGGATCGACCGGGTTCCCTTGTTCTGCAATCCCGCGGGTCGCCGCATGCTGGGTCTGGCAACGGACGCGCCGCTGGCCAGCCTGGCGCCGTATCCGCCGCGGATGGCCAGGATGATGCGCGAGGTGGCACTGCCCCATGCCTTTGCCCACGGGACATGGAGCGGCGAGGCCGCATTCGTGCGCACCGATGGCCGGGAAGTGCCGGTGTCGCAGGTCATCATCGCCCACAAGGATGCGGCGGGCGACATCGAGTTTCTATCGACCATCTCCCGTGATATCACCGAGCACAAGCGCAACCTCGACGCCTTGCGCCAGATGGCCGAGGATCTGCGTTCCGCGAACCAGGCGCTGGAGAATGAACGTCTCCACCTGTCGGAACGTGTCGAGGAACGCACGGCCACGCTGGTGGCCGTCAATGCCGAGCTGGCGCAGGCCAAGCAGGCGGCGGAGAAGGCCTCGCATGTCAAGAGCGCTTTCCTGGCCACCATGAGTCACGAGATCCGCACGCCGATGAACGGCGTGATCGGCATGATCGACGTGCTGGCCGAAAGCGAGCTGACCGACGACCAGCGGGAACTGGTTCATACGGCCAGGGAGTCCGGTCATGCGCTGCTGGGCATCATCAACGACATCCTGGACTTCTCCAAGATCGACGCCGAACAACTGGAGCTGGACCATGCGCCAGTGGCACTGTTCGACCTGGTCGAAGGGGTCTGCGACACCGTGTTGCCCCTGGCGGTGAGCAAGGGTGTGGACCTGTCGCTGTTCATCGCGCCGACGATTCCACCGGCCATCCTGGCCGACGATGTGCGTCTGCGCCAGATTCTGTACAACCTGCTGGGCAATGCGATCAAGTTCTCCGCCGACGACCCGGCCCGGCCCGGCAAGGTGGCGTTGCGCATGACGCAGGTGGAGGCGGCGGCCTTGACCATTGCGGTATCGGACAACGGCATCGGCATGTCGGCCGAGACCGTGGCCGGGCTCTTTCAGCCGTTCAAGCAGGCTGAGACCAGCACGACGCGCCGATTTGGCGGCACCGGGCTGGGCCTGGTCATCTGCAAGCGCCTGGTGGACAAGATGGGCGGCAGCATCATGGTGCGCAGCACGCCGGGGGCTGGTTCCGTGTTCACGGTGACGCTCCCGGTGGATGTCGCAACCGAGCCGGTGCAAGAGCCGTTGCCCGATCTGTCCGGTGTGCGCTGTGTCGTGTTGGAGGGTCCCCGATTCGAGGCGCAGGACTTGTGCGCCTATCTGGTGTTTGCCGGCGCCCGCGTGCATGTGCTGGCAAATGTCGCAGGCTTGCAAGCCGCGATCGACGCCGTTGCGGACGCGGCACCGCTGGTCGTCATCAGCCAGGCCGGGGTGTTGTCCGTTGCGGCGCGCGATGGCATGGCGCGGCAGCGCGACGTCCGCCACCTGCTGATCGGCACCGGACGCCGCAAACGCTCGCGCATCGAGGATGCCCGCGCCGTATCGATCGACGGCGCCGTGTTGCGCCAGCGGGCCCTGTTGCAGGCGGTCGCCGTGGCTGCCGGCCGGGCCGCGCCGGAGACGTTCCGGCAACCGGCCAGCGAGCGGCTGGCAGCCGCCGTCGAGCCACCGACGGTGGAGCGTGCCCGTGCCCAGGGACGACTGATCCTGGTCGCGGAAGACGACAAGGTCAATCAGCTCGTCATCCAGCGCCAGCTGAGTTTGCTGGGGCATGCCGCCGAAATCGCCGCCAACGGGGCGGATGCATTGCGCCTGTGGCAGGACGGTACGTACGGAATGGTGTTGTCCGATCTTCACATGCCGGAGATGGATGGCCTGACCTTGACGCGCAACATCCGGGAACGCGAACGCGACCAGGGCTTGCGCCGCACGCCCGTCGTCCTGGTGTCGGCCAATGCGTTGCGCGGCGAAAAGACACGCGCCCTGGGTGTGGGCGTCGACGACTACCTGACCAAGCCGGTGCCGTTGGCGCAGCTCAAGGCGACCCTGGAGCAATGGCTTCCACCGTCGGTGGACACATCCGCACCGCCAGCGCAGGCGCTTTCGGCGATGCCGGCAGGCGAGTCGCCATCCGCGCTCGACGTCGACGTGCTGCGCCGGTTGGTGGGTGACGAGACCGACGTGCTGCAGGAATTCCTGGAGGAGTACCGCGGCGCCGCCGATCGACAGGCCGGCGAGCTGCGCGCGGCGTGCGACCGGCGTGATGCGGCAGCAGCGCGGGCCGTGGCGCACAAGCTCAAGACCTCGTCACGCTGCGTCGGGGCGCTGTTTCTGGGCCAGCTGTGCGAACAGCTGGAGCACGCCGGCCGGGATGCGGACTGGCCCATGCTGGAGCGCACCATGGCGGCGTTCGGGCCGGCGATGGCGCAGGCGGATGCCGATATCGCCCGCTGGCTGGCGCAAAATACATGACCATGCCGGCGAACGGATTCTTGCCATGAACCTGATGCTTGTCGACGACGAAGCCTTTGTCATCAAGCTGTTGACCCGGCAATTGGCGCAGCTGGGCTACGACTCCGTGCAGGGGTTCGAGCGGGCGGCCGATGCGATGGCCGTGCTCGATACCCATGCCCATGGCGTCGACCTGGTGTTCTGCGATCTCCAGATGCCCGACATCGATGGTGTCGAGTTTGTCCGCCATCTGGCCCATGTCGGTTACCAGGGGGCCCTGGTCGTGGTCAGCGGCGAGGACGATCGCATCCTGCATGCAGCGGAGAAACTCGCGCAGGCCCACCGGATCGAGGTGCTGGGTGTCTTGTCCAAG
>CAXBDR010000389.1:0-3186 GCA_963974265.1 uncultured Rhodoferax sp.
CATCAGCGCCTCGGGTGTCGGCGCATGTTCGCCCTGCGCCAAGCCGGCGTGCCAGCGGCCGCAGCAATCCGCATACGACAACTCCGAGCCGCAGGGACACGGTGTGCGGCTGTCGGACGGGTTGCGTTTCATGCATCCCCCAGCGTGCTGACGAAGGCCCGGGTATCGGGCCGCAGTCCGTCGCGCGGCTTGTTGCGCGTCACGGTACCGATGTTGACGCAACACACCGCGACCTCCTCGTCCGCGAGCGCCAGCAAGGCCCGCAGCCGGCTTGACGCCATTGCCTTGCCGCTGGTCAGGCCGGCGCCAAACCCCATCGCATGGGCACCCAGCAGCAGGTTCTGGATGGCCGCGCCCATCGACACCATGCGCTCGAGCGAGGGCGTGTCCGGATCGCGCCGACCCAGGCAGGCCACGGCCACCATCAGCAGCGGGGCGCGGTGCGCCTTCTCGCGAGCCGACGCCAGCTGCTCCTGCGTGGCGGCGGGATCGCGATCCGACAAGGCCTGGGCAAACACCTCGGCCAGCCGATGGCGCTGCGCCTGCGGCACGACGACGAATCGCCAGGGCGTGAGTTGCCCATGGTCGGGGGCGGCGGCGGCCAGCGCCAGCAAACCCTCCAGTTGCCCGGCATCGGGCCCAGGCTCGACCAGGCGGCGCGGCGTGACGTTGCGCCGCGACTGTACCAGGGACTGGGCGAACGCCCAGCTCTCACCCGCCTGCGGGAGGCCCCCGCCTGCGCTTGTCCCGTTTTCCCCGGCGTGCGACATCATCAAATGGCTTCCTGTTCGGCGACACTGGTGCGCCCTCCCCTATTGTGCCGCCCGGGCACGAGGGGCCGAAAGTCGATCCGTGTGATGATCGACGTCTGTACTGCAACCGAGAAGACTCCCCATGGCATCCAACCACGACGACCTCAGCATGGCGCTGTTCTGCGACTTCGAGAACGTCGCGCTCGGCGTTCGCGACATGAGCCACGAAAAATTCGACATCAAGCCCATCCTCGAGCGGCTCTTGCTCAAGGGCAGCATCGTGGTCAAGAAGGCCTATTGCGACTGGGACCGCTACAAGGGTTTCAAGGCCACGATGCACGAGGCCAATTTCGAACTGATCGAGATCCCGCATGTGCGCCAGTCCGGCAAGAACTCGGCCGACATCCGGCTCGTCGTCGACGCGCTCGACCTGTGCTACACCAAGGCCCATGTCAACACCTTCGTCATCATCAGCGGCGACTCCGACTTCTCGCCGCTGGTGTCCAAGCTGCGCGAGAACGCCAAGATCGTGATCGGCGTCGGCGTGCGCAATTCCACCTCGGACCTGCTGATCGCCAACTGCGACGAATTCATCTTCTACGACGACCTGGTGCGCGAGAACCAGCGTTCCCAGGCCCGGCGCGAACGCCCCGAGACCCAGGCACCCACGCGCCGCTCGCCGGACGAGGAAAAACGCCGCAAGGACGAACTCGAGGGCCGTCGACGTGCCGGCATCGAACTGGCGCTGCAGACCTTCGATGCCCTGGTGTCCGAGCGCGGCGACACCGGCAAGATCTGGGCCTCGGTGCTCAAGGAAGCGATCAAGCGGCGCAAGCCCGACTTCAGCGAGTCGAACTACGGCTTCCGCGCCTTCGGCAACCTGCTCGAGGAAGCCCAGGCCCGGGGCCTGCTGTCGTTCGGTCGCGACGACAAGTCTGGCGCCTATGTGTACCGCGATGCCGCGGCCGCGGCACCCGAAATGCCATCGGACACGGCATCTACCGCTCCCAGCTCCGAAGGAGCGCCGGCAGCACCCACCGACGAGACGACGACAGAGCGGCGCGAGCCCCGGCGCCGCGGCAGCCGGGGTGGCCGCGGCAAGGCGGCGGCGCCCGCGTCGGCCGAGGTGGCGGCACCGGAGTCCGTGTCGCCGCCACCGGAACCGGCATCCGAGCCAGCGGACGCCGCCGACAACGCCCGATCCGATGCCGACGCACCCGTCCCGGCAAAAAAGACATCCGCACGCAAGACCACCAGCCGCAGCCGACGCCCGCGCAAGACGGCCGAACCCAAGCCCGACACGGACTGAAGCGGGCGCGGCGTCAGGTCAGCCGGGGCGGCTCGGCAGGCACCACGCGGCGCACCTGCAGATCGGCCAGCGCCGCATACAGCGGCGCACTGACCAGACGCGAGATGCCGCTGGCCAGCAAGGCCGCGGCCATCAGGCTGAGCACCAGCCCGTGGCCGTCGACCATCTCCATCACGATGATGAACGAGGTCATCGGCGCCTGGGTCACCGCGGCCAGGAAGGCCGCCATGCCGACCGCGATCAAGGTGGTCGACGGCACGCCGAGCAGGAATTGCGCCATGTCGCTGCCGATGCCGCCGCCGATGGCCAGCGAGGGCGCGAAGATGCCGGCCGGCACGCCGGCCCAGGTCGTGATCCAGGTGGCCAGGAACTTGAGCAGGAAGAACAGGCCGAACGACTCGTCGACTCCATCGAGCAAGGCCCGGGTATGCATGAAACCGCTGCCGAAGATCGATCCGTTGCTGGCCACGCCGATCACCGCCACCGCCAGTCCGCACAGGGCCGCGAACCGCACCGGGAAACGGGCCCGCGTGCGGCTGAACCAGTCGGTCGACTGGCCCGACAGCGACACGATCAGCAGCCGCGCGAACAGCCCGCCCGCCAGGCCGCAGGCAATCGTGACCAGCAGGCCCGGCCACAACATGTGCAGGTCGAGCCGGTCGACCCGGATCGCGCCGACGATGCCGAAATAACTGCTGTTGCCATAGACCGAAACCGACATCAGGCCGCCCAGCACGATGGCCGCCATGATCAGGCCATTGCTGCGCTGCTCGGGCCGGCGCGAGAGCTCTTCGATCGCGAACATGATGCCGCCCAGCGGCGTGTTGAACGCAGCCGCGATCCCGGCAGCGCCGCCGGCGATCAGCAGGCCATGGTCGGAGACGACGCCGCGCTTGGGCAACCAGTGGCGGCAACTGTGCATGACGCCGGCGCCGACCTGCACCGACGGCCCTTCGCGGCCCAGCGACAGGCCTGCCAGCATGCCCAGCGCGGTCAGCACCATCTTGGAGATCGTGAGCCAGATCGAGACGAAAAAATGCCGCACCGGCCCGTGTACCTCCGGCGCCAGCGCGGCCATGACCTGCGGAATGCCGGAGCCGGCGGCACCGGGCGCGAAACGGCGGG
>CAXBDR010000390.1:0-3168 GCA_963974265.1 uncultured Rhodoferax sp.
CGGCACGGCCACGATGGAGCGGTAGCGCTCCAGCGACTTGCCGCCATACGCGTACTCCGGGTCCGCCTCGACATCCACGATATGAATCGTGCGCCCTTCCAGGGCCGCACGCCCGGTCGCTGCCCCACGGCCCGGCGCGATCGGGTGCGACATCACATAGTCGACGAACTCGGCATTGGGCCCACAGGAAGCCTTGAGATGCATCACGCCACCCAGCTCGCGGAAGATCATGCCGGTCTGCGCGCCGCACAGGCGCACCGCGCTCTCGACCAGGGTGCGGAACACCGGCTCCAGGTCGAAGGTCGAGCGCGAGATGACCTGCAGCACTTCGGAAGTCGCCGTCTGCTGCTCCAGCGCCTCCTTCGTCTCGTTGAACAGGCGCACGTTCTCGATCGCGATCACGGCCTGGTCGGCAAAGCTGCGCATCAGCGCGATCTCCTTTTCGCTGAAGCGGCGCGCGCTGTCGCCGCCGACCGCCAGCGCGCCGATGCACTGCTCGCCACGCAGCAGCGGCAGGGTCAGCGACGAGCGCGTACCGGTCCTCTCGTACACCGCCTGTTCCTGCGCAGGCAGGTCGATCGCCGACCAGTCCGGGATATGCAGCATGCGCTTGTGCACCAGCACCCAGGAAGGAAAGTTGGCGTCGGCATCGAGCGGGTACACCTGCGGCGTGGCCGGCCGCGGGTCCGGACGTCCGCCGGTGCTGTGCGACGCGATGCAAAAGCCATCGCCCTGGCGCACAAAGGCGTAGGCACCCTGCACCGACAACAGGCGGCATACCGTGCCGGTGATCGCATCGAATACCGGCATCACGTCGGTCGGGGACTCGCTGATCACGCGCAGGATCTCGGCCGTAGCCGTCTGCTGCTCCAGCGCCTCCGTCGTCTCCCGGAACAGCCGCGCGTTCTCGATCGCAATCATCGCCTGGTCGCAGAACGAGCGTGCCAGCGCGATCTCCTTGTCCGTGAACGTCCGCGCCTGCTTGCAGGCCAGCGTCAATACGCCCAGCACGGTATCGCCGCGCATCAGCGGCAGGTGCAGCGAAGCGTGAACGCCCAGCTTCTCGTGCCGGTCGCGTTCATGCGCGGGCAGCTCCACGGCAGTCCAGTCGGGCACATGCACCAAGGTCTTGTCCAGGATCGCCCGCGACGGAAAACTGGCCTGGGCATCGATGTGGACGGCGGACATCAGCAGCTCCGATACCGGGCCCTCGGGCGTGGCGCCCGCGGCGACCGAATAGGTGTCGCCTTCGCAACGCTGCACGAAGGCCATGTCGCAGCCGAGCAGGCGCACCGCGGTGCCGACGATCGCGTCGAACACCGGCAACACGTCGGTCGGCGAGCCGCTGATGACGCGCAGGATGTTCGCGGACGCCGTCTGGCGCTCCAGCGCCTGCTGCGTCTCGTTGAAAAGGCGCACGTTCTCGATCGCGATCACTGCCTGATCGGCAAAGGTCTGCAGCAACTGGGACTGGTGCTGCGAAAAATGACCCGGCTCGCGGCGCGTGACACAGATCATGCCGATGGCCGTCCGGTCGCGCATCAACGGGCAGAACAAGGCGCTGCGCCAGCCCCGGGCCCGCGCCACGTCGCGCACCCAGGGCGTCTGTTCCAGGTCGCACTCCGCATCCTCGACCTCCACCAGTTCTCCGGCGCGCAGTGCGTCGAATTTGTGGAAGCGTGTCAACGGCGCCGGGAAAGACGCATTCAGCGCTGCATCGCCGGCCGGGTCCGTGGGCGTGAATGCGACCAGATGCAGCATGTCGTCGTCGATGCGTGCCACCATCGTCGAAAAGCCGCTCAGCAAGCGGTTCGAACTGGCCGCGATCGCGTCGAACACAGGCTGCACGTCATCAGGCGATCCGGCGATAACCTTGAGAATCTCGGCCGTCGCCGTCTGGCGCTCCAGGGCCTCGTGCGTCTCGCGGAACATCCGCGCGTTCTGGATCGCGATCACTGCCTGGTCGGCGAAGGTGCGCAGCAATGCAACGGCCTTGTCCGAAAACGGGCCGGCCAGACGTCAAGGTGCTCTTCGTCCCGGCCATGTCGCGGCCGACGAAAATCACGCCGATACCTTCGCCGTCCCACACCATGGGCGCAAAAAGCGCGGAGTGAATGCCGATCGCAGCGCAGCCGCGGCGTGTCGTCTCGGGCACCGACGCGTCGGTTGTGTCCGGGTAGTGGATCACCTTGCGATGCGCGATGGCAGCCCCGGACGCGGAGGCGTCTCCAGGGGGAAACGGCTGCACGCGCTCGAGCTCCTCCCGTCCGCGACCATGGTAGGCGCCGATCCAGATCCGGCCGTCGGCGCCGACCAGGTTGATGCCGATCTGGGTGCCGCCGAAAAGATGTTCACAGCTGTGCAGGATCTTGTCGAATACCGGCTGTGTGTCAGACACCGAACTGCCGATGACCTGGAGCACCTCGGCCGACGCCGTCTGCTGCTCCAGTGCTTCCTGTGTCTCGTTGAACAGCCGGGTGTTCTCGACCGCGATCATGGCCTGGTCGCGGAACGACTCGGCAAGCGCGATCTCCTTGTCGCTGAACGCTCCGACCCGCTGCCGCATCAACGACAGCACGCCGATGCAGTGGTCGTCACGCACCAGGGGCATCATCAGCGTGGAGCCAATGCCGATGCGTTCACGCAGGCCGCGCTCATGCTCCGGCATGTCGTCCATCCTCGACCAGTCGGGCAGATGCAGGGTCACCTTGTCGCGAATGGCGCGCGATGGGAAATTGGCCTGCGGGTCGATCGGAACGCGGTTCTTTTCGATGAAGGCGCGCGCACCCCGCCGATCGGCGCTGGCCTCGGCCCAGAACGCCTTGTCGTCGCAACGCATCATGACCACACGATCGCAGGCGATCAGCCTGGCCGCCGACAGGACGATGGCATCGAACACCGGCTGCACGTCGGTGGGCGAACCGCTGATCACGCGCAGGATGTCGGCACTGGCGGTCTGGCGCTGCAGCGCTTCCTGCGTCTCGTTGAACAGCCGCACATTCTCGATCGCAATCACCGCCTGATCGGCAAACGATTCGATCAGCGCGACCTGGTGCGGGCCGAACGGCTTGCCGTCGGGGTGCGCGGTTCCGATGGCGCCGATCACCTGGCCCTTGCGCAGCATGGGCGTGAACAGCACCGAGTTGAAGCCGAAGTCGCGCCCGAACT
>CAXBDR010000391.1:0-3147 GCA_963974265.1 uncultured Rhodoferax sp.
GCTGGTCCTCGCCGGCCAGCATCTGCGCCGGGTCGCCGGGCAGCAACTGCTGCAGGCCGAAGATGAGCATGGACACGAACACCAGCGTGGGCACCAGCGATGCCAGGCGGCGAACGAAATAGACAAACATCTTGCGCGGACCTGCGGCAGTTGCGGGGACGGGGTCAGTTCAGCTTCAGGCCCTCGACGCGCAGCAGGCCATCGGGAACCTCGCGCACGCCGCTGAGCTTGCTGTTGTAGGCCCACAACCAGTTGCGGTGGTACAGGTAGACGATGGGACGGTCCTTCTGCACCTGCGCAGCCACTTGCTCGTAGGCCTTGATGCGGTCTGCCGTCGTCAGCTTGGTGCGCGCGTCGTTGAGCAGCGTATCGATCTCGGGCTTGCAATAACCGGCGTAGTTCAGCGGCTGCTTGCAGGCCAGGAAGCTGTAGACATTGCCATCGGGGTCGGCGCGACCGCTCCAGGCCAGGATGTAGGCCTCGAATTCACCCTGGTCGGCCAGCTTGAGCGAACTGGCGAACTCGGTCGACTGAATCTTCACGTCGAACCCGGCTTCCTTGGCCATGGCCTGCACCACCTGCGCGATCTTCTGCGCGTCCGAGGTCGTGGCCGTCATCAGCGTGAAGCTCGGGTTGGTGACGCCGGCCTCCTTGAGCAAGGCCTTGGCGCGCGCCACGTCGCGCTTGGGCATCGGCGCATTCTTGGCGTAGAAACTGCTGCTCGGGGCCACCCACTGGTTGCCGGCTACCGCCTCGCCATCCATCACCACCTGCACGATGCCCTGGCGGTCCAGCGACAGTTCGAACGCCTCGCGCACGCGGGCGTCCTTGCCCAGCGGGTTGGCTTGTGACTTGTCGCTCTTGCCGGTATTGATCGTGATGCCCTGGTAGCCGATCTCGGTGATCTTGCTGACCTTGAGCTTGGGGTCGGCCGCGATCTTGGCGATGTCGCTGGACGCAGCGCGCTCGATGAAGTCGAGCTGGCCCGAGCGCAGGTTGGCCAGGCGCACGGTCGCGTCGGGAATCGGCGTGTAGACGATGCGGTTGAAGTGGATCTTGTCCTTGTTCCAGTAGTTCGCGTATTTCTCGAACACGATCTTGTCCTGCGCCACTCGTTCGACGAACTTGAAGGCACCCGAGCACACCGGTGCCGTGCCGAAGTTCGCGCCACCGGCAGCGGCCGCCTTGGGCGATACCATCATGCCGGCGCGGTCGGCCAGCGCCGCGAGCAGCGGCGAGAACGGCGCACTCAGGTTCAGGCGCACCGTCATCGGATCGACCACATCGACCGAGGTCACCGGGCGCAGCTCGCCGCTGCGGTTCGAGCCTTGCATGGTCTTGTGGCGCTCGATGTTGAACTTGACCGCCTCGGCGTCGAATTTCTCGCCGTCATGGAAGGTCACGCCGCTGCGCAGCTTGAGCGTCAGCGACTTGCTGTCGGCCGACCACTGGTAGCTGGTGGCCAGCTGCGGGACGATGGCCATCTTCTCGTCGACATCGAGCAACTTGTCGCACATGGCCGAGAACACGATGCGGCCGACGAAGGTGCGGGCCAGCGTCGGGTCCAGGATGTCGGGGTCCTCGGCCAGGCCGACGCGCAGCACCTGCGCCTGCGACAACAACGGAACGACGGACAGCAGCGCTGCGCCGACGAGGGTGAATGAGCGGGGTTTCATGGTGCGTTCTCCTTCAAGGAATGGATGATTGCGAGGGATCGATCAGGCCGCCGGGGCCAGGGGGGCGGAAAAGGCCGACTGCAGCCGCAGCAGCCGTGCACGCGCGGGGTTCGCCACAGCCTGCGCCGGCACGATGGCTGCGCCGGGCTGGAGCGGGAAATGGCAGGCCACCGCATGGGTGCTGTCGCCAGCCAATGCGGGCGCGTCCTGCGCGCAGCGTGGTTGCGCCTGCGGACACCGGGTATGCAGATGGCAGCCGCTCGGCGGATCGAGCGGGCTGGGCACGTCGCCGCCGAGCACGACCCGTTCGCGCCGCAGCGCCGGGTCGGGCAAGGGGATGGCCTGCATCAACGCCTGCGTATACGGATGGCGCGGCGCGGCAAAGATGCGCGCCTTCTCGCCGATCTCGACGACCCGGCCCAGGTACATCACCGCCACCCGATGCGCGATGTGCTTGACCACCGCCAGGTCGTGCGCGATGAACAGGTAGGACAGGCCCAGGCTGCGCTGCAGGTCCTGCAGCAGGTTCACCACCTGCGCCTGCACCGACACGTCGAGTGCCGACACCGCCTCGTCGCAGACGATCAACCGCGGCTCGACCGCCAGCGCGCGCGCAATGCCGACCCGCTGGCGCTGCCCGCCGGAGAATTCGTGCGGATACCGCTGCGCAGCTTCGGCCGGCAGGCCGACCGTGTGCAGCAGTTCGGCCACGCGCCGCGCCTCGGCGCCGCGGTGCAGCCCGTGCACGCGCAGCGGCTCCTGCAGCGTCTGGCCCACGGTCTTGCGCGGGTTGAGCGACGAATACGGGTCCTGGAAGATCAGCTGCATGTCGCGACGCTGCGCGCGCAAGGCGGCCGCGTCCAGGCCCATCAGGTCCTTGCCGTCCAGATGCAGTTCGCCGCGGGTCGGCTCGATCAGGCGCAGCAGCATCCGGCCCAATGTGGACTTGCCACAACCCGACTCGCCGACCACGCCCAGGGTCTCGCCCTGGAGCAGCGTCAGGTCGACACCGTCGACGGCGCGCACCTGGCCGCGCACCCGGTTGAACAAGCCCTTGCGCACCGGAAAACGCTTGACCAGGCCACGGGCCTGCAACAACAGCGGCGGCGTTGGCGCAACGGCGTCCCGGTTCATACCGGCGCCTCCTCGCGTACGGGTCCAAGCAGCACCGCCGGCTCCAGCGGCGCCTTGAAACAGGCCGACAGGTGTCCGCTACCGACATCGCGCAGCGCCGGTGCTTCGGCACGGCATTGCGCGTCGGCGAACGGGCATCGCTCGGCAAAGCTGCAACCGGCCGGCAACGCCGCCGGCGCCGGCACCTGGCCTTCGATCGAGGTCAGCCGCTGCTGGTCGGTATCCAGGCGCGGAATCGAACCGAGCAGCCCGACGGTATAGGGGTGCTGGGGTTGGTCGAACAAGGCCTGCACCGGCGCGCGCTCGACCACCCGGCCCGCATACATCACGACCACCT
>CAXBDR010000392.1:0-3107 GCA_963974265.1 uncultured Rhodoferax sp.
TGTCGCGCAGCAAGCCGGCATACATCTCGGCCGCCGCCGCCGCTTGCGGCGAGGTCAGCAGCGGTGTCAGGTTGTCCGGGGCGTTCTTGAACACCTGGCCACCCAGCCCTTGCAGGTACATCGGGTAGTTGACATGGTGCGTGGTGTCGTTGATGAACGGCGCCACCGAGGCGTCCAGGGTCTTGAGTTTGCGGCAGTTCTCGCGCAGTTCGTCGAAGGTGCGCGGGATGCCGCCGTTGGCCAGTCCGGCCTTGTCCATCAGGTCGCCGCGGCCCGCGGCCATGAGCCAGACGCCAGCTTCCCATGGAATCCCGTAGGTGATCTTGCCGTCGGCGCTGCGCCCGTATTTCTGCAGCGCTTCGACGAAGTCGTTGCGGCCCCAGTCGGCCGGCGTGGCCTCGGCGTTGTTCAGGAACCGGTCCAGCGGCTCCATCCAGCCGGTGCCGATCCAGCGCGCGGTGTAGATGAAGGAGATCGAGATCACGTCCAGCGAGGTGCCGCCGGTGGCCAGTTCCAGGTCGGTCTGCTGGTTGTAGATCGGGAAGGCCTTGTCCACCAGGTTGACCGTGATGCCGGTCTGCTCCTTGAACTGGCCCAGCATCGGCCGCAGCAGGTTCACGAAGCCGTGACTGAACATGCTGGCATTGATCGTGGTCCCGTCGTACCGGCCCTTGGCGTGCAGGAAACCGGGCGCCAGGATGGCGGCCGTGCCGGCGCCGGCGGTGGTCAGGAAACGGCGGCGCGAGGGAGCGAGCCGTGGCGACGAAGAATCGGTGGGATGCATGGCGGGTTGTCTCCTTGAGTGGCCTGAACGTTGATTATGTGAGCGCTCAGATGGGTGAAGTTTGCTGGATCGGATAATACCGCGATATTTGAAAACAACGCAAGTCTCATCGACTCAAAACGATTTGTGCCCATAAGTTAATGATTTATTTGAGCTAATTTGATATGTTGACCTTTGGTTTGTGTCTCCTCTGTTGTTGCCAAGACTTGGTTTTTCTGAGAGCTTAGAATCGATTGAGAGGCGTGTTCGTTGTTGTGGGCCGACCTCTCAAGAAAACGCCGGGCCGCCCCAGGTTTTCTTGCACCCCCTCGGGGGGCCTGGCGAAGCCAGGGCTGGTGGCGCTCAGAAGGAGATGGACATGTTGCTGGGAATGAATCTGCTGCTGTGGACGCGCCATGTGTTGCCCGCGCAATACGAGCTGTTCGGCCTGCTGGCGCGCACGGGGTACGACGGGGTCGAGCTGCCGGTGATGACCGGCGAAGCGCGGCAATACCGCGACATGGGACGGGCACTCGATGACCTCGGACTGCGCCGCACCGGGCTCACGGTGCTCGCGGGGCCCGGGCGCAGTTGCATCAGCGACGATGCGCAGGTGCGCCAGGCCGCGCTGGACCATATCCGCTGGGCCATCGACTGCCTGGCCGAGGCCGGTGGCGAGGTGTTGTGCGGCCCGTTCCACCAGCCGCTGTTCGAGATCCACGGGCGACCGCCCACGGCACTGGAGCACGAACGCCTGGTCGACGTGCACCGCCAGGCGGCGGATCACGCGGCGGCGGCCGGCGTCCGGCTGGCGATGGAGCCGCTGAACCGCTTCGAGTGTTATGTGTGCACCACCGCGTCGGAGGCGGCCGCGCTGGTGGCGCGGGTGGGGCGCGACAACTACGGCTTCCTGTACGACACCTTTCACGCCAACATCGAGGAAACCGATCCGGTGGCGGCCTTGCGCAGCCACCTGCCCGCCGTCGCCCATGTGCATCTGTCCGAAAACGACCGCGGTGCTCCGGGGCTGGGCCACGTGCCGTGGGAGGCCACGCTGCGTACGCTCAAGCAGTCGGCTTACGCGGGATGGTGCGTCATCGAGTCGTTCGGCCGGCGCCCGGCCAACCCGGGGCCCGCGGTGCGCATCTACCGCGACATGTGTGCCAGCCACGCCGACATCTATGCCGGCGGGCATGACTTCCTGCGCGCGCTCTGGGCGCGCCTGTAGCAGTGCCTCAGTCGGCCGCGGCCAGCGCCGCGCGCAGTCGGGCCTGGGGCAGGTCCAGCCCGCGTTGCGCGGCCAGCGCCAGCAGCGGCGCGAAGCGACGCTGCTTCTTCTGCGCATGGTTCTGCGCGATGTCGGCCAGCCGGTGAGCCAGGAAGGGATTGCACAGGCGTTCGCGCACCTGCTCCAGGTAGTCCCGCGCCTGCCGGCCGCGCCCGAGCGCATCGAACACGGGCAGGATCTCCTCGGCCCAGACGGCTTCGAGTTCGGCGCGCATGGCGCAGTCCGCCATGGCCTGCACCACGGTTTCGTCGGCCGGGCGGGCGTCGCGCAACCAGCGTTCGGCCAGCACGCTGTGGCCGCCGTTGAGCAGGTACAGCTTGAGCTGGGCGAAGTGCGCCAGGTCATCGGTCACGACGATGGCTTCGTGGCGGCAGGGCAGCACCAGGCGGTCCTGCCGCTCGATGGCCCACAAGGCATAGGGTTCGGCGACCGCGCCCACCGGCTCCAGCGCCTCGGACACGATGCGATCGACCAGTGAATTCGCCCACACGCAGTGCTCGCGCAGCCACTGTGCGAACGGCTGAGGCAGTCCCCAGCCGGTGGCCAGTTGCACGACCAGCGCACGCAAGGTGTCGCCATTGCGTTCGATCAGCTCGCAGGGATAGAGCGACAGCGGTGCTTGCGGGTCCTGTTGCCAGCGGTGATGCAGCAATGCGACCAGCTTGGCGGGAAAGCTGCGCGGCACCGGGCCGCCGGCTGCAAGGCAGTCGGCCGTGTCCCGGGCATCGAGCACAAAGCCCTGGTCGGCGGTATTGGACACGATCACCTGCACCGGGCCGGCGATCGTCGCCAGCAGCCGCGGCCAGTCGGCATGGGCCTGCCATGCGTCGCGCACCGCGTGGCAATGCACCTGCTCGTCGACCGCTATGCCGTCCCGCAGGCCCCGGATCTGCACCGGGTAAGGCGCACCGCCGGCCAGCGCCGCCACGCGCCGCGCGCTGGCCGGGCTGGCCGTGGTCTGGATCACGGTGATGCCGCCCAGGGCCTGGCTGGGGTCGCCGGCATCCAGCGCCTGCGACACGAACAGGTCGACGGGGGCCAGCAGGAAGCGGCTGG
>CAXBDR010000393.1:0-3105 GCA_963974265.1 uncultured Rhodoferax sp.
ACCTCGCAGCGACCGATTTCCCGACCTACGACAGCTCCGACTTCAGCGGCGAGGCATCGGCGTCCTATTTCGATCTGGTGCGGCTGCAGGACAACCCGGTGATTCCGCGCGGGTTCCCGCATCGCCACAACTACTACCACCTGCTGTGGATGACCGAGGCGGCCGGCACCCACATGCTGGACTTCGAGAACTACGAGGTGCGCCGACATTCGGTGTTTTTCGTCTCGCCCGGGCAACTGCACTACTGGAGCTCCACCGTGCAGCCGCAGGGTTACGTGATGAACTTCAGCACCGAATTCTTCGTGCAGATGTTTCCGCGCGCCGAAGATATTGCGCAGTTCCCGTTCTTTCATATCGCGCGCGACGTGCCGGTGCTGTACATGGAGCCCGCGGAGCACGACGCCCTGCTCTTGCTGATCACCGCGATGGAGCAGGAACTCGCCAGTCGTGCCGAAGGTTGCCTCGACGTGGTTCGCTCCTACCTGCTGATCCTGCTGACCCGGCTGCGCCGCCTGTACCCGGCCCATGACGCGCCGGGCCAGGGCGCACGAAACTATGCGCTGACCAAGCGCTACAAGCTGCTGATCGAGCAGCACTACCTGGATTTCGGCCCGGTGCGGGCCTATGCCGACCGGCTGCACGTCACCGAACGCCAGCTCAACGACGCGCTCAAGAAGACCATCGGCAAGACAGCCAGCCAGCTGGTGCAGGACCGGCTGGTGCTGGAGTCCAAGCGCCTGCTCAGCAATACCGACCTGAGCGTGGCGGAAATTGCGCACCAGCTGCATTTCGAGGACTTCGCCTACTTCTGCCGGTTCTTCAAGAAACATACCCAGCTGACGCCGGGCGAGTTCAAGAAGCGGATCACCGACGCCTTTCGCTGATCGCGGCCGGCAGCGCTGCGCGCTGCGAAAAAGTGCAGTCGAAGCGCGTTTGTGTCCTAACACCCCGGCGCCGGCCGCCCCTACATTCGCTCCACGTTCAACAGCCGCGCAGCGGCAGATCGGTGGAAACCAGCGATGGGAGACAGCCTCAAACTCAGGACCGGCGGCCAGCATGTGGTCGATGCGCTGCTCGCACAAGACACCGACCGGGTTTTCGGCGTGCCCGGCGAAAGCTACCTCGATGTACTCGACGCGCTGCACGCGCAGCGGCACCGGGTGGCATTCATCACCTGCCGCCACGAGGGCGCAGCCGCCTTCATGGCCGAGGCCCATGGCAAGCTCACCGGCCGCCCCGGCGTGTGCCTGGTTACCCGCGCGCCCGGGGCCATGAACGCCAGTATCGGCGTGCACACCGCGTTCCAGGACTCGACGCCGCTGATCCTGCTGATTGGCCAGGTCGGCCGCGACATGGTGGAGCGCGAAGCCTTCCAGGAGGTCGACTACCGGCGCATGTTCGGTCCGATCGCCAAGTGGGTTGCGCAGATCGACGACGTGTCGCGGGTGGCCGAGTTCATGATGCGCGCCCATGCAGTGGCCCTGTCCGGCCGACCCGGTCCGGTGGTGCTGGCGTTGCCGGAAGACATGTTGACCGACTCCGCACCGGCCGTGCCGTCGCAACGGGTCGTGGCCGCGCGGTGCGGGCAACCCTCGCCGGCCGAGCTCGCATCGCTGCAGCGCGCGCTGGCCGGTTCCGACCAACCCTTGCTGCTGCTGGGCGGCTCCACCTGGTCCGACGCCGGCCTGCAGGACATACGCGCGTTCGCCACACGCCAGCAGATCCCGCTGGCCTGCGCGTTCCGGCGCCAGGACTTGTGCGACAACCGGCATGACAGCTACGTCGGCGAGGTCGGCATCGGCATCAACCCGGAGCTGGCCCAGGCCATCCGGGATTGCGACCTGCTGCTGGCGGTGGGCACCCGCCTGGGTGAAATCGTCACCGGCGGATATACGCTGCTCGACGTCCCGCTGCCACGCCAGACCCTGGTGCATGTACTGCCCGGCGCCGACGCATTGAACAGCGTCTACCAGGCGGCCATCGCATGGCAGTCCAGCCTCGACGGATTCGCCCATGCCTGCGCCGGCCTGGCGCCGGTGGCCGCACCCGACCCGGCCGCGCGCGGCGCCTGGCAACGCAAGCTGCGCGCCAACTACCAGCGCTACATCGAACCGCCCCGGCGCGACACACGGCTGGATCCGGCGCGCGTGATCACCTGCCTGCGCGAACGACTGGAGCCAGACGCCATCGTCACCAACGGCGCCGGCAACTACAGCGCCTGGGCCCACCGGTACCACCAGTTTTCCTGCCCGCGCAGCCAACTGGCGCCGACCAGCGGCGCCATGGGATACGGCGTGCCGGCGGCCATCGCCGCCAAGCTGCATGCGCCGCAGCGCCAGGTGGTTTGCCTGGCTGGTGACGGCTGCTTTCTGATGACGTCGCAGGAACTGGCCACGGTACGCCAGAACCGGCTGGCGATCGTGTTCATCGTGTTCAACAACGGCATGTACGGAACGATCCGCATGCACCAGGAGACGCACTATCCGGGTCACATGCTGGGCACCGACTTGTGCAATCCGGACTTCGTGGCTTATGCCGCATCGTTCGGCATCGCCGGCGAGCGGGTGGAACACGACGACGCGTTCGCGCCGGCGCTGGACCGCGCGCTCGCCTGCGCCGGCTCCTACCTGATCGAACTGAGCATCGACCCCGAGGTGCTGAGTCCGCGCGCCACCTTGTCCGGTCTGCGCCAGGCGGCACTGCGGGCCAACGCCTGACGCCTGATTGCACCGCACCACCCCCCTGCTGAAACTGCCTCGAAGAAACCCCGACACCCATGCTCTACGACGTCCGCACCTACGCCTGCCGCCCCGGCACCATCAGGAAACACCAGGCGCTGTATCTCGAACACGGCTTCGAGGTGCAAAAGCGCCATCTCGGCGAGCCCCTCGTCTACCTGCTGACGGAAACCGGCGACGTTAACAGCTACCTGCACATCTGGGTCTACGAGAACGCCGCCGACCGCGAAACCCGCCGCGCCGCCATGATGCGTGACCCGCAGTGGCTGGACTACCTGGCAAGAAGTGCCGACGCCGGATACCTGATCAAGCAGGAAAACCGGTTGATGGTGCGCGCGCCGTTCTTCAAGCCGCCCGGCACCACGGT
>CAXBDR010000394.1:0-3102 GCA_963974265.1 uncultured Rhodoferax sp.
CCCCGAAGTTCACAAGTCCGTCGATGCCAACCAGGCCGTGCAGGATTTCGAGACCCACCGGCCGAATGTGCTGATCCTGGCATTCAACCGTCTGGACAAGGCCGAGCTGTATTACCTGGGCCTGTACCGGCTCGGCACTCTGGCGCAGTCGTTGGCCCATCGCACCATCCTGTTGTGCGGCAAGGAGGAACTGCAGCGGGTGTATGCCTTGTGCCGCAAGCAGTACTTCGACGACTATGTGCTGTTCTGGCCCATGGGGCACGATGCGACGCGCCTGCCCATGGCGGTGCACCATGCGCTGCGGCGATCGGACGGGGCTGGTGGCCCTGGCCCGTCCGTCGCCGACTTCGCCTCGATGGTACGCAAGCTGGCCGACCTGGAACAGCAACTGGAGCAATACGCTGCGCGCGGCGTCGAGAAGATCGACGGCGCCTCGCGCGCCTTGCAGAATGCCCCGGAGGCGGGTGCCGCACTCGACGGTCTGTCGCGCAGCCTGACCCAGGGCGAGTTGCGCGGCATCGTCGACATCAAGGATCAACAGGGGCTGGCACGCGAGATCGACCGACTCAAGGCGCTGGAACTGGCGGTGCGGCGCAAGACGATCGAGTCGGCGGTCGAGCCGATTCGTGGATGGGCCAACGCCATCAAGGATGAGTTGCAGCCCGGCCTGCAGTCGATCCGCACCCTGCAGAAGCTGGCCGACAGCATCCGGCCCTTGCTGCTGATGGTCGATGACGACGAGTTCCAGCACAAGCTGTTGCGTCGCATGCTGGCGGACGTCGACTGCGACCTGGTGTCGGCCTTGTCGGGACGCGATGCCATGGCCGCACTGCGCAACTGCCGGCCGGACCTGATCCTGATGGACGTGCAGTTGCCGGACATGCATGGCGTCGAGCTGACCCGTCGCATCCACGCGACCGAGCCATTCGCCAAATTGCCGATCCTGATGATCACCGGCCAGAGCGACAAGGGCGTGGTGGTCGAGAGCATCAAGGCCGGCGCCTGCGGGTTTCTCGTCAAGCCGATCGCCAAGGACCTGCTGCTGGCCAAGGTCCGGACCTTCCTGCGCGGCAACGAGGCGGACAGCGCGGCCTGACAGGCACGCCGCAGTCGCGGCGCACGGCGATCGTGCACACGGGCCCGCGGCCGTCAAGCCCGATTTCGATCCGAGGCGACAGGGTCAGGCAGTGCAAAATGGCCTGCTGACTGAAGGAGAATGCACGCCATGAGCACCGAACTCGGACGCCTCGAAGACCTGCCCGCGGACTATCGCGAGGCGCTGACCGACCGCAACCTCGTGCCCTTGTGGCCCAACCTGCGTGGCGTGTTGCCGCCCGGCAAACCCCGGCCCAGGACGCGCGCGACGCACTGGCCGTATGCATCGATCAAGCCGCTGCTGCTGCAGGCCGGCGAACTCACGCCGATCGAGAAGGCCGAGCGCCGCGTGCTGGTGCTGGCCAACCCCGGCCACGGCCTGGACAACATGCAGGCCAGCGCGGCGATGTACCTGGGCATGCAACTGCTGCTGCCGGGCGAGTGGGCGCCGTCGCACCGCCACACGCCCAATGCGGTGCGCATGGTGGTCGAAGGCGAGGGCGCCTGGTCCCTGGTCGACGGCGAAAAATGCCCGATGGCGCGGGGTGACCTGATCCTCACGCCCACCGGCCTGTGGCACGAGCACGGCCACGACGGCACCGAACCGGTGATCTGGCTCGACGTGCTCGACTTGCCGCTGGTCTACTACATGGAGGCGAGTTACCACGTCAACAGCGATCGCCAGGCAGTCGTTGCCGGGCATGGCGAAAACCGCCACGCGCGAGGTGGCCTGTTGCCGACGCCGGTGTTCGAGCCTTCGGAGCGGCCCTACCCGATGCTGCGCTACCCGTGGGCCGATGCGCGTGCCGCGCTGGAGTCGCTGGCCGCCGACCAGCCCGAGCTGGAAGCGGTGCAGATGACCTACGTGAATCCGCAGACCGGCGCCCATGCCGAGAACATCCTCGGTTTCTACGCCATGATGCTGCGACCGGGCCAGACCGTGACGCTGCCGGCACGCAGCCCGGCCATGGTGTTTCACCTGATCGAAGGCGGTGCCACCGTGCAGGTCGAGGAACAGCGCTTCGCGCTGGCCGAGGCCGACACCTGCTGCGCACCCGGCTACACACCGGTCACGCTGGGCAATGCCTCGGCGTCGACGCCGGCCTTCCTGTTCATCGCCGACGAGACGCCGCTGCACCAGAAACTCGGCGTTTACGAGACCGAGACGCGCGCCTGAGGGGTGGCCGGCCCAGGGCATGGCGAGCGCACGTCCGTGCGGGCCTGGCCAGTCGCGAAACCCGCGTTCGCCGCCCATCGGTTCCTGTCGTCGCGTGTTGCCGTACGGGCCTACCGGCGCACCGCGCGCGGGCGATCTGGATGGCATACTGTTTGCAAGTCGTCGGCAGATACCTGACCGCCCGACACTTGCGCGTGATGGGCCCGCCGTCAGCCGTCGAGGCGAACCACGGAGATGAAACCTGTCGAAAGGGATCTCTCATGAAGCGCCGCCTGAGCTTGCTCGGCGGCTGGGTCCTGGGCCTGGTTGCGACATGTGCCACTGCGGCCATGCCAATCCTCGACTCGCACCGGCACTACAGCCACGACGCCTGGGAGCAACTGCCGCCCAAGGCCGCCATCGAGATCCTGCGCAAGTCGCGCCTGCGGGGCGCCATGGTGTCGAGCAGCAGCGACGACGGCACGCAGAAGTTGTACGCGCAGGCGCCCGACCTGGTGATTCCGGTGCTGCGCCCGTACCGGCAACGCGGCGAGACCCGATCCTGGGTGCGTGATGCCACCATCGTGCCGCACCTGGAAGCCCGGCTCAAGGCCAACCGTTATGTCGCCATTGGCCAATACCACGTGTACGGTGCGGATGCCGACCTGCCGGTGGTGCGCCGCGTGGTCGAACTGGCGCGCCAGTACAAGTTGTACCTGCATTCGCATTCGGACGCCGACGCGATCTGGTGGCGTTTCTCGAGACCTTGAGCGTGCCTTGACCACCGTCCTTCCCGTGGGCGGACCATGATCTGGTTGCGGATTAGCCGCAACCCCGTGGCCTTGATATGC
>CAXBDR010000395.1:0-3100 GCA_963974265.1 uncultured Rhodoferax sp.
GAAGCGCCCCGCCCGATGCACCCGGGCCTTTGCAGCCACCACCCAAGCCTCGTGTACCCATCAACAGCAGCATCTCAGCACTCGATCACGTTTACCGCCAGGCCACCCCGGCTGGTTTCCTTGTACTTGGTCATCATGTCGCGCCCGGTGTCGCGCATCGTCTTGATGACCTTGTCCAGCGACACGTAATGCGTGCCGTCGCCACGCAGCGCCATGCGCGCCGCGTTCAGCGCCTTCACCGAACCCATGGCGTTGCGCTCGATGCACGGAATCTGCACCCGCCCGCCGACCGGGTCGCAGGTCAGGCCCAGATTGTGCTCCATGCCGATCTCGGCCGCGTTCTCGACCTGCTCGGGCGTGCCGCCCATGACGGCGGCCAGCGCGCCGGCGGCCATCGAACAGGCCACGCCGACCTCGCCCTGGCAACCGACCTCGGCGCCACTGATGGATGCGTTTTCCTTGTACAACAGGCCGATCGCGCCCGCGGTCAGCAGGAAATCGCGAATGCCCTGGTCGGATGCGCCGGGGCAGAAATGCATGTAGTAATGCAGCACCGCCGGCACGATGCCGGCCGCGCCATTGGTCGGCGCCGTCACGACCCGTCCGCCGGCGGCGTTTTCCTCGTTGACCGCCATCGCATACAGATTGACGAAATCGAGGATGGACAACTGGTCCTTGAGCGCCTGCTCCGGCCGCGCACTCAGGCGCCGGTGCAATTCGGCCGCGCGGCGCTTGACCTGCATGGAGCCGGGCAGATGGCCTTCGGTGCGGCAACCGCGCGCCACGCAGGCCTTCATCACGCCCCAGATCTGGTCCAGGCCGGCATCGAGTTCGGCGTCGGTGCGCCACGCATGTTCGTTCACGCGCATCACCTGCGCAATCGACAGCCCTGTGGCGCGGGTGATGGCCAGCAACTCGTCGCCGGTGCGGAACGGATGTGCCAGCACCGTGGTGTCGGCCACCATGGTCGGATCGTCGGCCGCCTTGTCGGCTTCTTCCTGCGACACGACAAAACCGCCGCCCACCGAAAAGTACCGCCGCTCCTCGATCACGCTGCCATCTTGCGCGAACGCACTGAAACGTACGCCATTGGTATGGAACGGCAGGATCTCGCGGCGCAGGAACACGATGTCCTTGCGTTCGTTGAACGGCACCGCATGCACACCGTCGAGTTCAATGCGCGACTGCGACCGGATCGCCTGGATACGTGCGTCGATGGTGTCCGGGTCTATCGTGTCCGGCATCGCGCCTTCCAGGCCGAGCATCACCGCGGTATCGGTCCCGTGGCCCTTGCCGGTGGCACCGAGCGAGCCGTACAGCCGGGCCTCGACCCGCGCCACCTGCGGCAGTTGCTCCGCCTTGTGCAGCCGCCGCGCGAACAGGGCGGCAGCCTTCATCGGCCCCACCGTGTGCGACGACGACGGGCCGATGCCGATCTTGAACAGATCAAAGACGCTCAGAGCCATGGCAGGCCTTCCGTGGTCGGTAATTGGGCCGGGGCGTCGCGCGGACTATGCCGGAACCGGGTGGCGGCGGCACAGGGCCACGACCTTCTCGGCCACGGCCTTCTCGACGGCGGCGTCACCGAGCTTGTCCAGCACGTCGCACATCAGCGTGGCGACTTCGCGGCATTCGGCCTCGCCGAAGCCCCGCGTCGTGATCGCCGGCGTGCCGACACGGATGCCGCTGGTGACGAACGGCGACTGCGGGTCGTTCGGCACCGAGTTCTTGTTCACCGTGATGTGGGCCCGGCCCAGCGCCGCGTCGGCGTCCTTGCCGGTCAGGCCCTTGGGGATCAGGCTGACCAGCATCAGGTGGTTGTCGGTGCCGCCCGAGACGATGTCGAAGCCGCGCTGCACGAACACCTCGGCCATGGCCTGGGCATTCTTGATCACCTGTTGCTGGTAGGTCTTGAACTCCGGCTGCAGCGCCTCGAGGAAGGCCACCGCCTTGGCCGCGATGACATGCATCAGCGGCCCGCCCTGGGTGCCGGGGAAGACCATGGAGTTGAGTTTCTTCTCGATCTCCGGGTTGGCCTTGCACAGGATCAGGCCGCCGCGCGGGCCGCGCAGCGTCTTGTGGGTGGTCGTGGTCACGACGTCGGCGAACGGAATCGGGTTCGGGTACAGGCCGGCGGCCACCAGGCCGGCGACGTGGGCCATGTCGACGAACAACAAGGCACCGACCTTGTCGCAGATGGCGCGGAAACGCGCGAAATCCAGGTGCCGGCTGTAGGCCGAGAAGCCGGCGATGATCATCTTGGGCTTGCAGGCCACGGCCTGCGCCTCGAGGGCGTCATAGTCGATCAGGCCGGTGGCGGTGTCGATGCCGTATTGCTCGGCGTTGTAGAACTTGCCCGAGAAACTGACCTTGGCGCCGTGCGTCAGGTGCCCGCCATGGGCCAGGCTCATGCCCAGGATGGTGTCGCCCGGCTGCAGCAGCGCCATGTAGACCGCGGCGTTGGCGCTGGAGCCCGAATGCGGCTGCACGTTGGCCCAGTCGGCGCCGAACAGCTTCTTGGCGCGTTCGATGGCCAGCGTCTCGGCCACGTCGACGAATTCGCAACCACCGTAATACCGCTTGCCCGGATAACCTTCGGCGTACTTGTTGGTCAACACGCTGCCCTGCGCCTCCATGACCCGCGGGCTGGTGTAGTTTTCGGAAGCGATCAGTTCCAGATGGTCCTGCTGGCGCTGGGCCTCGGCGGCCATCGCGGCAGCCAGTTCGGGGTCGAATTCCTGGATCGAAGACATCAATGCCATTGCAGGGGTCCTAAAGAGAAAGAGGTAAAGCGCACTGACCCTGCGCCAAGGGCGGGGCGACGGACTCGCCGGCCGAGAACCCACCATTATCCCGCCCACGGATTGTCGAGACGGCCAACGGGCAAGGTGTCCACATTACGACATCGCGCGACCCGGGCGCGACAGGCGTCGACGCGAATCGCGAGAGGACCGTTCACCGGCCCACGCCTGCCGCCAGGCGGCGGTGTCGGCATGCAGCGGCTGGGCAGGAAAGGTCCGGGGCCGTCGCGCTCGGCCGCTCCGAAGCGGCCGCGGAGCAGGCCAGCCCCGGCCCCCACGGAACTGGCTTTGCCAGGCCG
>CAXBDR010000396.1:0-3081 GCA_963974265.1 uncultured Rhodoferax sp.
GGCGGCCAGTCCAATCCGACCTACAAGCTGGTGACGCCGAATCAGCAATATGTCATGCGCGCCAAGCCGGGACCGGTGGCCAGGCTTCTGCCGTCGGCGCATGCCATCGAGCGCGAGTTCAAGGTCATGGGAGCGCTGCATGGCACTGACGTGCCGGTGGCCCGCATGTTCTGCCTGTGCGAGGACGAGTTGGTGATCGGCCGTGCGTTCTACGTGATGGAGTTCGTCCAGGGCCGGGTGTTGTGGGACCAGTCGTTGCCGGGCATGCGCAATGACGAGCGCGGTGCCATCTACGACGAGATGAACCGTGTCATTGCCGCGCTGCACAGCGTGGACTACACGGCACGCGGGCTGGTCGACTACGGCAAGCCCGGCAATTATTTCGAACGCCAGATCGGGCGCTGGAGCAAGCAATACGCCGCCTCGGTCACCGAGACCATCCAGGAAATGGACCAGCTGATCGACTGGTTGCCGCGAAACATTCCGGACAGCGCACGCGACACCGGCATGACGCGCATCGTGCATGGCGACTACCGTCTCGACAACTTGATGTTCCATGCGACCGAGCCGCGCGTGCTCGCGGTGCTGGACTGGGAGCTGTCCACGCTTGGTCATCCGCTGGCCGATTTCAGCTACCACTGCATGGCCTGGCATATCCCGCCCGGCGCGTTCCGGGGTATTGGCGGCCTCGACGTGCAAAGCCTGGGCATCCCCGGAGAGCAGGACTACATCGCGCGGTACTGCGAACGCACCGGCCTGACCACGCCGCAGGATCTCAAGGCGGACTGGAACTTCTACCTCGCCTACAACATGTTTCGCATCGCAGCGATCCTGCAGGGCATCGCCAAGCGGGTCGAAGCGGGTACCGCGTCCAGCACCCAGGCCGCACAGTCGGCCAAGGGTGTGCGACCCATGGCCGAGCTGGCCTGGCAGTTTGCCCGGCGCGCTTGATTGCCGAATCCGCAACCAGAAACGCCCCGTTCAAGACCGAGGAGACCAACATGGATTTCGACTATTCACCGCGCACCAAGGAACTGCAGGCGCAAGTGCAAGCCTTCATGGACGAGCATGTCTACCCCGCCGAGCCCGCGTACAGGGCCGAACTCGAAGCCAATACGGCGGCGGGCAAGCGCTGGAGCGCATTGCAGACCATCGAACAGCTCAAGCCCAAGGCCAAGGCGGCCGGTTTGTGGAACCTCTTCCTGCCGGTCGACAGCGCCGCAGCCTCGGGGTATGCCGGCGCCGGCCTGACAAACCAGGAATACGCGCCGCTGGCCGAGATCATGGGCCATGTGCCTTGGGCCAGCGAGGTGTTCAACTGTTCGGCGCCCGACACCGGAAACATGGAAACCATTGCGCGTTACGGCTCGGAAGAAAACAAGGCACGCTGGCTCAAACCGCTGCTCGAAGGCGAGATCCGATCGGCCTTCGCGATGACCGAGCCCGATGTGGCGTCGAGTGATGCCACCAACATCCAGACCCGCATCGAACGCCAAGGCGACGAATACGTCATCAACGGTCGCAAGTGGTGGATCTCCGGCGCCAGCGACCCGCGCTGCGCCATATTCATCACGATGGGCAAGACCGACCCGCAGGCACCGCGCCACTCGCAGCAGAGCATGGTGCTGGTACCGGCCGACACCAAGGGCCTGCGCATCATCCGGCCACTCAACGTGCTCGGTTACGACGACGCACCGCATGGCCACGTCGAAATGGTGTTCGAGAATGTCCGGGTGCCGGTGAGCAACATCCTGCTCGGTGAAGGCCGCGGCTTCGAAATCGCGCAGGGCCGTCTCGGCCCGGGTCGCATCCACCATTGCATGCGCACCATCGGCCTGGCCGAGCGTGCGCTGGAGCTGATGTGCAAGCGCGCCTCGTCACGCGTCGCGTTCGGCAAGACCGTGGCGTCGCAGACCGTGACGCAGGAGCGTATCGCCGAAGCCCGCTGCAAGATCGACATGGCGCGCCTGCTCACGCTCAAGGCCGCCTGGCTGATGGACGTGGCCGGCAACAAAGTGGCCAAGAACGAGATCGCCATGATCAAGGTCGTGGCGCCCACCATGGCCTGCCAGGTGATCGATTGGGCCATTCAGGTACACGGCGGCGGCGGCATGAGCGACGATTTCCCGCTGGCCTATGCCTACGCCCATGCGCGCACGCTGCGATTCGCCGACGGCCCGGACGAAGTGCACCGCAACGCGATTGCGAAGATGGAACTGGCGAAATACGCCACCAACCCCAAGCCCGTGGACATGCCGATCACCCGCGGCAGCTGACGTCAACCGGGCACCTGGCGGGCGCCAAGCGTCCGCCGGATCAGATGTCCAGGCCGGACCACATGGCGTCGAGGCCTTCGAACTTCCATTTGGCGGGATCTTCCCGCGCAATGATCCTCTCCGTGCAGCCCTGCTCGGACAGTCGAACGACGACCGGCTCGATCCGCTGTGCCGATGGAATCAGGTAGAAGGCCTTGACGTCCGGCAAGGTCAGCGAGGTCTTGGACTGCTCGATGACGACGCCGATCCGGCCCGAAGTGAGTCGCACCAGCGAACCCACCGGATAGATGCCCAGCGTCTTGGCAAAGGCCTGGAACACTGGCAGATCGAAGTGCCCGCTGGCCCAGGTCCCCATTTGGCGCAGCGACTCCGAAGGGTCCCAGCCCGTCTTGTAGGGACGATTCGACGTGATGGCGTCATAGACGTCGCACACGGCGCCCATCTTGGCGAAAAGGCTGATCTCGGCGCCCTTGAGCCCTTTCGGATAACCCGAGCCATCGACCTTCTCGTGATGGTGCAGGCACACGTCGAGCGCGATCGGATCGATGTTGTCGCTCTTGAGCAGGAAGGCATGTCCCTTGGTCGGGTGGCCTTTGACGGTGGCGAACTCCGCATCGGTCAGCTTGCCGGGCTTGTTGAGGACCTGCATCGGCAGCAGCATCTTGCCCACGTCGTGCAGCAGGCCGGCCACGCCGGCGGCACGCACCGTGTCTTCGTCCTGGCCCAGTTGCCGCGCCAGCGCGATCATCATCGCGCAAACGGCGACGGAATGCATATAGGTGTAGTCGTCCGCCGTCTTCAGCCG
>CAXBDR010000397.1:0-3067 GCA_963974265.1 uncultured Rhodoferax sp.
CGGCCGCTGCCGCCCGACACCACGCTGGTGTCCATGCGCCAGGAGGTCAAGCTCGGCGTGCGCCAGATGGGCAAGGTCGAGATCGTCGAGGGCCTGCTCGAGGGCGAGACGGTGGTCGTGGCCGGCCAGCAACGGCTGCAGCGAGACGGCACTCCGCTGCGCGTGGTCGAACTCGGCCGGCCGCCGGCCCCGCGCGGCGGCGCTCCGGCCGCCCCGGCCGGAGCGGCCAGTGCTCCGGCCGGTGGCGCCTCGGGTGCGCTGACGGGCGCCTCGCTGGCCTCGGCCGGCAGCTGACGCAGCCGGAGCCCCGCCATGCAGCTGGCAGAGACGTCGATCCGCCGCCCGGTCTTCGCGACCGTGTTGTCATTGCTGATCGTGCTGATCGGCGCCGTGTCGTTCAACCGTCTGACGGTGCGCGAATATCCCAAGATCGACGAGCCGGTGGTCAGCGTGCAGACCCGGTTCGGCGGTGCGTCGAGCGAGGTGGTCGAAGGGCAGGTCACCAAGGTGCTGGAAGACTCGCTGGCGGGCATCGAGGGCGTGGACGTGATCACGTCGATCAGCCGGCAGGAGCGCAGCCTGATCACGATCCGCTTCGCGCTGAGCCGCGACCCCGACGGCGCCGCCGCCGACGTGCGCGACAAGGTCTCGCGCGTACGCCAGCGCCTGCCGCAGGGCATCGACGAGCCGGTCATCGCCAAGGTCGAGGCCGAATCCTTCCCGGTGGTGTTCCTGGCGCTGAGTTCCGATACCCACACGGCGCTGCAACTGACCGACATGGCCAACCAGAGGGTCAAGCCGGTGCTGCAGACCGCCCCCGGCGCGGCCGACGTCAACATCTACGGCGAGCGCAAGCTGGCCATGCGCATTGGCCTGGATCCGGACAAGCTGGCGGCGTTCCGCCTGACCGTGCAGGATGTCGAGGACGCGTTGCGACGCTCCAACCTCGAGGTGCCGGCCGGGCGCATCGAGAGCCGGCAACGCGAATTCAACGTGACCGCGGCCACCGATCTGCAGCGCCCCGCGGAGTTCCGCCAGGTCGTGATCCGGACCGTGAACGGTTTTCCGATCCGTATCGCCGACGTCGCCCGGGTCCAGACCGGGGCGGCCGAGGAGCGCTCGAGCGTGCGTCTCAATGGCCGTGATTCCGTGGCGCTGGGCGTGGTGCGCCAGGCGACGGCCAACCCGCTGGAACTGTCGGCCGGTGTACATGCCTTGCTCGACAAGGTGCGGGCCGACCTGCCGGCGGGCGTGCGGGTCGAGGTGGCCAACGACAACTCGGTGTTCATCGACCGCTCCGTCAAGGCGGTCTACACCACCATCGCCGAGGCGGTGGTGCTGGTGGCGCTGGTGATCTTCGTATTCCTGCGCACCCTGCGCGCATCCATCATCCCGCTGCTGACGATTCCGGTCTCGCTGATCGGCACCTTCGCGCTGATGGCGCTGGCCGGGTTCAGCATCAACACCCTGACGCTGCTGGCGCTGGTGCTGGCGATCGGCCTGGTGGTGGACGATGCCATCGTGATGCTGGAGAACATCTACCGCCACATCGAGGAAGGGCTGACGCCGTTCCAGGCCGCCATCCGTGGTGCTCGCGAGGTGGGTTTCGCCATCGTCGCGATGACGATGACGCTGGTGGCGGTCTATGCGCCGCTGGCCTTTGCACCCGGACGCACCGGCCGGCTGTTCACCGAGTTTGCGCTGGCGCTGGCCGGTGCGGTCGTGGTCTCCGGCCTGGTCGCGCTGACGCTCTCGCCGATGATGTGTTCGCTGCTGCTCAAGCACAACCCCAAACCCGGCTTGTTCGATCGCGGCATGGAACGTGGACTGCAGGCACTCACGCGCGGCTACGCGCGCCTGCTGGGCTGGACGCTGCGGGCACGCTGGCTGATCGTGCTGCTGGCCATCGGCAGCGGCGTCGTGTCCTGGTCGGTGCTGGGCAGCATCAAGCGCGAACTGGCGCCGATCGAGGACCGCGGCGTGGTGCTGGCCCAGGTCAACGGGCCGGACGGCGCGACGCTGGACTACACCAATCGTTATGCCACGGCGATCGAGCGCATCGGCGAGAGTTTTCCGGAGTTCGACCGGGTGTTCGCCACCATCGGCAACCCGACCGTGGCCCAGGGCAACATCTTCTTCCGCACCACGCCGTGGGAGGAGCGCAAGCGCACGACGCAGGAGATGGCGCGCGAGATGACGCCGCGGGTCGCCGGCCTGACCGGCGTGAGTGCTTTCCCGATCACGCCGCCGTCGCTGGGCCAGGGTTTCACGCAGCGGCCGGTGAACTACGTCATCATCACGTCCGACAGCTACCAGAACCTGTCGCAGGTGGTGCGCGCATTCCAGGACGAACTGGCCAAGAACCCGGGCTTTGCGCAGGTCGACACCGACCTGCGGCTGAACAAGCCCGAGATCAAGCTCGAGGTCGACCGCGAACGTGCCGCCGACAACGGCGTGGGCGTGGATGCGATCGCGCGCGCGGTCGAAACCATGCTGGGCGGGCGCATCGTGACCCGGTTCAAGCGCGAGGGCGAGCAATACGACGTGATCGTGCAGACCACCGAGACGGGCAGGGGCACGCCGTCGGACATCGAGCGCATCTTCGTGCGGGGCCGGGGTGACACGATGATTCCGTTGTCGGCGCTGGTCAAGATTCGCGAAGTCGTCGTGCCGCGCGAACTCAACCACTTCGCGCAGCGCCGCTCGGCGTCGATCACCGCCAACCTGTCGGCAAACTATTCGGTCGGCGAGGCGCTGGACTTCATGGACCAGACCGCGAAGAAGGTGCTCAAGCCCGGTTACGCGACCGACCTCAACGGCATCAGCCGCGAGTTCCGCAAGTCGTCCGACTCGCTGACGCTGGTGTTCGTTTTGGCCCTGTTCTTCATCTTCCTGGTGCTGGCGGCCCAGTTCGAGAGCTTCGTCGACCCCTTCGTGATCCTGCTCAGCGTGCCCTTGTCGATGGCCGGCGCCTTGCTGGCGCTGCAGTGGTCCGGAGGCACGCTCAACGTGTTCAGCCAGATCGGGCTGATCACGCTGGTCGGGCTGATCACCAAGCATGGCATCC
>CAXBDR010000398.1:0-3053 GCA_963974265.1 uncultured Rhodoferax sp.
CGCCCGATCGAGCCGGTCCAGCAGCGACGCCAGCATCTGGTTGTCGTCGGCGTCCAGTTCGGGCGACGCGGATGCGTGGTGCGCTGCCGGGGCCGGGGCGGAAGCGGTTGCGTTGCCGGCGTTTTCGCCGAGGTCGAACGCCAGGTTCAGCGCCGCCAGCACGGCGATCCGGTCGCGTGCGCGAACCTTGCCGACGTCGCGGATCTTGCACATGGCGGTATCGACACGTTCCACGGCCTCGAGCAAGCGGGCTTCGCCCCCCGGCGGACAACCCAGCAGGTAGTTCTGGCCCATGATCTGGACTTCAAGCTGCTTCATGACGCATCTTTGCTGTTGTTGCCGACACCGGCCTCGGGGAGCCGGTCGAGCAAGGCGTCCACCCGTGCCCGCGCAGCGCCCAGGCGGGACTTCAGGGAGTCGCGCTCGGTGGTGAGGGCCTCGACCTGGCTCGTGAGCAAGGTGTTCGTTCGCTGCAATTCTGCGTGGCGCACCAGCAAACGTTCCACGCGTTCGGCGATCTGGTCGATTTTGGACGGGTTCGACATAGGAGGGCCATTGTAGAGTTAGCGCCTGGGCGGTCGCATAGAATTGCCGCGTTGGTGCTCGCAGTGTGGTTCGCATGCTGCAGTTCAACGGGAAGCAGGGGGCTCGGCTGGCAATGGCCGGGCTAACCTGCGCTGCCCCCGCAACGGTAAGTGGACGGGCCTTCGGGCCCCGTTGCCATCACAGCCACTGGACGCCCTGAACAAGCGTCTGGGAAGGCGATGGCGGTTGCTCCACCAGCCCGGATACCGGCCAACGACGCGGCCGGCTGCCTGCAGCCGGTCATTGCGCCCGCATGCCGTCGGGGACGACGGCCAGGGTACCTGCTGGGTCTTGTCTCATGAAACTTTCCCCTTCGTCCTTTCCCAAGGCTGCGGCCGTGCGCCTGTGCGCGATTCCGATGGCGGTCGCCGTCGCGTGCCCGGCAATGGCGCAGTCGCAGTCGCAGTTGCCGGTGGTCACCGTAACCGCGACGCGGTTCGCCGAGCCCGCCGCTTCGCTGCCTTTCGGTGTCAGCGTCGTCACCGCCGAGGACATCCGTGCCTCCGGCGCGACCACCGTCAACGAGGCGGTGATGAAACTGCTGGGCGTGGTGGGCCGGCTGGACACCTCCGGCGGCAACAACTACAGCCTGGATCTGCGTGGTTTCGGCTCGACCGCAGGCAGCAACCAGGTCGTCATCGTCGACGGATTGCGATTGAACGAGGCGGACCTGACCAGTGCCGGCCTGTCGTCGATCCCGATCGACACCGTCGAGAAGATCGAGGTGCTGCGCGGCACCGGCGCGGTGCTCTACGGCGAAGGCGCCACCGGCGGCGTGATCGTCGTCACGACCAAGGCCGGCAGCGGCGCGCAGCGCCGCAACGCGGCCCAGGTCTATGGGGCCGGCGGCAGCCGGGGCTTGCGCGAGTCGCGCGCGACGGCCACCCTGGCCTCGGGCGGGTTTTCGGTCGACGTGGCGGCGAGTGACCGCAACAGCGACGGCCACCGGGACAATTTCGCCTCCGCCACCGACGCGACATCGGCATCGGTGCAGTGGAGCAACGCCTGGCTGCGCCTGGGCGTGCGTGGTGGCCGTGACGCGTTTCGCAGCGGCTCGCCGGGCGCGCTGACCGCCGCACAATACGAGGCCGACCCGCGCCAGGCCAACTCGCTGACGGAGTACGCCGCGGCGCAGAAGGACCATGCCGGACTCTTTGCCGAAGCCTTCGTGGGCGCATGGCAACTGGTGGCCGATGCCAACCAGCGCACCAAGGAATTCGACAGCCTGGCCTTCGGCACACCCTTCGCCTACGCGGTCGACTCCTACAACACCAGCCTGCGTGCGCGCCACGAAGGCACGCTGGGTTCGCTGCCCAATGTCTTCGTCGTCGGCCACGACAACATACGCTGGGAACGCACCATCGTCGCTTCGTTGTTCACGCCGGCCGGCACGCAGGCGCGGGCCCACAATTCGGCCTGGTACGTCAAGAACGACCTCTCCTGGCCGGGCAGCGGTACGCGGCTGTCGCTGGGTTATCGCACCGAGCGCCTGGACAAGTCCGAAGCCCAGTCGGCCACCGCGCTGGACCAGCGCGAACATGCGTGGGAGATCGGCCTGAGCCAGGAACTCGGCGCCGGTGTGACTGGCTACGTGCGCACGGCACGCAGCTTCCGCCTGGCCAACGTGGACGAGTTCTCGTTCACCAATCCCGCGGTGGCGCTGCAACCGCAGACCTCGCGCGACACCGAAATCGGAGCCCGGTGGCGTACGGGCGCTTCGGCACTGGAAGTGCGCTGGTATCGCAGTGCCCTGCGCAACGAGATCGGATACGACCCGGCCGGCAACGGGCCGTTCGGTCCGTTCGGCGCCAACGTCAACTTCGATGCGACCCGGCGCCAGGGCCTGGAACTGGAGGCCTCGCACGCGGTCAACGCGGCGCTCGACCTGCGCCTGAACGTCGCGTTGCGCCAGGCGCGTTTCACGGAAGGACCGTACCAGGGCAATGACGTGATGCTGGTGCCCAAGCGCACCGTTGCCTTGCGCGCCGACTGGCGGCCGGCGGCCGGCCATGCCATCAGCGGCGGCGTGACCTGGGTGTCGGGCCAGAGTCCGGACTTCGCCAACCAGTGCAGGATCCCGGGTCATGCCACGGCGGACCTGCGTTATGCCTACACCTGGGGGCAGGCCGAACTGGCGCTGGGCATCGCCAACCTGACCGATCGCAAGTACTACACGCAGGCGTTCGGCTGTACCGCGGCCGGCGTCACGACGTCGATCTATCCCGAGGCCGGGCGTACCATTACCGCTTCCGTCCTGTACCGGTTCTGAGACCATGCACAACGATGCCGCCGCCTCGTCCGCCCTCGGGCCGCAACGCATCGTGTGCCTGACCGAGGAGACCACCGAATGGTTGTACCTGCTGGGCCAGGAACATCGCATCGTCGGCATCTCCGGATATACGGTGCGGCCGCGCCGGGCGCGCCAGGAAAAGCCGCGGGTCAGTGCCTTCCTGAGCGCGAAGATCGAC
>CAXBDR010000399.1:0-3052 GCA_963974265.1 uncultured Rhodoferax sp.
GGCGAGCTCCACCAGTTGCGCATGATAGGCGGCCCGGACCGCCCGGGGCCGGCGTTTGGGGCAGAATCACCCGAAACCGCCTTCCCATCCCCATGCCGAGCCGAGCCGAGCCGAACCTTGCCACATCTTGCCTATTGGCGATCCCCGTCCTGGATGTTCATCGTCGCAGTGGTGGTCGCGGCAACCGCGATCGTGGCGCCGGCGACGGCTGCGGCGGCACCACCCGACCTGACCTGGGCCCAGTTGTCGCCGCCCGGCTATCGGGCCCAGGCCGTGCTCGATCGCCTCGGTGTCGATCAGCTGGAGGATCGCGACGCGCGGGCCGAGGCCATCCTGGCCGAGGTGCAGCGGCAATGGCAGAAGGCGCCGCCGATCCGGCGCATGCCCGAGGGGCCGGTCCGCATGACCGGGTTTCCGGTCATGTTGACCGAAGGCGACAAGCCGGTCACGCAGATCCTGCTGGTGCCGTATTACGGCGCCTGCATCCACTCGCCGCCGCCGCCGGCGAACCAGGCGGTGCTGGTGACGCTGGATCGCGAGCTGCCGCGCCAGATGTACCAGTTCCCTGTCTGGGTCACCGGCACCCTGGTGCATGCGCCGGCGGTCACGCCCCACGGACGGGTGCTGTACCGCATGCGCGAGGCGAGCTGGCAACCGCATCCATGGCCGCGGCAGCCGCTGCCGGTGTACCGACTGCCGTAGGCGAGCCGCGCGCGACCCGCTCAGCGCGGCAGTACGTGCCGCCGCTGCACGTCAGCGGCCAGCATCCGGTAGCCGGACATCCCCATGGCGGAATCCGTCCGGCGGGTGGACAGCTGACCGTTGACCCATACCAGGTCCATGGTGCGCAGGTCCGGCATGGGTTCGTCCAGCCGCACATGCACCAGCTGATTCGCGGCCGGGGCCGGCGCATGGATGCAGGCACCGAAAAACGGCACCAGCAGGAATTCGCTCATGCGTCCCTGGTCGGACTCCAGCGGCACGACGTAGCCGGACAGGCGAACCCGTGCGCCGTCGAGTGCGCGGTTGGTCGGTGCGTTGTCCCAGGTCTCGCGCATGCGCCGGGCCAGTGCCACGCCCTCGGCAGAACCATCGTCCACCTGCGCGATGTTCAGGCCGCGGTACTGCGCGAGCGGGTCCCATCCAGGCGGCACCAGTTCCTTCCACGCGATCTCGCGGTACTGCGGCTGGGCCTGGGCCCGGCTGGTGGCCTGGTCGCGCTCGAAGTCCCGGGCCAGCCACTGGGCGCCTGCGCCCAGTGCGGCGATGCAGGCGAACACGCCGAGGATGCTCAGGCTGGTGCGCATGGTCTTGCCGTCACTTGCGCTTGTAGGCCTCGATCCGGGACACGACCATCGAATACCCGCTGGCCCCCATCTCCGAGTTGCCGCGGACCAGGCCCAGGGTGCCGTAGACCCACACGGCGTCCATGGTCTGGAAGCCCTTGATCGCGGCCTGGCTCCGGCCGTGGACGATCTGGTTCGCCGGCGGTGGTGGCGTGTGGATGCAGGCGCCGAAGTAGGGCACCAGCAGGAACTCGCGCAGCCCGTCCTTGGCCTCGTCCAGCGGCACCAGGTAACCGGGCAGGCGAACCCGGCGTCCCGACAGTGCCGCAACCGTCGGGGCGTTGTCCCAGATCTCGCGCAGCTTTTCGTATTGCTGCGCGGCGCGTGGATCGCTGTCGGACAAGGGCTTCATGTCGCCCAGCGATTTCAGCGGATCCCAGCCCTTCGGGATCAGGTCGTCCCAGGAGATTTCGGGGAACTCCGCCGCCCATGCGGGGCTAGAGCCCAGGCAGGCCGCCGCCATTGCGAGCCAGCGTCGGCGGGTGGGGCCCGGGTCAGGGTGGTGTCGGTGCGTCATGGTTCAACTCCGTGGTGACAGGCCATCGGCCAGGGACAGGCGATAAGCGCGCCAGCCAGGGTACAGGCTGGCCAGCCATCCGCAAGCCAGCAGGCCCAGCAGCAGCTGACCCTGCAAGGCCGTGGGTTCGGTCAGGTTCAGCGACAGTCCATATGCGGACTGCAGCCACGGCCCGAGTGCCAGGCCGGTGGCGACGAGCGCCAGCATGCCTGCGGCGATGCCGCATGCCGTGACCAGCACCCCTTCGACGGTGAGCAGGAACAACAGGCTGCGCGGGCTGGCACCCACCGCACGCAACACGGCCAGCTCGCGGCGTCGTTCGCCCAGGCTGGCCAGCACCACCGAGACCAGACCCGCCATGCTGACCAGGGCCACCAGCACCGACATGAGGAGCAGCGCCCGCTCCCCGGTACCGATGACGTCCCACAACTCGTCGAGCGACACGCCGGGCAGGATGGCCATCAGCGGCTCGTCGGGGAACTGGTTGACGTTGCGCTGCACCGAAAAAACAGCCGCTCGGTTGTGCAGGCCCACCAGCATCGCGGTGACGGCCTTGGGTTGCAATGCCATCGCGCGCGCCTGCTCGGCGTCGATGCGCGTGCCGGGCAACGGTGCGCCGGCGTACCAGTCCACATGCAAGGCCTCCATGGCCTGCAGGCTGATGTGCACGGTACGGTCGACCGGCGTGCCGGTCGGCCGCAGGATGCCGGTGACGACAAACGGCTTGTCGTCGTGTTCGTTCAGCCCCAGTTCGCCGCTGCCGTGCGACAGCGCGATACGCTGGCCCAGTTGGTAACCGAGTCGCTCCGCGACCTCGGAACCGAGCACCGCGTCGAACAGGTCCGAAAACGGGCGGCCGTCCTGCATGCGCAAGGCCTGCCGGTTTCCATAATGGAACAACGAGAAGTAGTCGACGCTGGTGCCCAGCACCGGAAATCCCCGGTGCGAGTCGCCCATCGACAGCGGGATGACCCAGGCCACGCCGCGTTGCTGCGCGATCGCCTGCACCGAGCTCCAGCGCACGTTGTTGGTCGCCGCGCCGATGCGGAACACCGAGTACAGCAGCAACTGCACCGAGCCGGTCCGCGCGCCGACGATCAGGTCGGTTCCGGACAAGGCGGACGTGAAGCTGCTGCGCAGGTCGGTGCGCAGTCGTTCGGTTCCCAGCAGCATGAAGGTCGACAGCGCG
>CAXBDR010000400.1:0-3006 GCA_963974265.1 uncultured Rhodoferax sp.
GAAACTCGACCGTGGCGCTGCGGCTCGATGCATCGGCCGGGACGGCCAGGGCGAACCAGATCGGTTTCTCCGAGCGCCGGGTATCGAAACGAGGGACCCACGGCTGCTTGTCCAGTTGCGCCGCGGCCTGCGTCACGTTCAGCTCGGCCGTGGTGTCCAGCAGGACATGGAACCGCAAGGGCTGGGAGCCGCCGCCCGCGTACTGGTCGTCCCACAACACGATGGCTGCGATCGATGCCAGACCGATCGCGATCGGAACCATGTAGATGGACAAGGCCCACAGCAAGGCATCCATGGCTGCGCCGAAGCGAGGCCATAACCGTGCGTTCCGTGAGTCGATGCGCGCTACCATGCGTCCTTGTAGACCTTGGAACCTTTCCAAGCTGGCGTCAGTCTACGCGGACACGAGGGCAACTCAAAACGCTATCACTTCTTTTGGCCGTCGACAACGGCTCCAATAGGCGGTTTGTTGCGAAATTCACACAGGGCGACGGCCCAGCGGCGGGGAGACCCGCAGTAGCGGCGCGTCCGGGAACAGGCCGCCCAGGCTGGTTTCGCGCTCGACCTGCACATCGATATCGCTGTGGTGGGTATGCACGAAAAACTTGAGCAAGGGGTGCTGGGCCTCCGTCCAGCGCTGTGCGCCGGTCTCGATCTCGAAACCCAGCACGCGGTGCGGGATGTTGTTGCCGTGGCGCATCGGAATGAAGCCTTGTTCGGGATACAGGTCCTCGAACATCAGCTGGTCGTACTGGCGATCGAGCGGCGCTCGTGCGGCCACGATGGCCCAGTCGATGCCGTCCTGCTCGCAATACTGGAATGCGGCCTTGATCAGCACGATCTTGACCAGGCGACCGATGGTACCGCCCACGATACCCAGGCGGCTCACCTCGGCCAGCGGCCGGTCACGCAACCAGCGCGGCAAGGTCACCGACTGCTCGACCTTCAGCGGCATGTAGGCATTGGTCTGGATCCGCAAGGTGCCGATCGGCGCGCCGTCGAGCTTGGACTCGGCCAGCAGCACGGCAACGCCGGGTTCGCTGTCGATGGCCTCCGGTGTGCGCAGCTTCTCGCCGAATTCCGGCATGTGGCGCCCGTATGCCTCGGCCCGGATGCTGACTGCCTTGGACAAGGCTGCATCGTCGCGCACCAGACGAACCGTGAACGGCAGCCGCTCCTCGGCCATCTGCGGCTGCTCGTTCGACAGGGTCGCTGGCGGCAGATCGGCGACGGGAATATGACGGGGCGGGGCGGAAAAGCGCGACGGTTGGATCATGATGACGTCCTTTAGACAATTTGGTGGATTGACTCGGCAGGTAGGCAGTGACGCCCTTGTAAAGAAATGTAGGCGTCGGGGCCGCGCCTGCTAAGTCGCCGTTTGTCTCGATCGTCTGTAGGAAGTCTCCCTACATGCCTGTCTGCGCGGCGGTTGTGGCGTGCTGCGCCGAAGCGGATGCGTGCGGGGACTGCGTCTGCCCGTGGCAGGCCAGCGACAGGGCCTGGACGGTGTCGCCGGTGCGGGGGTCGAACACGACCAGGTTGACGGTGCGGGCGTGTCCGGCCGCTGCCGGCACGGCATGCAGCACCAGCGGCTGCGGTGTCCCGGGCTGGCTGCGATAGTGCCCGGCAGGCGTGTATTGCCGCACGACATGGTCGTTGCGCAGCGTTTCGCCGGCGTTCTCGCCTGCGCCGACGGCCGTGCGGTGCGCGCTTTCGGTCACGGTCCAGTACGCGGCCCAGCCGCCGGGGGCGCCGCGTTCGAGCGTCACCGTGGCATCGAACCGGTCCGGCGCGCCACGCGCCAACCGGATGCTGGCGTCGGTGCGGCGGCCGGTCCCGGGCAACGGCACCGGCGCGTGGCGCCACTGGCGCCAGTCGCGTCCGTCGAGCACGACCTGCGGGGTGTAGATGCTGCGCAATCCGTTCCAGGCCGCGACCTGGCGTTGGCGCGCGGCATGTGCCGGCGCCGCGAACGGGTCCGGCCAACCGATGTAGTCCCAGTACGCGACATGAAAGGCCTGGATCACGGCGCCGACTGGTGCGGTACTGCCGGGCCGCAGGCGCGACAACCATCGGTCCGCCGGCGGGCATGAGCTGCAACCCTGCGATGTGTACAACTCGACCACCGGCGCGACCGTGTCGCCGGATTGCGCCTGGCAGGTGGCCGCCGGCGCCGCTGGCGCGGCAAGCAGCCAGGCCGATACGGCCGTCCAGGCCGCGACACGCGGCGCGGATGCGCCTGGTTTGTCCCTCGTCATGTGTTACCTCCTGTGACATCTCTGGCGGTGCGGGTGGCCGAACCGGGCTGTGGCACACTCGCCGGCTTTGCGCCCGCTGCGGCTTGGTCGGCGGCTGGCGTGCAGAACTTACCCGGGGAGGAAAACACCATGTCAGCCATCGTCAGCCGCATCGCCCACGAACTGGGGGCGCGCGAAGCCCAGGTCCAGGCCGCCGTGGACCTGCTCGATGGCGGAGCCACCGTTCCGTTCGTCGCCCGTTACCGCAAGGAAGCCACCGGTGGCCTGGACGACGTGGCCCTGCGCGAGATCGACACCCGGCTGACCTACCTGCGGGAGATGCAGGAACGGTGTGCCAGCATCCTGGCGGCGATCGAGGAACAGGGCAAGCTGACGCCCGAGCTGCGCCAGGCCCTGCTGGCGGCGGCCACCAAGCAGGAACTCGAGGACCTGTATTTGCCGTTCAAGCAAAAGCGCCGCACCAAGGGTGAGCTGGCGCGCGAGGCTGGCCTGGAGCCGCTGGCGGACCGCCTGTTGCAGGACCCGACGCTGGTACCGCTGGAGGAAGCCAAGGCGTTCGTCGTTCCCTACGCGGCGCCGACCGATCCGGCGGACAAGCGACCGGATTTCTCCACCGTGCAGGCGGTGCTCGACGGCGTGCGGGACATCCTGAGCGAACGCTGGGCCGAGCAACCGGCGCTGGTGCAGACGCTGCGCGAATGGTTGTGGGAGAGCGGACAACTGGCCAGCCGCCTGCGCAGCGGCAAGG
>CAXBDR010000401.1:0-3002 GCA_963974265.1 uncultured Rhodoferax sp.
GCCGCTGGGAGCCGCCGCCGGCGACGCCGCCGCGGCCACGCGGCTGGGCATGGCGGCCACGATTTTCCATTGGGCGCTGCATCCCTGGGCCATCTACGCCATCCTGGCGCTGGGCCTGGCGCTGTTTTCGTTCAACAAGGGTCTGCCGCTGACGATCCGCTCGGTGTTCTATCCGCTGCTCGGTGAACGCATCTGGGGCTGGCCCGGTCACGTTATCGATATCCTGGCCGTGCTCGCGACCATGTTCGGCCTGGCCACGTCGCTGGGCCTGGGGGCCTCGCAGGCGGCAGCCGGACTGAACTACCTGTTCGGCATTTCGCTGGGAGAAACGACGCAGATCGTGCTGGTCATCGGCATCACCGCGATCGCGCTGACGTCGGTGCTGGCCGGCCTGGATGCCGGCGTGAAACGGCTGTCGGAGATCAACATGATCCTGGCCGTGCTGCTGCTGGTATTCCTGATCGCCGTCGGCCCGACGCTGGCCATTGCCTCGGGCTTCTTCAGCAACCTGGGCGCCTACGTCGAATACCTGCCCGCGTTGTCGAATCCGTTCGGCCGCGAAGACGCCAACTTCTCGCAGGGCTGGACCGCCTTCTACTGGGCCTGGTGGATCAGCTGGTCACCGTTCGTGGGCATGTTCATCGCGCGTGTGTCGCGAGGTCGCACGGTGCGCGAGTTCATCGTCTCGGTGCTGATCATCCCCTCGCTGGCCTGTGTGTTGTGGATGACCGTGTTCGGCGGCACCGCGATCTCGCAGCTGGTCCAGGACGGCTACAAGGCCGTAGCCGAAGCGGCTCTGCCGCTGCAGATCTTCCAGATGCTCGATGTGTTGCCGATGGCGCAGATCACTTCCTTCCTGGCCATCGTGCTGGTGGTGGTGTTCTTCGTCACCTCGTCCGACTCCGGCTCGCTGGTGATCGACGTCATTGCCGCCGGCGGCAAGGTCGACGCGCCGACGCCGCAGCGCGTGTTCTGGTGCGTGTTCGAGGGGCTGGTCGCGATCGCGCTGATTCTCGGCGGCGGCCTGGTGGCCTTGCAGGCGATGGCCGTGTCGACCGGTTTTCCGTTCACGATCGTGCTGCTGATCGCCACGGTGGCCGTGGTCAAGGGCCTGGCCTCGGAGCCCCGCGGGGCATGACGATCACACGGGCCGGCCGCTGCGGACCGGCCCCGACTCCATGCAGGACGAGCAACTCGAAATCCTGAACTTCCTGCAGGGCCATGCCCTGTTCAAGGAACTCCCGGAGCAGGTGCTGCATACGGTGGCCTCCGCCACCGACGTGCGGTATTGCAAGGCCGGCACGCAGATCGTCGAATTCGGCGAGCCGGCGCAGTTCCTGCACCTGGTGCGCAGCGGCGCCGTCGAGGTGTTTCACCGTGACGGCAGCCTGTACGACCGCATGAACGAAGGCGGCTATTTCGGCGAATTCGGCTTGTTGCACCGCAAGACCGTGCGTTTTCCGGCCCGGGCGCTGGAGGACAGCCTGCTGTACCTGGTCCCCGAACCGGTCTTCACCGACCTGTTCGAGAACCAGGAGCGGTTTGCCGACCTGGTCGCCACCGAGGACCGGGTGCGCCTGCGCCAGGTCGTGTCGCGACGCGAGGAAGGCAACCAGCTGACCTCGGTCACGGTCGACACCTTGATCGCACGCGAACCGGTGTGCATGGAGCAGTCGGCTACCGCGCTGGACGCGGCCCGCCGCATGGCCGACGGCGGCGTATCGTGCCTGCTCATCCTGGGCACGGACGCCGACGCGCCGCCGCGCATGGTCGGCATCCTGACCGACCGCGACCTGCGATCGCGGCTGGTCGCCGAGGGGCTGCCCTACACCACGCCGGTACGCGACATCATGACGCCCGACCCGGTGGTGCTGCAGCACGACCAGCAGGTGTTCGAGGCCATCCTGGCCATGCTGCGCCACAAGGTGCACCACCTGCCGGTGCTGCGCCAGGACAAGCCGATGGGTGTCATCGCCTTGTCCGACGTGTTGCGGCACGAGTCGCAAAGCAGCCTGTTCGTTGTGGGCAGCATCGCCAAGCAAAACGATGTCGACGGGCTGGCCTCGCTGGCGACCGACGTGCGGGCCTGTTTCCAGCGCCTGGCGGAACAGGACAGCAATTCGCGCGTGATCGGCAGCACCATGGCCCTGATCGGCCGCGGCTTCAAGCAACGACTGCTCGAACTGGCCGAACAGCAACTCGGCCCGCCGCCGGTTCCCTACTGTTTCCTCGCGCTCGGATCGATGGCCCGGCACGAACAACTGGTGGTGACCGACCAGGACAACGCGCTCGTGCTCGACGACCGTTTCGACCCGGCCCGGCACGACGACTACTTCCGTCAATTGGCCGCCTTCGTCAGCGACGGCCTGGCGCGCAGCGGCTACAGCTACTGCACCGGCGACGTCATGGCCACCAACACCCGCTGGCGCCAGAGCCTGCGCGTGTGGCAGGACACCTTCCGCCAGTGGATCGAACAACCGACACCCGAAACGCTGCTGGCGGCAAGCATCTTCTTCGACCTCGATGGCGTGTGGGGCCAGACCGCGTTCTCCGAACGCTTGCGCACCCTGATCGCCGACAAGGCCCGCGCCAACACGCGTTTCCTGGCCTGCATGGCGCGCAATGCGCTGCTGCGCACGCCACCGCTGGGTTTCTTCAAGGACTTCGTGCTCGAGCCCGATGGCCGGCATGCCAACGCCATCAATCTCAAGCGCCGCGGCACGGCGCCGATGGTCGACCTGATCCGGGTCCATGCACTGGCGATCGGCTCGCGCGCGCGCAATTCGTTCGAGCGGTTGCGCGACGTGATCGCCGCCGACGTGCTGCCCCAGGGTCGCGGCCAGGACCTGCACGATGCGCTCGAGTTCATCTCGATGGTGCGCATCCGCAACCAGGCCCACGACATGGCGGCCGGCCTGGAGCCGGACAACAGCATCGAGCCCGAGAAGCTCTCGGAATTCGAACGCAAGAGCCTGCGCGACGCGTTCCAGATCCTGAGCCAT
>CAXBDR010000402.1:0-3000 GCA_963974265.1 uncultured Rhodoferax sp.
GTCTGCCCAGTACGCTGCTGGACGATTCGCCTTCGGAACGGCGCCGCGGCTCCAATCGGGGCCACCGATGTGTGCCGCCAATGGCTTGAATGAATCGAACCCTCGCGCGGCACGGGCACAATGCCATCCGGGCGCACGGTGCGGACCTTTTCCTGAACCAGAAGACCTGGAGCGAGCATGACCCCATCCACGACACGGCCCGTTGCGATCATCACGGGCGCGGCCCGCGGCATCGGGCTGGCGTCGGCCCGCTGGTTTCTGGCACGCGATCACGACGTCGTTTTGATCGACAACGACAAAGCCACGCTGGCAGCGACCGCGGACAACCTGTCGGCCTCGCCACACGCCTTGCCCATGCTGTGCGACGTGTCGGACCCGGATCAGGTGCAGGCGACCTTCAAACAGATCGAGACACGCTTCGGGCGCGCCGACACACTGGTGAACAATGCCGGGGTCGCCGTGTTCAAGACGATCGGAGACACATCGTTCCAGGAATGGCGCCATGTGTTTGCGACGAACCTCGACGGCGCCTTCCTGTGTTCGCAGGCCTGCGTGCCGTTGATGCTCAAGTCCGGTGGTGGCGCCATCGTCAACATTGCCTCCATCTCCGGACTGCGCGCCAGCACCCTGCGCGTCGCCTACGGCACGAGCAAGGCCGCCTTGATCCACCTGACCCGGCAGCAGGCCGCGGAACTGGGCACCCGTGGCATCCGCGTGAATGCGATTGCGCCCGGGCCGGTGGAAACTGAAATGGCCAAACAGGTGCACACCCCGGCCATCCGCGCCGACTACCACGATGCGATTCCGCTGGGCCGCTACGGAACACTGGACGAGATCGCCGACGCGATCGGCTTCCTGTGCAGCAAGGCAGCGGGGTATGTGAACGGGCAGGTGCTGGCCGTCGACGGCGGGTTCGATGCGGTGGGCGTGGGACTGCCGACATTGCGGCGGGATGCGGCGGAGAAAGGCGGCTGAGCTGTGCGGGTGTGACAACCCGATGATGCCTGCCGCGATGGGTACGGCCAGGCTGCCGCTCGTCTTGTCAGACTGCCCGGGACACCCATCGACAAAACAAAAGGCCTTCAGGAATCGCTCCCTGAAGGCCTTTGTATCGTCTATTGGTCGGTGTGAAAGGATTCGAACCTTCGACCCCTTGCACCCCATGCAAGTGCGCTACCAGGCTGCGCCACACACCGAAGACGGCGATTATAGCCCTGCATCGAGGGCTGTTTCCCGGCGGTCAGTAGCTGGTCGTCAGCAGGTCGCGGATTTCGGACAACTCGCGGCGCACCATCAGCCACTGGCCGGATGCCGGCATGGCCTGTTCGGCCTCGAGTTCGCTTTCGGTGAAGTCATCGAGGTCCGAATCGGCGGTTTCGATGACCTCGACGCCGTCGAGCAGCACTTCGCCGTTCTTGCGCCGGTCGCGTTCGTTTTGCAGGATCTCCTGCATCTTGTTGCGCGCGCCGCTGATGGTGAAGCCCTGGTCGTACAACAGGTCGCGGATGCGCCGGATCATCAGCACTTCGTGGTGCTGGTAATAACGCCGGTTGCCACGGCGTTTCATCGGGCGCAGCTGGGTGAATTCCTGCTCCCAGTACCGCAGCACGTGGGGTTTGACGCCACACAGATCCCCCACCTCCCCGATGGTGAAATAACGTTTGGCGGGAATCGACGGGAGATTTTTCCCCATTGAAATCAAAGCTGTAGGCGGCAAAGCTTCGAGGTTACTCTAAGACGCCCGCCATGCATAGCGCCAGCGGCAAGGCGCGGCAGAAATACTTGCGCCGTGTGGCTTATCGCGCGATTTGCACGTCGTCCAGGTCGATTTCGGACTCGTTGTCGTCGCCGTTGTCCAACACCACGGGCTGCGGTTGCCCCGCATCCTGGATCTGCTCCTTGAGCTTGTGGCTGGCATGGAAGGTGACGACCCGGCGCGCACGGATCGGGATCGCCTCGCCCGTGCGCGGGTTGCGGCCTGGGCGCGGTGCCTTGGTGCGGATCTGGAAGTTGCCGAAGCCGGAGATCTTGACGTCGGAACCGTCGACCAGGCTGCTGGAGATCAGGTCGAAGAACGCGTCGATCATGTCCTTGGATTCCCGCTTGTTCAGGCCGATCTGTTCGAACAGCAGTTCGGCCAGCTGGGCCTTGGTCAATGCCGGGGTCTCCAGGCTTTCAATCGCGAGTTCCATCGTGGTTGTCCTCTTGTTGTTCGTCAGTCGGTTGGCGCCGGCGTGCCGGCGACAACAACGGGGCTGTGCCGCCTATGCGCGCTGGCGTGCACCCAGGTCGGTGGCCAGTTGGGCCAGCACCACCTGCACGGCCTGCTCGATCTCCTCGTCGGTCAGGGTAGCCGCGTCATTATTGAGCGTCAAGCGAACCGCCAGGCTTTTTTCGGCGCTTGTCGGCGTGCCTGCAACACCCTGCACATCGCCGGTCGATGTCGCCGCGGGCGCCATCTTGGGCCGGTACACGTCGAACAAGGTGGCACTGCGCAACAAGCCCTTGGTGGGCGCCGCATGCACGGCGGCCATCAGCGCCGCGTGGCTGACCTGCTCGGCGACGAGCACGGCGATGTCGCGTTCGACCGGCTGGTGCTTGGCCACCGGCCGGAACTCCGGGATCGGGCGCTGCAGCACCGCGTCGAGATCGAGCTCGAACATCACCGGGGCGCTGGCCAACTCGTAGGCCTGGCGCCAGCGCGGGTGCAGTTCGCCGACATAACCGATGTCGCGGTCATCGAGCAGCACGCGCGCGCAGCGGCCCGGATGCATGGCCGGGTGTTCGGCCGCGACGAACCGGGCCTGGCGCGGCGCCAGCAAGGCTTCCACATCACCCTTGGCGTCGAAGAAGTCGCCCTGCCGCTGCTTGCCCGACCATTGCAGCATGTCGGCGCACCCCATGGCCATGGCGGCCACGCGCATGGGCTGGCGCAGGCCGGCCACCGCGACCGGGCCGTCGGTGATGGCAGCGTCGCGTTCGTAGACACGGCCGAGTTCG
>CAXBDR010000403.1:0-2996 GCA_963974265.1 uncultured Rhodoferax sp.
GAAGGAAATGCTGGATTTCGTGCGGGCCCGGCCGAAGGAAGTGAATCTCGCCGGACAAGGCGTTGGCGGCTCGTCCCATTTGGTAGGCGAGCTACTCAAGGTGTCGGCCAACTTGCCAGAGCTCGCCATCACACAGTACAGGGGCAGCGCCCCAGCCAACGCTGACCTGATGGCGGGTCACGTGCAAATGCACTTCGACGGCATCAACACGGCGCTGCCGCTGGTGCTGCAGCGCCGTGTCAAGGCTCTAGGCGTGACCTCTGAAGTGCGTGTGCCGGCCGCGCCGGACCTGCCTACCTTCGTCGAACAGGGCTTGCCCGCGCTGGTCGCATCATCCTGGTTCGGGCTGGTCGCACCCGTCGGGACTCCAGACGAAATCTTGGACCGGCTGAACGCCGCCACCAACCGCTACATCGACTCCACTGCTTTCAAGACCCGAATCCTGGCTGAGGGCGGTATCGTCGCGGGTGGATCGCGCGCAGACTTCCAGAAGTTCGCGGAAGCCGAGATGGCAGTGTGGCGCAAGTTGGTCGTGCCTCTGAAGCTCGAGCTGGACTGACCGCTCCGGATGCCCGACCCATGCGCAAGCTCTACACCTCGGAACTGGAACTGCCTGAAGAGTACCTGGATGCCTTCCTCCAGTGGTATGCGTTCCGGCACGCACCAGACATCTACCAGATCGGCTTTGACGTCTGCACCTCCTACAGGGCGATCGAAGGCGACATGATGATTCTGGACCTGTACGAGATCTCGAGCACCGACATCTTCGATACGGCCGAATACCGCGGGGTTGCGCAGATGGACCCGTACAGCGCTGCCATACTAGAGCGTCGCACGCGCAAGGCGCATTCGGTGTATACCCAGGTCCAGGTCTTCCCGACTCCCGTGGATGACCGGCCGTTGCTTAACGCCGACTGGATCAACATCGAGCGCTTCGACTGCGAGTTGCCGGACACGGGTGCCCTGGAGAGTTATTTCGCCGATGGCGAGGCGGAGCGGATCCTGCTGGCCGGAGCCAAGCGCGTGCGGCTCGCCAGCCGCACGAAAGGGGGACCCAAACACGTGTCGAACCGCCCGCGCTGGATGCTGCTGTCGGAGTGGCCGCACCGCCCGACACGCCATGACGCAATCCAGCGGCTGCAGGCCCGATTCGGCGATGGCGTGGTGAACCAGTCGTTCTTCACTGGCTATCGTCTCTTTCCGTGGATGGACCGTCCGGAGGTCGCTTGAAAGTGGTCATTGCACAGATGAAGCACGAGACCAACACGTTCTCGCCCGTGCCTACGCCGCTGTCGCGCTTCGCACGCGGGGGCGGCAGCCCACCCGCTGGGCAACAGGCGTACTCGGCTTACAAGGGGACGGGCGCGGCGATCGCCGCCTTTTTCGATCTCGCGGAGGCCGCCGGGGCCGAAATGGTCATCCCGATGGCCGCAATGGCCTGGCCAAGCGGGCCGGTGGCAACTTCTGCTTTCGAAGAAATGGCGGACAGAATCTGCTCAGCGGTCGCCGCGGGTTGTGACGCCGTGCTGCTGGACCTGCACGGAGCGATGGTGACGCAGGCGCACGAGGATGGTGAAGGCGAGTTGCTGGCGCGCATTCGCGCCATCGCGCCCCAGGTGCCGATCGCGGTCGCCCTCGACATGCACGCCAACCTCTCGGCAGCGATGGTCGAGGCGGCGACGGTGATCGCCGGCTACCAGACGTATCCGCACGTGGACGTGTATGACACCGGCGTGCGCGCGGCCCGCCCGGTGCTCGACGCGTTGCAGGGACGATGCCTGCCGAGCATGGCCTGGGGGCAGCGCCCGATGCTGCCGCACGTCATGCGTCAGGCCAGCGACGACCCTCCCAACGCCGCGTTGCAGGCCCGCTGCCGTGAGATGGAGGCTCAGGGGGCGCTGGCGGCATCCGTCTTCGTCGGCTTCCCGCATGCCGACATCCCCGACGCCGGCCTGTCCGCGGTGGTGGTGACCGATGGCGATCCGGCCCTGGCCCGCCGCTGGTGCGATGAACTGCTGGACATGGCATGGCAGTCGCGCGAGGGTTTCGTCTACCGCCCCGAGCCGCTCGAGCAGTCGATCGCACGCGCGGCCGCCCTGCAGGACGCGCCGGTGGTCCTCCTCGACCACTGCGACAACGCCGCCTCTGGCGGCACCATGGACTGCATGCATGTGATCGGTGCCGTACTCGACGCAGGGCTGGAGAACGTCGCCACCTTCGCGGTCTACGATCCCGCTGCGGTGCAGGAGATGATTCGGTCAGGCGTGCATGCGACGGTGACAGTTTCGCTAGGCGGCAAACTGGACATGCCAGCCCTGGGGTTGCGAGGCCAGCCGCGCACGGTGACCGGCACCGTCAAGACAATTTCGGACGGGCGCTACCGCAACCGCGGGCCCATGAGCCGGGGTGTGCTCATCGACATGGGACCCACGGTGGTGCTCGACACCGGTCGGATGGAGATCGTCGTAACGTCAAACCAGCAGGAACCGAATGACTACGCCTGCTTCACTTCTGTGGGCATCGATCCACAGGCCAAGCGATACCTGCTGCTTAAGAGCCGCGTGCACTGGCGCGCGGGATTCAAGCCGGTGATGCGTGCCGTCATCGAGTGCGACGGAACAGGTGTCTGCACCTCCGACTACGCCAAGCTCGACTTCCGGCGCGTGCGTCGCCCCTGTTTTCCACTGGACCTCCTGTAGCTGGCAGCTAAGAGGGCCGCTTTTCTGTCAGTCATATAACTGGAGGCCATCATGACGAAGCAATTCTGGTGCACTGCGGCCGCGATGCTGCTCGCCCTCGCCGGCCAGGGTCCTGCCGCCGCGCAGGAATTTCCCAACCGCCCTGTCCGGGTGGTGGTCCCCTATCCACCGGGTGGCCAATCGGACATCTTCATGCGGGTGATTGCCGAGCAGATGAAGAACGCACTCAACACGCCCGTTACAGTGGAGAACCGCCCGGGTGCCGGCACGACGCTGGGCGCAGCCTACGTGGCCAAG
>CAXBDR010000404.1:0-2969 GCA_963974265.1 uncultured Rhodoferax sp.
CGCTTGACAAGGCGCGGTCGGCACCATCGATGGCCGGCCTGGACCTGGCCCGTGTCGTGACCACCGAAAAGCCGTACGAATGGACGCAGACCGAATGGTCGCTGGGCGCGGAGCCCGGCCAGGGTGGGCCGGGCTTCGGTGTGTTGACCGAGCCGCGGTTTCATGTCGTGGCCTACGACTTCGGCGTCAAGCGCAACATCCTGCGCATGTTGGCCGCACGAGGATGCAAGGTCACCGTCGTACCGGCGAATACCTCGGCGCAGCAGGCGCTGGCGCTCAAGCCGGATGGCATCTTCCTGTCGAACGGGCCGGGCGATCCCGAGCCCTGCGACTATGCGATCGACGCGGTACGCGAATTGCTCGACACGCAGATTCCGACCTTCGGCATCTGCCTGGGCCACCAGATCATGGCGCTCGCTTCCGGCGCCCGGACCTTCAAGATGAAGTTCGGCCACCATGGTGCCAACCATCCGGTCAAGGACGTCGAGACCGGCCGCGTCAGCATCACCAGCCAGAACCACGGCTTTGCCGTCGATGCCGACAGCCTGCCGGCGAACCTCGTGGCCACCCATGTGAGCCTGTTCGACGGCACGCTGCAGGGCCTGCGGCGCACGGATCGCCCGGCACTGTGTTTCCAGGGACATCCTGAAGCATCTCCGGGACCGCACGACATCGCCTACCTGTTCGAGCGCTTCGTCGCGCTCATGGACGCCTCCAGCCGGAGCCAACATGCCTAAGCGTACCGACATCAAGAGCATTCTCATCATCGGCGCCGGCCCGATCATCATCGGCCAGGCCTGCGAGTTCGACTACTCGGGCGTGCAGGCCTGCAAGGCCTTGCGCGAAGAGGGTTTCAAGGTCATCCTGATCAACAGCAATCCGGCCACGATCATGACTGACCCGGCCACGGCCGACGTGACCTACATCGAGCCGATCACCTGGCAGACGGTCGAGAAGATCATCGCCAAGGAACGGCCGGACGCCATCCTGCCGACCATGGGCGGCCAGACCGCGCTCAACTGCGCGCTCGACCTGTGGCACAACGGCGTGCTCAACCAGTACAAGGTCGAGTTGATCGGCGCCAGCCCGGACGCGATCGAGAAGGCCGAGGACCGGCTCAAGTTCAAGCAGGCCATGACCCGCATCGGCCTGGGCTCGGCCCGCTCGGGCATCGCGCACAGCATGGACGAGGCCTGGGCGGTGCAGAAGTCGGTCGGTTTCCCGACCGTGATCCGCCCCAGTTTCACGCTCGGCGGCAGCGGCGGCGGCATTGCCTACAACGCCGAGGAATTCGACACCATCTGCAAGCGCGGCCTGGAGGCATCGCCGACCAACGAGTTGCTGATCGAGGAGTCGCTGCTGGGCTGGAAGGAATACGAGATGGAGGTGGTGCGCGACAAGGCGGACAACTGCATCATCGTGTGTTCGATCGAGAACCTCGACCCGATGGGCGTGCACACCGGCGACTCCATCACCGTGGCGCCGGCGCAGACGCTGACCGACCGCGAATACCAGATCCTGCGCAATGCGTCGCTGGCGGTGCTGCGCGAGATCGGCGTGGACACCGGTGGCTCCAATGTGCAGTTCGCGATCAACCCGGCCGATGGGCGCATGGTCGTGATCGAGATGAATCCGCGGGTGAGCCGCTCGTCGGCGCTGGCGTCCAAGGCCACGGGTTTCCCGATCGCCAAGATCGCAGCCAAGCTGGCCGTGGGTTACACGCTCGATGAGTTGCGCAACGAGATCACCGGTGGCGCGACGCCGGCCAGTTTCGAGCCGAGCATCGACTATGTCGTGACCAAGATCCCGCGTTTCGCATTCGAGAAATTCCCGACGGCCGACTCGCGCCTGACGACGCAGATGAAGTCGGTCGGCGAGGTGATGGCCATCGGCCGTACCTTCCAGGAGTCGTTCCAGAAGGCCTTGCGCGGCCTGGAGGTTGGCGTCGACGGCATGAACGAGAAGACGCAGGACCGCGAGGTACTGGAGAAGGAACTCGGCGAGCCCGGGCCGGAGCGCATCTGGTATGTCGGCGACGCCTTCGCGTTGGGCATGAGCGTCGAGGAGGTGTTTGCGCTGACCAAGATCGACCGCTGGTTCCTGACGCAGATCGAGGAGATCGTGAAGATCGAACTCGAACTCGAGACGCAGTCGCTGGACGACATCGATGCGCCGACGTTGCGCGCGCTCAAGCGCAAGGGCTTCTCCGACCGCCGCCTGGCACGCCAGCTCAAGACCACCGACACGGTGATCCGCAAGCTGCGCCGTGCGCTGGGCGTGCGCCCGGTCTACAAGCGCGTGGACACCTGCGCTGCCGAATTCCCGACCAACACCGCCTACATGTATTCGACCTACGAGGACGAATGCGAGGCAGCGCCGACCGACCGCAAGAAGATCATGGTGCTTGGCGGCGGGCCGAACCGGATCGGGCAGGGCATCGAGTTCGACTACTGCTGCGTGCACGCGGCGCTGGCCATGCGCGAGGACGGCTACGAGACCATCATGGTCAACTGCAATCCGGAGACCGTGTCCACCGACTACGACACCAGTGACCGGCTGTATTTCGAGCCGTTGACGCTGGAGGACGTGCTCGAGATCGTCGACAAGGAAAAGCCGGTGGGCGTGATCGTGCAATACGGCGGCCAGACGCCGCTCAAGCTCGCGCTCGACCTCGAGGCCAATGGCGTGCCCATCATCGGCACCAGCCCGGACATGATCGATGCGGCCGAAGACCGGGAGCGCTTCCAGCAACTGCTCAACACCCTGGGCCTGCGCCAGCCGCCCAATGCGACCGCGCGCACCGAGGCCGATGCGCTCGAGAAGGCAGCCAAGCTCGGTTACCCCCTCGTCGTGCGTCCCAGCTACGTGCTCGGTGGTCGTGCGATGGAGGTGGTGCACGAGCAGCGTGACCTCGAGCGCTACATGCGCGAGGCGGTCAAGGTCTCGCACGATTCGCCGGTGTTGCTGGA
>CAXBDR010000405.1:0-2960 GCA_963974265.1 uncultured Rhodoferax sp.
CAGGCGCAATCGCACATGCAGGGCACAAGCGACGAACAGCGTCACGCACAGCGCCACCTGCGCCAGGGCCAGCCAGTTGCCCGGCGGCTTGTCGCCCCAGGCGCGCACCACGCCTTCGGTGAAATACAGCCAGACCATCAGGCTGACCCAGCGGTAGGTGTACATGCGGTTCTTCAGCAGGCCGGCCAGCGGGATACACAGCGGCAGCGCCTTGAGCGCGAGCCAGGAGCCGCCGGGGCGCAGCGGCGCCAGCCACAGCTCCCAGGCCAGGCTGAGCAGGATCATGCCCAGCAGGCTGCCCACGGCCAGCGTGCGGGTGAGTGAAACGGTCGGGTCGGCGGAGGTGTTCATGTCAGGCCCGCCATCGCGGCGGGTCGCAGGGGTCGCGCCCCGCTTGTGGGCATCGAGGGGTGCGGGCGTGGGGCGGGTCTCATCGTGGTGGCATCATACCGGCCATGCCCATGCCGCCGCGCCTGCAGTCCTTGCTGGACGATCTGGCCCATTTCCCCTGGAGAAACACCGTCCTGACGCTGCGCGAGCGCTTCCGGGACGACCGCCTGGGACTGACGGCCAGCAGCCTGACCTTCACGACCACCATCGCCCTGGTGCCGCTGTTCACGGTGGCGCTGGCGATCTTCACCGCGTTCCCGATGTTCGGCAAGCTGCAGGTCGTGCTGCAACGCTGGCTGGTCGACAACCTCGTGCCGGACACCATCGCGCGCCAGGTGCTGGGTTACCTGACCCAGTTCGCCAGGCAGGCCAATCAGCTCGGCGGCGTGGGCCTGGTGATCCTGCTGGTCACCGCGCTGGCGCTGATCCTGACCATCGATCGCACGCTCAACGGGATCTGGCGGGTGCGGCGCAAACGGCGCCTGGCGCAACGCATCCTGGTGTATTGGGCCGCCATCACGCTCGGGCCGCTGGTGCTGGGAGCCAGCATCACGCTGACCTCGTATGCGACCGGCATGTCGCGCGGCCTGGCCGGCGGTGCCCAGGGCGGCATCGGCCTGCTGCTCGACGCGCTGCAGTTCCTGATCCTGGCATTCGGCGCCGCCGCGATGTACCGCTACGTGCCTTACACGCAGGTCAAGTGGTCGCACGCATGGGCCGGCGGCCTGTTCGCGTCCATCGCGATGGAAGTCGCGAAGAAACTGCTGGTGTTCTACCTGGCCATGGTGCCGACCTATTCGGTGGTCTACGGTACGTTTGCGACCGTGCCCATCATGCTGGTGTGGATCTACCTGGTGTGGGTCATCATCTTGCTGGGCGCCGTGATTGCCGCCTACCTGCCCAGCCTGCTGGCGGGTGTGGCCCGTCGCGGCCTCGGTGCCGGCTGGCAGTTCCAGCTGGCGCTGGAGACCTTGCGCCTGCTGCAGCAGGCCCGTGAGGTCACCAGCCGCGGCCTGACCGTGCCGCAACTGGCCAAGACCCTGCGCGTCAGCGCGCTGGGCATCGATTCCTCGCTGCAGGCGCTGGTGGAACTGGACTGGGTGGCGCGGCTCGACGACGACGACGGCGACGAAGGCCCGCGCTACGTGCTGCTGGTCGACCCGCAGGCCACGTTGCTCGAGCCGCTGGTGCAGTCCTTGCTGCTGCGGCACAACTCCAGCACCGACGCCGTCTGGGAACGGGCGCAGCTGGGACAGGTCCGTCTGGGCGAGGTCTTGTAGCCACCGCAGCCGCACATCGCGTCAGAAGCGAAGCCATGGCGACACGGCTTGCCACCGGCGCCGGACCGACGTACCCTTGACGCGTGGCCCCAGGTGCTGGAGGTGGCGGCCGCAATCGCGGCGGGCCGCCGCCTCGGTGCCGACGGCGACAGCGGTCGTGAGACCACCCTGCCTGCTCCAGGGCGGGGCGGGTCGGTTTTCGGCACGGCAGGGTGTCTCATGGTGTTCGATCGTCCCGGACGCGGTTGCCTGGCGGTCGTGTCCGGCCACCTTCAAGGAGGACTCCATGGAACTCGGCGCTTTTTCCATCAGCCTGGCGGTGAAGGACCTTGCCGCTTCGCGTGCTTTCTACGAGAAGCTGGGTTTTTCGGTGTTTGCCGGCGACCCGGCGCAGAACTGGCTCATCCTGAAGAACGGCGATGCCGTCATCGGCATCTTCCAGGGCCTGTTCGAACGCAATCTGCTGACGTTCAACCCCGGCTGGGACAACCAGGCGGCGAAACTGCCGGCCTTCGTCGACGTGCGGGAGATCCAGCGCCGATTGAAGGCGCAGGGCATCTCCATCGACAACGCAGCCGACGAACAATCCTCCGGGCCGGCCAGCTTCATCGTGGAGGATCCCGACGGCAACCGCATCCTGTTCGATCAGCACGTCAACGGGCCCGCCGTGCACTAGGTGCGCGGGCTGACCCGGCCCTCATTGCCAGACGTCGCGCAGCGCTGTCTGTGGCGTGTAGTGGTGCGCCACCTGCGCCTGCAGCAGTTCCGCGCTGGCCAGCGCGTCGGTCATGGCATGGTGCGGCCGGGACCGCGGCAGGCCGTACCGCGCGCGGCTGTCGGCGAGCCGGATCGACACCCAGGGAGGCTTGCGGCCCAGCACGCGGTCGACCAGGCTGCGCGGCTGCGCGCGGTGCATGCGCGCCTCGAGTTCCATGGTGTCCACCACCGGAAACCGGATGCCTTCGCCAATGCGCGATACGAGGGCCGCGTTCAGGAACTGGCGTTCGATGTCGCAGCAGTGCACGACCAGCACGTGACCGGCGATGACGCCCAGCAGCTCGTCCAGGATCTGGTCCAGGTCGGGTGCGTGCCGGACCTGGCTGTCGGTGATGCCGTGGATGGTGACCGATTCGGCGCCCAGTGGCGCGCGCGGCTTCACGATCCAGTGCCGGGAACGGCTGCTCGCGATGCGGTCGAGGTGCATCGGCACCAGGCCGACACTCACGATGCCGTCGCGCGCCGGATCCAGTCCGGTGGTCTCGACGTCCAGCGCGATCAGCGGCGCACGCG
>CAXBDR010000406.1:0-2947 GCA_963974265.1 uncultured Rhodoferax sp.
TGGCCAAGTTCCGCGACTACTTCGACTACCAGGAGCCGATTGCCCGGGTGCCGTCGCACCGGGCGCTGGCCGTGTTCCGCGGGCGGGCGCTGGAGACGCTGGACGTGCAGCTCGAACTGCCGCAACCCGACCCGGCGCCGTCGCCCACGGGTGCCGCGTCCAGCGTGCTGGCGGAAATCCGCATCGGCCAGCACGTGGGCTGGCGCCACCAGGGCCGCGCCTCGGACGATTTCATTGCCAAGTGCATCACCTGGACGTGGCGCGTCAAGCTCAGTCTGTCGACCGAGCGCGACCTGTTTTCCCGCTTGCGCGAGTCCGCCGAGGCGACCGCGATCAAGATCTTCGCCGACAACCTGCGCGACCTTTTGCTGGCTGCGCCGGCCGGCCCGCGCGTCGTGCTGGGCCTGGATCCGGGCATCCGCACCGGTTGCAAGGTGGCGGTGGTCGACCGCAACGGCAAGCTGGTGGACACCGCGACCATTTACCCGCACGAGCCGCGCAAGGACTGGGACGGCTCGCTGCACCAGTTGCGCCAGCTGTGCGTGCGCCATGGCGTGAACCTGATCGCGATCGGCAACGGCACGGCCAGCCGCGAGACCGATCGCCTGGCGGCCGACCTGATCGGCCAGCTCCAGCGCGCGGCCCAGGCTGCGGATCCGGCGCATCCCGCGGTGACGGTGCCCGAGAAGGTCGTCGTCAGCGAGGCCGGCGCCTCGGTCTATTCGGCCAGTGCGTTTGCGTCGCAGGAGATGCCCGATGTCGACGTCAGCCTGCGCGGGGCGGCCAGCATCGCACGGCGGTTGCAGGACCCGCTCGCCGAACTGGTCAAGATCGATCCCAAGTCGATCGGCGTGGGCCAGTACCAGCACGACGTGAACCAGGGCGAGCTGGCACGCAGCCTGGATGCGGTGGTCGAGGATTGCGTGAATGCGGTGGGCGTGGACCTCAACACGGCCAGCGTGCCGCTGCTGCGCCGGGTGTCCGGCCTGTCGCCCAGCGTGGCGGCCTCCGTGGTGCGCTGGCGCGATACGAACGGGAGTTTTCGCAGCCGCGCGCAGCTGCTGCAGGTCACCGGCCTGGGAGCCAAGACCTTCGAGCAAAGTGCCGGCTTCCTGCGCATCCGCGACGGTGACAATCCGCTGGACATGACCGGCGTGCATCCGGAGACTTATCCGGTGGTCGAGAAGATCCTGCAACATACCGGGCTGCCGGTGGGCGAACTGATGGGCCGGGGTGCCACGCTGGCCAGCCTCAGGCCCGACATGTTTGCCGACGCGGTGTTCGGCGTTCCCACTGTGCGCGACATCCTGACCGAACTGGAGAAGCCCGGGCGTGACCCGCGGCCGGAATTCCGCGCGGCCAAGCTCAACGACAACGTGCTGGATATCGCGGACCTGCGCGAAGGCATGGTGCTCGAGGGCACGGTCAGCAACGTGGCGGCGTTTGGCGCCTTTGTCGATCTCGGCGTGCACCAGGACGGGCTGATCCATGTCAGCCAGCTCAGCGATCGCTTCGTCAACGATGCACGCGAGGTGGTCAAGACGGGCGCCATCGTCAAGGTCAAGGTGCTGGAGGTGGACCTGGCACGCAAGCGCATCTCGCTGACGATGAAGCTGGGCGCGCCGACAACGGCACGCCGGGGCGCACCGGAGCCGGGGCGGCGCGGGTCCGGCGACGCCGCGCGTGGCGGCATGCGTTCCGCGCCGTCAGCCGCGTCCGCCACAGCGATGGCGTCGGCGTTCGCGCGGCTCAAGGGCTGAGTGGGCCGCGAACGGACGCGATTCGGTGCGACGGGCCCCGCCGCACCATAATCCGGGTTGTATCGACCGTCCTGTCCGGAGCCTTTGCCCCATGTTGTTGCGCGATCTGTTGGCGTCACAGTTCATCCTGCCCAGTATTCCCAAGGTCGTGGCCTTGCTGCTGAGCGAACTCGAGCGCGAGCAGCCCGACCTGAAGAAAATTTCCCAGCTCATCAGCACCGATCCGGCGCTGGCGACGCGCTTGCTGCAGGTGTCCAACTCCGGATTCTTCCGGCTGTCGGGAAAGGTCAACAGCGTGCCCGAGTCGCTGGCGGTGGTGGGGTTGAGCCATGTGCGAACAATGGCGAACGCCGCGGCCAGCAAGGCCTCGCTCAAGGCCGTTCCCGGCATCAACCTGCAGGCCTACTGGGACTTCAGCCTGGACGTGGCCAAGGTCTGTCGTTCGCTCGCGGGCGTCGTTCGGCAGAACCAGCAGGCCGCCTTCACTGCCGGGCTGATCCATTTCATCGGCGAACTGGCGATGCGTATCTCCATGCCCCAGGAGATGGCCGCACTCGACCGCGAAGTGCCGGCGCTCGACGCGCGCCGGGTCCGGGCCGAGCGCAAGCGATTCGATTTCGACCATGCGCAGGTCGGCGCCGGATATGCGCGCCAATGGATGTTTCCCGAGCCCATCGTGGACGCGATCGCACATCAGGATTCGCCGTTCATGAACGACGCCTATGAACCGCTGGCCGGCGTGCTGCATCTGGCGGTGTGGCGCGCGCGCTGCAAGCTCGGTGGCCTGAACCAGCGCGAAATGGCGGTGACCTTCCCCGGGCCGGTCGGCGAGGTGCTGGCGCTGGACATCGACATGGTGTTGCAGCAGGACCCGATCGACTGGACCAGCCAGCATTGAGCGGCTCGGGCCCCATGCGTGCATTGCATCTGTATGCCGGGCCGCGCGCCATGCGGCATATCCGCCAGCATGGCCTGCGACCGGGCGACATCCGCACCGTGGCAGGCGCTGCCGGGGGGCCCAAGGGCCTGATCCTCGGTCCGCTCGATCGGTGGATCTTCGGCCAGTGGCTGCCGCAGGCGGACACGCCGGTGGACCTGATCGGCGCATCGATCGGCGCCTGGCGCATGGCGACGGCCTGCCTGGACGACTGCGTGACGGCGTTCGCACGGCTCGAGCACGACTACAT
>CAXBDR010000407.1:0-2932 GCA_963974265.1 uncultured Rhodoferax sp.
GGCCAGCCGCGTCTGGCCGACGACGTGGCCCGCGTGCAGGCGGTGCGCGAGCTGCTCGGACCGGACCGCGCGCTGATGGTCGACGCCAACTATGCCTTGTCGGTGCCGCAGGCCATCGACGCGGCGCTGGCGTTCAAGCCCTATGACCTGGTGTGGTTCGAGGAGCCGACGATTCCCGACGACTACACCGGTTACGCCACCATCTTCGACGCCACCGGCGTGCCGCTGGCCATGGGGGAGAACCTGCACACCGAACACGAGTTTGCGCTGGCCTTCGCGCATTCGAAGCTGGCCTACATCCAGCCCGATGCGTCCAATTGCGGCGGCATCACCGGCTGGTTGCGGGTGGCCGCGCAGGCTCGCGCCGTCGGCATGCCGGTGTGCAGCCACGGCATGCAGGAACTGCACGTCAGCCTGGCGGCCAGCCAGCCCCATGCCGGCTGGATCGAGGTGCATTCGTTCCCGATCGACACCTACACCACCCGCCCGCTGGTGGTGCAGGACCACCTGGCGGTGGCACCGGACGTGCCGGGGACCGGCGTGGTGTTTGACTGGGAACGACTGCAGGCTGTGCACCAGGGCCACTGAGCAACGCCGGCCGGCCCGGACGCAGCGCCGACCGGCAGGCTCCGCGGCGACGGGGGCTCAGGCCCCGGCCTGGTACGCGGGAACGGTCCCGTCCATGCCTTGCGGCTGCGTGGCCGGCGTGTGCAGGGCATACGCGATCGCATCCTTGCCGTTGTGCTTGATGTCGTACATCAGCCGGTCGGCGATCTTGATCAGGTCTTCCGCATGCACATCGCCGCCGCGCCAGGTCAACACGCCGATCGAGAACGTCACCGGCCAGTGCCGCTCGCGCATGCGCGCGATCAGGGTCGCCTGCAGCTTGGGCATCATCACGTGCGCGGCATCCTGGTCGATCTCGGGCAGCAACAACACGAATTCGTCGCCCCCGACGCGCGCCAGCAGATCGGTGCGCCGTACCGCCCTGTGTATCGTGTCGACCACGGCACGCAACAGCCGATCGCCGGTCGCATGCCCGAGGCGGTCATTGACATGCTTGAAACCGTCAAGGTCGATGAAGGCCACCGTCATCGGCCGGTCATAACGGCGCGAACGCATCAACTCCAGGTCGACCGCCTCGCTCAGGCGACGCCGGTTCGCCGCGCCGGTGAGCGGATCCTCGCGCGCGAGTTCCTTTTCCCGGCGCAAGGCCTGCACGGCTGGCAGCAGCAGGCACACGACGACGAACAAGCCCAGTCGCACGCCGGCATTCCATACCCGCACGAGCCAGATCGACGTGGTTGCGGTGTCGCCCACCACGTCGGCCATCAACCAGACGACGGCCGCCACGATACACGTTGCCAGGCCGGGCCCCCGACCGGCAAACCAGGTCACGAGCGCTATCGGCACCAGATAGAACACGGCGGACGAAAAGGCGCTTCCGGTCCAGGCGTCGAGCACGCCGATCGCAGCCAGCACGACAAGACCCACGCCGATCCAGGTCCGGCGACCGATCGTGTCGGGCTTGAGCAGGTCAACCATTCAGCACCCTCGGGTACACCCGGCAACGCACCTGCCTGCGCCACGGGCCTTGTGTTGTGTCCAAGTCAGCAAACTACCATCGCGCGGCGGTCCGGTCAAACCCCTTGACGGGGGATTCCGTGCATCCCGCGCCACCACCCGCCCGGCAGCGGCGCAACACGGACGGCCAGCGTCGCTCCGTCCGTCGTGGACCCCGTCTCGATCGTGCTGCCCGCCTCGTGGAAGAACACGAGGCCGATCGCCGCAATGGCCGCCGTGCCGGCACCCGACCAGAGCACACTTGCGATGCCGACATCGATGCATTCCAGGGCCAGTGTCAGGGCGACGATCGAGCCCAGGGAGAACACGAACGGCAGGATCGCCACCCGGGCCGGGCCGTAGAACGGCTCCGCCGTCAGGCCCATCCACTCGCGCAGGCGATCGCCGCTGGCATCGGAGAATGGTATGCCCGATGCATGCGCCTTGCGTCCCGGAGCCTGTCCGGCCACCAGGATGCGCGCGCGCGGATCGAGTTGCAGCACCGGCCGCGGTCCCAGCGACAAATGGTCGGCACACAATGGTCGGCACACCGGTGGCGCACGCGCACCTCCCCGGTGGGCATGGTCAACCCGGCTGCGGGCACACCTCGCCAACCGACTGCGCCGTGGGCCGGCCGGTCAGCCGGTGCTTGTCCCCGTCGAACCCGTCGAAGAGGGCCTGGTGCTGGCGCAGCGACGCATCACCGTCGCGCCGGTAATAACCCCGCACCCATTCGAGCAGCGGTTCGAAATGCCGGTTCTGCTCCTCGAGCGACCTGAACTTGTGCGGCTCCCAGGGCCGGCTGTGGCAATTCGCGATGCAGGTCTGCACGCCAGGATCGAGGAACAACAGCAGGCTGGTGTAGGGCAAGGCCGCACGGATCAGGTCGGCATAACAACCCTCGACCACCCATTGCGGCGTGCGCGAACAGAAGTCGCGCACCTGCGCCAGTGCCTGCTGCTTGTCGCGCGGCACAGCGATCTGGTTCGGCTCCCACGCCACGGTGTCCAGGTCCAGGCCGACCAGGTCATGTGTACGCGCCAGATCGCGGGCCAGTGTCGATTTGCCGGATCCGGAATTGCCGATGATCGCTATCTGCATGGGCGGGGGTTCTCCTGTGATGGTGTCAAGGCGCAGGACGCGCAACCCCCCGATTGTCGCCGACCGGGCCCGCGGCCGGATTCAGCCCGTGTCCGCGCGCGGCCCGTCGGCAACCCGCGCGAACCGCGGCACCGTGTCCGCGCCATGCAACACGGTCTCCAGGAACATGGCACGCGGGCGCACCCACAGGCCTTGCGTGCCATACAAGGCCTGGTACAACACCATCACCTCGAGCGTCTCGCTGTGCCGCACCAGGCCGAGCACGCGG
>CAXBDR010000408.1:0-2913 GCA_963974265.1 uncultured Rhodoferax sp.
AGTGAGCCGCCGGGCCGCTCCCAAGGCGAATCCCGCAGTGCGAAGCACGGAGGGTCGTCCAGTGAGACATCCGACGCTGCCCGGCGGCTCCGAATGGACCGTGGAGGCACTCGAACAATACGACGCGGCGATCGGGCGTATCGCGGCGCGTTACCGGCTCGACTGTTATCCGCACCTGCTCGAGATCATCAGCACGGAGCAGATGATGGATGCCTATGCATCGATCGGCATGCCGGTGTATTACCACCACTGGTCTTTCGGCAAGCACTTCCTGGCCACCGAGAACCGCTACAAGCGCGGCCAGATGGGCCTGGCCTACGAGATCGTCATCAACTCCAACCCCTGCATCGCCTACCTGATGGACGAGAACACCTTGCCGATGCAGGCCCTGGTGATCGCCCATGCCGCATATGGGCACAACTCGTTCTTCAAGGGCAACCACCTGTTCCGCCAGTGGACCAGTGCCGACGCCATCATCGACTACCTGGTGTTCGCCCGCAACTACATCGCCGAGTGCGAGGAGCGCCACGGCGTGGCGGCGGTCGAGCGGGTCATCGACGCCTGCCATGCATTGCAGAGCGTGGGGGTGGATCGCTACAAGCGATCCTCCCAGTTGTCGCTGGCCAAGGAAACCGAACGGCAACAGGCGCGCGCGGACTACCTGCAGTCGCAGGTGAACACGTTGTGGCGCACGCTCCCACCGACGCAGGAACGCACGCAACCTCAGGAGGAAAAACGCTTCCCGGCCGAGCCGGAGGAAAACCTGTTGTATTTCGTCGAGAAACATGCGCCCCTGCTCGAACCCTGGCAACGCGAAGTGGTGCGCATCGTGCGCAAGATCGGCCAGTACTTCTACCCGCAGCGCCAGACCCAGGTCATGAACGAGGGCTGGGCCACGTTCTGGCACTACACCTTGCTCAACAGCCTGTATGACGAGGGTGGCGTGTCAGACGGGTTCATGCTCGAATTCCTGCAATCGCATACCAACGTCATCTACCAGCCGCCCTACAACAGCCCGCACTATTCCGGCATCAATCCGTACGCGCTTGGATTCGCCATGTGGCGCGACATCCGGCGCATCTGCGAGCAGCCCGACGACGAGGACCGCGCATGGTTTCCGCAGATCGCCGGTACCGACTGGCGCGAGACCTTCGACTTCGCGATGCAGAACTTCAAGGACGAAAGCTTCATTGCGCAATACCTCTCGCCCAAGCTGATGCGCGAGTTCCGGTTCTTCTCGGTGCTCGACGACGACAGCCGCGGCAAGTTGCGCATCGATGCCATCCATGACGAAGGGGGATATCGCGCGGTGCGCCAGCGCCTGTCCGAGCAATATGATCTCGGCCGCCGGGAGCCCAACCTGCAGGTCTGGAACGTCGACCTGCGCGGAGACCGTTCGCTGACCATCCGTCATTACGCGCACCAGCGCCGCCCACTGGATGCCGCCAGCGAGACCGTGATCGAACACCTGGCCTTCCTGTGGGGTTTCACGGTGCGGCTGGAGCGCCAGAACGACGACGGCAGCGTCGAACTGGTGATGCAGAAGAAGCACGAGAAACGCTCCGTCGCGCTGCACCTGACACCTTAGCCGCCCCGGCCCCGAGCCTCACGGCTTGCCGCGCCTGCCCCGGGCGCCCGTCAGGATGCGGCCACAGGCGCCGCGGTCGCAGCCGGCGCTCCCTTGTGCGGGCCGCGCCGCGCCCGCACAATCAGGAACACCACGATGCTCAGGTTCAGGCCGTTCCAGGCCAGGCCGTTGATGAAGGCCGCATGGTAGGAGCCGGTCCAGTCGAAGATGGCACCCGACATCCATCCACCCAAAGCCATGCCCATCAGCGTGGCCATCAACACGGTGCCGACACGTGCACCGGCCTGCAGAGGCGTGAAGTACTCGCGCACGATCAAGGCATAGCTGGGCACGATGCCACCCTGGAACAGGCCGAACAGGCCCGACACCACGTACAGCGGCACGAGCCCGTCGGACGGCAGGAACATCAGCAGTGCAACCCCTTGCAGCACCGAGCCGAGCAGCAAGGTATGCAAGCCGCCGATATGGTCCGAGATCCATCCCGAGACCAGCCGGCTGACAACGCCACTGGCCATCATCAGCGACAACATCTCGGCACCCCGTGCGGCGCCGAAGCCCAGGTCGGTGCAATACGCGACGATATGCACCTGGGGCATCGCCATCGCCACGCAACAAGCCACGCCGGCCACGCACAGCAGCAGTTGCAGCACGTTCGGATGCAGGCCCAGCGGGCGCGCCGGATCGGACTGGCCGACGAACCGCGCCGAACGCAGGGGCACCGGCGCGGCGCCGGCGGCAGCGGGCGCCGCCGCCGCGGGCGCGCGCGGGCGCAGCACCAGGGCCAGCGGCACCATGGTCAATACGCACGCCACGCCCAGCCCGACATAGGTGGTGCGCCAGCCGACGCTGTCGATGAAGTGCTGCATCAGCGGCGGCCAGACCACGCCCGCCAGGTAGTTGCCGCTCATGCAGATCGCCAGCGCAATACCCCGGCGCCGGTCGAACCATTGCACCGTATCGGCCACCAGCGGCGCGAACGAGGCCGCCGTGCCCAGCAGGCCGATCAGCAGGCCGTGCGCCAGGTTGAACTGCCACAGGTCGCCGGCCATGCCGGCAGCGGCGAACCCCATGCCCAGGAACAAGGCGCCCACCATGACCACCACCATGACGCCGAACCGGTCGGCCAGCCGCCCCATCACGAAGCCACCGATACCGAAGCCCATCAAGGTCAACGTGTAGGGCAACGATGCGTCGCCCCGCGCAACCGCAAAATCGCCTTGTATCGCCGGCAAGACGACAGCCGAGCCATACATGCCGACCCCGCCGATCGTCATCAGCGCCAACGACGCGAACAACCGGATCCAGGCGTGTCGCGATTCGATGCG
>CAXBDR010000409.1:0-2895 GCA_963974265.1 uncultured Rhodoferax sp.
CCGACAAGTTCGACGGCGCGGGTGGGCTCGACCGCGAACGCGTGGCGGACGTTGTGCAGCCGCTCGGTGCGGCTCAACGCGCTTTGCGGGGCGGTATCGCGGATGCGCAGCAGCAAGCGGGCGTCGGTCTTGTCCGGGGCCAGGCACCGCGCCAGTTCGAGTGCCTGGTTGAAACCGCGTGTGCGCAGCCGCTGGGTTGACAGCGGCATCGGCAGAATGCGCTCGGCATGGTCGAGCGCCGGTTCGACCCAGGGCGCGTGGCGCAACACGGCGGCCAGCACGCGGGCATGTCCAGGCCGGGCCTGGAACTTGAAACGCACGATGAGTCCGGCCCAGGGGTAGGCATAGGGCACGGCGGCGACGCAGGCGTCCAGCGGCGGCGGATCGCGCAGGCAGGCGCCGCAGCGGAGCACGGCGGACGGCACCGGCATGGCGCAGGTCTGGCAGCGTGCACAGGGTTGGGCGAATCGCGCGACGCAGGCTTCGCACAGGGGTTCGCCGGGCCAGCTGCGGCAGACCAGGCATTGACTGGGCAGGCGGTCGGATATGCTTGCGAGCAGGGCGCGAAACATCGGGCCAATATATGCTTGGCCCCTGCAATGCCTGCCGATCTTCCTCCATCAATTGATCCACGCGCCGCGCAGCGCTGGGCGCAGCGCATGCATATGGTCTCGCCGTGGCTGCACGAGGAGATCGGCCGTCGCATGCACGAGCGGCTGCAATGGATCCGCCTGCAGCCCCGCAGCTGGGTCGACTGGGAGCCGCTGCGCGGCGGACTGCAGGCCCACGATGCGGTCGCCCGGACGTATGCCGGTGCGACCCGCTGGATCGTCGAACCCACCGCGCAACGTCGCCAGGCCGTGGAAAGAGCCTTGCAGGCGCCGTGGTGGCGCCCGGCCCGCTGGAGCGCCCCGGCGCTGCGCTTCGGCGAGCCGCAGCCGGCCTCGGCCGACATGGTCTGGGCCAACATGGCGCTGCACATGGCCGCCGACCCGCAGGCGCTGCTGGGCCAATGGCACCGCATGCTGGCCCACGACGGATTCCTGATGTTCTCCTGCCTGGGGCCCGACACGCTGGTGCAGTTGCGCTCGGCCTACCGGGCGTTGGGCTGGCCCGAACCCGCCCATGTGTTCACCGACATGCACGACTGGGGCGACATGCTGGTGGCCGCCGGATATGCGGAGCCGGTGATGGACATGGAGCGCCTGACCCTGACCTACGCCTCGCCGCAACGCCTGCTGGACGAATTGCGTGGGCTGGGCCGCAATCTGCAGCCGCATCGTTTCCCGGGCCTGCGCGGTCGGCGCTGGCAGGAGCAGCTCTGGCAAGCTCTGGCGGGCCTGGGCGGCGGCCCCGCGGGAGACGGCCCGCTCGAGCTGACGTTCGAGGTTGTCTACGGCCATGCGCTCAAGCCGCAGCCCCGCCTGCCGGTCCAGGGCGAAACGGTGCTGTCGCTGGACGACATGCGGCGCGTTTTGCAGCACGGCAAGCGCGATCCCGCGCAATCGCGATAGAGGGCAAGGGCCATGCCGGAGCGGGGCGGAACGCCCGGGTCGGTCGGCTACAATGCCCCGGTTGAATTGCGGGCATTTCCCCGTGGTTTCACCGGGCCGTGTGCAGATGGCATGGCGTTGGGATGGAAAGACGCGTGATGAATCCGGTTTTTCGCTTTGCAACGGTTCAGGGGCAGAACTTCCAGTGGTTCTTGCGGCGTAACTGCTCGGTCACGCCGCGACAGCTGGTTCTGATCTACCTGTCGCTGTGCGTGCTTTCGCTGGCCATCGGCGTGTTGTTCTGGGTCAAGGGTGCCACTCTGGTGTTGCCGATTGCCTGGATCGAGCTGGTGGCGGTGGGAGTCGCGTTCCTGGTGTATGCCCGGCACGCGAGCGACGGGGAAACCATCCGTCTGACCGAGGGGCAACTGGTCATCGAGCAGGAAAACGGCGGGCGCCTGAGCCGCTCCGAGTTCCGGCGCGAATGGGTCAGGGTGGAGCCTGGTGCGGCCGACAGCTCGCTGATCGCGTTGTCGGAGCAGGGCAAGACTGTGCATATTGGGCGTTTTGTGCGGCCTGAATTGCGGCCGGTGCTGGCCCGCGAAATCAGGATGGCATTGCGCGGAGCATGAAGGCGCCGCACCCCATGGGGTGCGGACCGGTGCATATTTGAGGCAAAGAATTGATCATGATGAAGAGCATTGCGGGCAAGTTGGCTTCTCTGGTGACGATGGCGGGTGCCGGCTTGGCTGTTGCGCCGATGGCGTTGGCGCAGGTGAAGGACCTGCCGGGCGGCCCGGCCGTCAATCAGCTCAACCTGCATCCGCCGGTGACCCAGATTGCCGCCGAACAGGCTTGGCTGCACTGGTTCATGCTGATCGTGTGCACGGTGATCTTCGTTGCCGTGTTCGCCGTCATGTTCTATTCGATCTGGAAGCACCGCAAGTCGGTCGGTCACAAGGCGGCCACCTTCCACGAGTCGGTCACGGTCGAGATCATCTGGACGATCATCCCCTTCATCATCGTGATCCTGATGGCGCTGCCCGCGACCAAGGTCATCGTCGCAATGAAGGACACCACCAATGCCGACCTGACCATCAAGGCCACCGGCATGCAGTGGAAGTGGGGTTACGACTACCTCAACGGCGAAGGTGAGGGCATCGGCTTCCTGTCGGCGCTCGACAGCGAACACCGCGCCTTGTCCGATGCGGGTGGCCCCAAGGCCGACGCGCCGCTCGACAACTACCTGCTCAAGGTCGACAACCCGCTGGTGGTGCCGGTCGACAAGAAGATCCGCATCATCACGACCGCCAATGACGTGATCCATGCCTTCATGGTGCCGTCGTTCGGCATCAAGCAGGACGCCATTCCCGGTTTCGTGCGCGACACCTGGTTCCGGGCC
>CAXBDR010000410.1:0-2871 GCA_963974265.1 uncultured Rhodoferax sp.
GTACGACAGGCCCAGCCGCGCCATCGCCTGCGGCCTGACGTTGTAGATGAAAATATCCGCGTTCTTCGCCAGTTTCAGGACCGCCTCGCGACCGGCGGCCTGTTTCAGGTCGAGCACCAGACTGCGCTTGTTCCGATTGTTCTGCATGAACATGCCACCCATGCCGGGACTGCGCCCCGGTCCGATGCCGCGCACCAGGTCGCCGTCGGGAGATTCGACCTTGATCACGTCGGCGCCCATATCACCCAGGATCTGGGTGGCGAACGGCCCCATCAGGTAGGCCGTGAGGTCGAGTATGCGGATTCCGTGCAACGGAGCCATGGTGGTCTTTGCCCTCAGCGTGCTGTTACTGCCGTCACCGCCGCCCAAGCGCCTTGGCCGCCCTGGCGTCGCAATGTCGCGATCAGTTCGCGCGCCCACCAGGCTTCCGCCCCGTGCTCATCACGCCAGGTCAGCAGGCGGCGTGTGCTTTGGTGCAGTGCATGTTCATAGGTGATGCCGATCGCGCCATGCAACTGATGGGCGATGCGCGTGCACAGGCCGGCGGCCTCACCCGCACGCAGCTTGGCGGCGGCGATGGCGGCGATTGACCATGCGTTGTCACAGATCGCGGCAGCCTGCACCGCCACGCGCACCGCGGCGGTCTCTTCGGCCAGTTGCGCCAACTGGTGCTGGACCGCCTGAAACTGGCCGATCGGGCGGCCGAACTGCGTTCGGTCGTTGGTGTATTCCAGGGACAGTGCGAGCACCCTACGGCATGCGCCAGCAATCATGGCAGCACGCAGCAGTGCTGCGCGGCCAATACAGTCGGCGAAGGCCAGGCCGGGCCGCACGCTGGCGGCCACATCCGCACGTGCGATCCTGAGCGAGACCGTGTCGCGCGACTCGCCGCTCAACGCCCGGCCCGCGATGGCGATGAAGGAGGCGCGCGGCAGGCGCAACAACGCCACGCCTTCGCCATACCGTGTGGCGACCACCAGTGTGGAGCAGGACATCGCCCAAGGAACCGCGCCAAGCCTGAGATCGACGATGCCGTCGCCCACCGCCAGATCAGCATGCCCGCAGGCAAAACCGAGCGGGCCGTCGCCAGCCGGTTGGCCCGCAATGTCGAGCAACCAGCCCGCAATCACGCTTTCGCAGATCGGTAGCGGAACATTGAACTCACCGACGCGTTCGAGCAGCGCGCAGGCATCGATCCAGTCGCCGCCCGCACCGCCGCGCGCCTCGGGCACAAGCAGCCGGGATGGGGCTAGGTCTTCCACCGCCGCCCACAGGTCCTGCGGCCAGGCGCCGGACTCGGCTGCATTCACGACGTCGGCACCGACGCGCGCGCTGAACAGGCGCTCGGCCGCTTCGGCAAGGGGGCGGGCAAGTTCGCTCATCTTCGCTGCAGGTCCTTGGCAATCATGTTGCGCAACACTTCGGTTGTTCCACCGCGTAACGTATAGGTAGGTGCCAGCGGCACCGCGGCCTTCAGCAGATTCGCCATTGCGTCGTCGCCTGCCAGGCGTTCGTCCGACACCATGGCTTCGCGAACGATTTCAAGCGATTCGCGCTCGAAGTTCGTGCCCAGATCCTTGACCATCGCCGCTTCAATGACCGGGGACTGCCCCGCGCCCAGAGCGCCCCACACACCCAGACTCATGTTGCGCAAGCCCATCAGTCGGGCCAGCAAGCGACCAGCCGCAATGTCGCCGGCCGATGCCGGACCACTGACCGCACGCTGCACGAAGCGTTCGAGCAGCGGCATCGTGCTGAGAAAGCGCTCAGGGCCACTGCGTTCATAGGCCAGTTCGCTGGTCACCTGTTTCCAGCCGTCTCCCGGCAAGCCGACCACGCGATCGACCGGCACTTCGACATCGTCGAACACGACCTCGTTGAAATGGTGGCTGCCGTCGAGCATGCGGATGGGCCGAATCGAAACCCCCTTGGTGCGCAAGTCCACGATCATCTGGCTCAGGCCGGCGTGTCGCGCCTGCGGGTCCATCGGGGCGGTACGGCACAACACGATGGCGTAGTCCGACAAATGGGCGCCACTGGTCCAGACCTTGCGCCCCCGGATGATCCAGGCGCTGCCTTGCTGGTCGGCGCGCGTGCGCACGGAGGCCAGGTCGGATCCGACGTCGGGCTCGCTCATGCCGATGGCGAAAAACAGTCGGCCGGCCGCGATGCGAGGCAGGAACTCCTTGCGCTGGGCCTCGCTGCCGAAGCGCATCAGCAGCGGCGCGCTCTGGCGCGCGCCGATCCAGTGCGCCGCGACGGGCGCACCCGCCGCAAGCAACTCTTCATTGATGGTCAGGGTTTCGAGGGCACTGCCGTCGCGTCCACCGTACTGCGCGGGCCAGTGGCGGCCGATCCAGCCGCGGTCTCCGAGGCGTTTGCTGAACTCTGGCGAAAAGCCGTCTGTCCACGAGTTGCACATCGGCTTGAAATGGCTCTGGTCGATTTCCTCGGCCAGGAACTGGCGGACGTTCTGCCGCAGTTCTTCAATGGCGGTGCCGAGCGAAGGCAGTTCAAAGTCCGGATTCAGGAACAGCATGGGTCCGATGTGGGGAAGGGGGCTAGTCGTCAACTGGCATGATGCAGCCAATTGCGGTATCCTGTCAATCGTTAGTTTGGCAAGATTGTGTTAACTGAACCGAGGAAAATTCATGTCCAACCGCTCTCTCGACGACCTCAATCCGGGCGACCTTTTCAAGAGCTACGGCCGGACCGTGACCGAGGCCGACATCGTCATGTTCACCTGTTTCGCCGGTCTGAAGCTGCCGATCTTCATCAACGAGGAATTCGCCAGGAAGCACACCTCCTTCGGCGGTCGCATTTGCCCGGGCCTTATGACAGCCACACTGGCCGCAGGCATGATGGAGGAAA
>CAXBDR010000411.1:0-2863 GCA_963974265.1 uncultured Rhodoferax sp.
CCAAGACCCGGTACAACCGGCCCTTGCAGGTGACGCAATGGATCTGCCTGCCCTTCATCGTGGTGTCGCTGCTGTTGCCCTACAAGGTCTGGTTGCCGATGATGTGGGTCGTGACGGGCCTGGGCCTGTCGCTGATGACCATCAGCCTGATCAACATCCTGACCCGTACCCAGTCCCGGGTCGCCATGTGGTACGGCGCCTCGCTGGGCGTGACCTTCCTGTCGAGCCTGACCGAGATCTTTGCCGCAGTGTCCGGCATCAAGGAGTTCGTGGTCGCCACCAATTTCGTGACCGTGGCGCTGTCGTCGAGCCTGCTGGCGGCACTGGCGATCGCCGAACAGATGCGCATGGAGCACCAGCAACGCATCAAGGTGCAGGCGGAACTGGAGCACAACTTCAACGCCATGCCGATCGGCCTGTTCAGCCTGGATCTGCAGGGACGCTTCATCAGTGCCAATCCGACACTGAGGTCCATGCTGGGCGAGCAGGTGCTGACGCCGGGTCGCAATACCTGGCAGCTGTACTTCGACCAGGGCGCATGGACGCAGCTGCACCATTTCGTCTACAGCCGGGTCGATGGCGAGCTCGAGATCAAGGGCAAGAAACCAGCGGACGGGGGCGAACAACGCAAATACCTGGTCAAGGCGACGCAGGCCAATGAACGCATCGAAGGCTCGCTGCAGGACATCACCGAGAAGGCACGGGCGTCCGAGGACCTGAATTTCCTGGCCTACAACGATCCGCTGACCAAGGTACTCAACCGCCGCGGCATCGAGAACGCGTTCCTCGACGCCAGCGCGACGACCCCCAAGGCGAGGCCATTCGCCCTCGCCTACCTCGACCTGGACCGGTTCAAGCTGATCAACGACCTGTACGGCCACAGTGCTGGCGACGAGGTGCTGCAGCAGGTGTGCCGCCGCATCACCGACGTGGTGTCCGGATCGATCCGCATCGGGCGGGTCGGTGGAGACGAATTCGTCATCGTGTTGCCCGATACCAAGATGGCGCTGGCCTCGCTCGTTTGCCAGGGCATCGTGCGCAACATCGGCAGCACGCCGTTCCGCGTGGGCGACAAGGCATTCACGGTGCGCGGCTCCATCGGCCTGATCGAGGTCATGCCGGGCACGTCGATCAAGGACGCCTTGTCCACGGCCGACCGTGCCTGTCGCGATGCCAAGCGCGGACACCACGATGGCTTGGTCGTCTACGACCGCAATGCCGACGCCTTCCGCCAGCACGAGGCGGAGCTGCGCCTGGTCGAGCTGCTGTCGTCGAGTGCTGCCACCGACGGCCTGTACCTGGAAATGCAGCCGATCATGTCGCTGAAGACACCCAACGAGTCGCTGAACTTCGAGGTGCTGCTGCGCATGCGCGACAGCGACGGCAAGCTGGTACGAACCGACCGCCTGATCGCGGCCGCGGAGAACAGCGGTCGCATGGGCGTGATCGATCGATGGGTGATGTCGACCACGCTGGCCTGGCTCAGCGAGCACCAGCGCAGCCTGACCAACACCCGATTCGTCTGCATGAACCTCAGCGGCGCGTCGCTGAACGACGAGAAATTCATGCAGGATGTGTTCGCGATGCTCGCGGCCAACGCCGACATCGCCCGCCACCTGTGCATCGAGATCACCGAAAGCGTCGCACTGCATGATCTCAACAACACACGGCATTTCATCGACCGGGTGCGCAGCTTCGGTGCCAAGGTCGCGCTCGACGATTTCGGCGCCGGCTATACCTCGTTCTCCTATCTCAAGGAGCTGCCGGCCGACCTGCTCAAGATCGACGGCAGCTTCATCGTCAACATGAACCGCCATCCGGCCAATGTCGCCATCGTCGAGGCCATCGTGAACCTGGCGCGCAACCTGGGCATGCAGACCATCGCCGAATGGGCGGAAGACACGGCTACCGTGCAGACGCTGGCCGAGATCGGCGTCAACTATGTCCAGGGTTATATCGTTGCCAGGCCACAGGCTGCGGACCTGTTGTTGACCGCGGAGTCCTCGGCCAGTTTCATCCAGGACGAAGAACTGCTGCGTTTCACCAACATCCTTGGCAAGTCCGAGGACATCCGGGCCCAGGTCGACCTGTTCGACCAGATGGGTTCGCGCCAGGTGCATTGACACCCGGCATCGCCGGGCACCACCCGATCAGGTGCGCAAGGCCTTGCGCAGTTCCGTGCCGAGTTCGGGCTTGTCGGCGAAGGGATCCGTCGGATTGCGGGCCTGCATGATGTCCTCGAGCCGGGTCTGCACCGACTTGATGGCCTTGGGGTGGCTGTAGATGTAAAAACGATTGGCCGCCACGGCATCGAACACCAGCTGGGCCACGTCGGCGGCCGACACCTTGCCCGATCCGACAGCCTTGTCGCTCATGGCCTGGCCGATCAGCTGGCTGCGCGTAGGCTTGGCCGCCCGATCGGACAGTTCCGCCGGTCGATTGCGATGGCTCTGGCTGATGCCGGTGGGCACGAAAAACGGACACAACACGCTGGCGCTGACCTGGTCCGTGACCAGCGACAAATCCTGGTACAGGGTTTCGGTCAGGGCCACGACGGCATGTTTGCTGACGTTGTACACGCCCATGTTGGGCGGCGCCAGCAGGCCCGCCATGCTGGCGGTATTGACGATGTGCCCGCACCAGGCCGGATCGGCCCGGGCGGCTTCGAGCATCATCGGCGTGAACACGCGAACCCCATGGGCCACACCCATCAGGTTCACGCCCAGCACCCACTCCCAGTCCTTGACGCTGGTCTCCCAGATCAGCCCGCCAGCGCCGACACCGGCATTGTTGAACACCAGATGGGGCGCGCCGAAGCGCTCTTCGACCGCCCGCCCGAGTGCCTCCACCTCGTCGGCCCGGG
>CAXBDR010000412.1:0-2854 GCA_963974265.1 uncultured Rhodoferax sp.
CGAAACCCCTGCGCCAGCCCCGGCCAAGCCGGCGCCGCGTCCTGTCGTGGCCGTACGTGGCGACGACCGTCCCGGCTTGCGTTCCCCGCAGGCGGCGCCGGCCGCCGCGGGCCGTGGAGCATCCTTTGGCGACCGCAAGGACGCACGCCGCGGCCCGGCGGGTGCACGCGGCCCGGACCGTGGTGATGCACGCTCCGGCCCCGGGCGCGATGCGCGTGGTGGCCGCCCCGATCGCGGTGCGCGCGAGGACAGGCCGCACACGCCACGGCTGGGCGACACGGCCTTCCGTGCCCAGCGCGACGCCATGGAGCGGGCACAGTCGGCGTTGCGCAAGCTGGCATCGCAGGCGCACGGCGAGGCCTTGTCACAGTTGCTCGGCGCCTGGCAGGCACGTGACCCACAACAGGTTCCGCCAGCCCAGGAGCTCGGCCCCCAGGTCGGATCGGGTGTGCGTTCGGCCTGGGCGCAGGCACTGGGCAGCGCGGCCGGTCCGGTTCCCGAAACCGCATTGCTGCGGCTCGAGATGGCGGCCGACGTGCCGACGCCGGCGGAACACCTGGATGCGAGACGGGCGTTCCAGCTGCAGCTGTTGACCCGGCGCAACGACCCGCCACCAGCGCAGACCTGGACGCAGGATGTCGGGCAGGTGCTGCAGGGCGGATTCGAGCCGGGGGCCGAGCGGCGCCTGCGCGCTGCGCTGAAACACCTGCTCCGGCCCTGATTCGGGAGCCCGGACAGGGCCGGCGCGCGCCAGGCGCTGGTGGTGCGGGCGAAGCCTGCGACAATCGCCGGCACATCAGCGTCGGGAGCGCCGGGGCGCACCTGACCGTAACGGGAGGCTGACCGTGGACTCCGTCGAAGACCTGCTGCGCCGGCTGGAGCAGCTCAACGAGATCGGTGTGTCGTTATCCAAGGAGCGCGACATCACCCGGCTGCTCGAGCACATCCTGCTCGCCGCCAAGACCATCACCAATGCCGATGGCGGCACCTTGTACCGGATGGTCGATGGCGGCGCCGAGCTGCGCTTCGAAATCCTGCGCACCGACTCGCTGCGTATTGCGATGGGCGGCACCTCGGGCAAGGGCATCAGTTTCCCGAACCTGCCGCTGCACGATGCCAGCGGTGCGCCCAACGATTCGCTGGTGGCTGCCTACGCGGCCATTCATCACCAGACCGTCAACATCGCGGACGCATACAGCGAGCCGAACTTCGATTTTTCCGGGACCCGCCAGTTCGACGAACGCACCGGTTACCGCTCCAAGTCCTTTCTCGCCGTACCGATGAAGGACCATGAGGGCGAGGTCATCGGCGTGTTGCAGTTGATCAATGCGCAGTTGCCCGGCACGACCGAGGTCGTACCGTTTTCCTCGTCCGACCAGAGCCTTGTCGAGTCGCTGGCCTCGCAGGCGGCGATCGCGCTGACCAACCGGATGCTGATGGGCCAGCTCGAGGCCTTGTTCGAGTCCTTCATCAGGCTGATCAACCTGGCCATCGACGAGAAATCGCATTACACGGGCGGCCATTGCCAGCGCGTGCCTGCACTGACGATGATGCTGGCCGAAGCGGTGAACCAGACCACGCAGGGCCCGCTGGCCTCGTTCACCATGGACGACCGCGACCGCTACGAGCTCAAGATCGCCGGGCTACTGCACGACTGCGGCAAGGTCACGACGCCGGTCCATGTGGTGGACAAGGCGACCAAGCTGCAGACCCTGTTCGATCGCATCGAACTGCTCGATACGCGCTTTGAAGTGCTCAGGCGCGACGCCGAAATCGCGGCCTTGCGCCGGCAACTGCAACTGCGCGAGAAGACTGACGCGGCCGGCGAAGCGGCCATCTGGGCGCAGTGCAAGATGGAGACGGCAGCCATCGACGCCGATCGGGATTTCCTGCGCGCGACCAACACCGGTGGCGAAAAGACTGCCGACGCCGACCTCGAACGGGTGCGGCGGATCGCGAGCAGCCGGCAGTGGCGCAACGTGGATGGCGTGGAGACCGAGTTCCTGACCGCCGACGAGCTCGAGAACCTGACCATCCGTGCCGGCACGCTGACGCAGGCCGAACGCAATACCATCAACCACCACATCGTGGCCACCATCCGCATGCTTGAACAGCTGCCCTGGCCCCGACATCTGCGCAACGTGCCGGAATACGCCGGCGGTCACCACGAGCGCATGGACGGCAAGGGATATCCGAGAGGGCTGACGCGCGACCAGATGTCCGTGCAGGCGCGCGTGATGGGCATTGCCGACATCTTCGAGGCGCTGACGGCGAGCGACCGGCCCTACAAGCCAGGCATGAAACTGTCGCAGGCGATGTCCATCATGCAGCGTTTCAAGCTCAACGGCCACATCGACCCGGACTTGTTCGACGTGTTCGTCGAAGAGAAGGTCTATCTGCGCTACGCCGAGCAGTTTCTCGACCCGTGGCAGATCGACGCGGTCAACCTGCCAGCGTCGCAGGCCTGAAGAACGCGTCGAACATCGGGCGCAGAGCGTCGAAGTCGGCGACGAAACGCGCCCGGTTGACGAAATAGGCCTCGCTGGCCACGGCGAAGAATTCGTCCGGCGAGGTGGCTGCGTACGGATCGAGCCAGGGATCGGCGGCGCCGAAACGCTCGGCCATGCTGAGTTGGTCGCGGAATGCGAGAAAGTGATGCTCCAGCGTCGCCTGCCATGCATCGCGCGCAGCCTTGGCGCTGCCGGCTCCCATGAAGCCGGCAGGCAGGGGAGGGCAGCCATCGGGAGCGCCGTCGCGCATGTCGATCTTGTGCACGAACTCGTGGATCACGACGTTGTAGCCGTCGCGCGCCGACGTGCCGGCGTCCGCCACGTCCTGCCAGCTCAGCATGACG
>CAXBDR010000413.1:0-2852 GCA_963974265.1 uncultured Rhodoferax sp.
GATGTAGTCACCCATGATCCAGTCGGCGCGCGCGCCGCAGATGTCGAGCACGAAACGCTCGAGGATGGCTGCGCCGCGCTTGGTGTGGGTGACCTCCGGGTGGAACTGCACGGCATAGAAGCGGCGCTCCTCGTCGGCCATGCCGGCCACGGGGCAGCTGTCGGTGCTGGCCATCAGGTGGAAACCCGGCGGCATCTCGGTGACCTTGTCGCCGTGGCTCATCCAGACCTGCAGCATGCCATGGCCCATGGGGGTGGCGTAGTCCTGGATGCCGTCGAGCAGCTGGGTATGGCCATGGGCACGTACGTCGGCGTGGCCGAATTCGCGCTTGTTGCTGGGCGCCACGACGCCGCCGAGCTGCACCGCCATCGTGAACATGCCGTAGCAGATGCCCAGCACCGGGATGCCGAGCTCGAACACGACCTGTGGCGCACGCAACTCGTGCGCCTCGTAGGTGCTGGCATGGCTGCCCGACAGGATGACGCCCTTGAGGTTGCCGTCGCGCGCGTATTCGCGCACCCAGTCGTTGCCGACATCGCAAGGCACGACCTCGCAGAACACATGGGCTTCGCGCACGCGCCGGGCAATCAGTTGCGTGACCTGGGAGCCGAAATCAAGGATCAGGATCTTGTGGTGATTCATGGAACGATTTTTTTCATGGACCGCTCGTCCATTCGTTGCACCAACCCGATTTCCCGCCGGGCCGCCCCAAGGGAAATCAGCCCCCTTGGGGGGCAGCGCAGTACACGAAGTGACAAGCGTGGGGGCAACGTCATTCCGCGCGGTAGTTCGGCGCTTCCTTGGTGATCTGCACGTCGTGCACATGGCTCTCGCGGATGCCGGCGGCGGTGATCTCGACGAACTCGGCCTTGTTCTGCATGTCCTCGATCGTCGGGCAGCCGCAATAACCCATGCTGGCGCGCAAGCCGCCGGACATCTGGTAGACGATGGCAACCATGGAACCCTTGTACGGGACCCGGCCCTCGATGCCTTCGGGCACCAGCTTGTCGGCATTCGGATTGCCGGTGCTGGCCTCCTGGAAATACCGGTCGGCGCTGCCTTGCTGCATGGCGCCGATGGAGCCCATGCCCCGGTAGCTCTTGTAGCTGCGGCCCTGGTACAACACGATCTCGCCGGGCGCCTCCTCGGTGCCGGCGAACATGCCGCCCATCATCACGGTGCTGGCGCCAGCGGCGATCGCCTTGGCGATGTCGCCGGAGAAGCGGATGCCGCCGTCGGCGATCAGCGGCACGCCGCTGCCCTTGAGCGCCGTGGCCACGTTGTCGACCGCCATGATCTGGGGCACGCCGACACCGGCCACGATGCGGGTGGTGCAGATCGAACCCGGGCCGATGCCGACCTTGACGCCATCGGCACCCGCCTCGACCAGCGCCAGCGCAGCCGCACCGGTGGCGATGTTGCCGCCGATCACGTCGACCTGCGGATAGTTCTTCTTGACCCAGCGCACCCGGTCGAGCACGCCCTGGCTGTGGCCGTGGGCGGTGTCGACGACGATGGCGTCGACACCGGCGCGCACCAGCGCCTCGACGCGCTCCTCGGTGCCCTCGCCCACGCCGACCGCCGCGCCCACGCGCAGCTTGCCCAGCGCGTCACGGGCGGCATTGGGGAAGCTGGTCTGCTTGGTGATGTCCTTGACGGTGATCAGGCCCTTGAGCTCGAACGCGTCGTTGACGACCAGCAGCCGCTCGAGCTTGTATTTGTTGAGCAGCGACTTGGCCTCGTCCAGCGTGGTGCCGTCGGGCACGGTGACCAGCTTGTCGCGCGGCGTCATGATGGAGCTGACCGGCGCGTCGTAGCGGGTCTCGAAACGCAGGTCGCGCCCGGTGACGATGCCCACCACCTTGCCGGCGTCGCAGACCGGGAAACCGGACACCCCGAGCTGTTCGGACAGGTCGATCACCTGGCGCACGGTATGCGAGGGAGTGATGACGACCGGGTCGCGCAACACGCCGGATTCGTAACGCTTGACCTTGGCAACCTGGGCCGCCTGCTCCTTGGCCGTGAGGTTCTTGTGCACGATGCCGATGCCGCCCTCCTGGGCGATCGCGATCGCCAGCCGGGCTTCGGTCACGGTGTCCATGGCGGCAGATACCAGCGGCAGGTTGAGCCGGATATTGCGCGAAAACGAGGTGGAAAGAGAGGTGTCCTTGGGCAGGACTTGGGAGAACGCTGGCACCAGCAACACGTCGTCGAAGGTGAGCGCTTTGCCGAGCAGGCGCATGTGAAAGCTCCAAATGGGGAATTGTACCCGTCACGGCAGGGCCCCAGCGGCGTAAACTGCCACCCATGCGACGCATCCGAACCCTACTCGTATGTTCCTTGTGGCTGATAGCCGCAACAGCCCAGGCGCAGTGGCAATGGCTCGACAAAAGCGGCCGCAAGGTCTACAGCGACCAGCCGCCGCCGTCGGACATTCCGGTGAAGAACATCCTCAAGCAACCGGGCAAGGCGGTTGTGGCGCCCGCCGCCGTGAACCCCGCCGCGCCGGCGACGACGTCCGCGCCTGCGACGGCCTCCGGGCCCGCCACGCCACAAATCGGCGACAACGACAAGGAATTGCAGGCCAGGTCCAAGCAGGCCGAAGCCGAAGCGAAGGCCAAGGTCAAGGCCGAGGCCGAACGCCTGGCCAAGGTGCGGGCCACCAACTGCGAAAAGGCCCGGGCCAACCAGGCGCTGATGAATTCAGGCGTGCGGGTGTCGATCACCAATGCCAAGGGCGAGAGGGAAATCCTCGACGACGCGGCCCGGGCCGCCGAGCAGAAGAAGATCCAGACGGTCATCTCGACCAACTGCGACTGACCGGGCCGGCGATACGCCAGTGGGCCGGTCGG
>CAXBDR010000414.1:0-2848 GCA_963974265.1 uncultured Rhodoferax sp.
GGCTCGGCCTGCTGCTGTCCATGGTCGGCGTGGCCGAGGTCGGTGGCGACATCCGTTATGTCGGAGACTTCAAGCCGCTGCTCGGCGGCATCGACGTGGTGTCGGCGCTGATCGGCCTGTATTGCATTCCGGTGCTGATCGACCTGGTGGCCACGCCGGTGGCGCACCTGGAAACCGGCAGCCGTGTCGCCAGCTTCCGGCTCAAGGAGGCGCTGGGCATCGTCAGGCGGTCGAAGTTCAATCTCGCCCGCAGCTCCATCATCGGCACCGTGGTCGGCATCCTGCCGGGCGCCGGCGGTTCGATCGCCTCGCTGGTGTCGTATTCCGAGGCCAAGCGGGCGTCGCCCCGGCGCGAGCATTTCGGCAAGGGCGAACCCGACGGCGTGTTGTCGACCGAATCGGCCAACAACGCCACGGTGGGCGGTGGCTTCATCCCGACGCTGGTGCTCGGCATTCCCGGCACGCCGCCGGACGCCATCATCCTGGGCGCGCTGCTGGTCCAGGGCATCCGTACCGGCCCGACGCTGTTCACGCAGCAGGCGCCCATCGTCTACACCTTCATCTGGGGCCTGATCCTGGCCACCATCATCATGTTGCCGGTGGGGCTGCTGGTCGGACGTTTCGCGTTCCGCTCCATCCTGGCCATCCCCAAGGCGGTGCTGGTGCCCTCGGTGGCGCTGCTCACGGTGCTGGGCAGCTACGCGGTGCACAACAACGTGCACGAAGTCCAGCAGATGGTGGTGCTCGGCGTGCTGGCCTGGGGCGTGAGCCGCATGGGTTTCAGCGCCTCGCCCATCGTGCTCGGACTGATCCTGGGCACGATCGCCGAACGCGGTTTCGTGCAGGGTCACCTGATCGGTGGCGCGCGCGGCAGCGTGCTGGCCGAATTCTTTGCCCGGCCGATCTCGCTGGCCATCATCTTCTTCATCGTGCTCGGTCTGCTCTGGCCCTGGTGGGCGGCGCGGCGGGTACGCATCGCGGAGGCCAAGAATGCATGAACCCGCACACCGCGCCGACTGGCCCGGCGCCATCGGCAGCGCCATCATGGTGGTCATCGGCGCCGCCGCGATCTGGGCCGCGCGCGACTACTCCGATCTGGGCGCCGTGTTCCCGCGCACCGTCGGCGCCTTGCTGATCGCGCTGGGCATCGTCTACATCGTGCTCGTGACGCTGGGCCGCACCCGGCGCGCCGCGTCGGTCGACGGCTCGAGCGTGCGCCGCGCGCTGGTGGCCGTCGTCATGCTGGCCTGGGGGTTTGCACTCGGGCCGCTGGGTTTCCTGCCCGCCGGCGCCGCGGCCATGGCCGCCTTGCTGCTGATCGCCCACCACGACCGCTGGACGCTGCGCACCGCGCTGGCCTACGGTTTTTCCGCCGCCGCTGTGCTGGGTCTGCTGTACGCCTTGTTCAAGCATGCCTTGCAGGTACCCTTGCCCTGACGGACCGCCCAGGCGCCCCTTACTTCCAATCCGCAACCGAGAACGACACCCATGCAGATAGTGATCTCCGAATTCATGGACCCGCGCGCCGTGGCGCAGCTGCAGGACCGCCACGCGGTGGTATACGACCCGACCCTGGTCGACGACATGCCGCGCCTGCTGCAATTCGCAGCCACTGCCGACGCGCTGATCGTGCGCAACCGCACCCAGGTGCGCGGCGAACTGCTGGCCGCGCTGGCACGCTGCAAGGTGATCGGCCGTCTGGGCGTCGGCCTGGACAACATCGACGTGACCGGCTGCGAGGCCCAGGGCATGGCGGTGATTCCCGCCACCGGCGCGAATGCGCTGAGCGTGGCCGAATACGTCATCACGGCCGCCATGATGCTGCTGCGCGGCGCCTTCGCGTCCAGTGCCGACGTGGCCGCCGGCCAATGGCCGCGCAATGCGCTGGGCAATGGCCGCGAGACCGCCGGCAAGACCATGGGCATCATCGGATTCGGTTCGATCGGGCGCACCACGGCACGGCTCGCGCAAGGCCTGGGCATGCAGGTCATCGCCTTCGACGCCATGCTGGACGCCGATACGCCGGTGTTCCAGGAAACGGGCGTCAAATATGTCGGGCTGCAGGAGCTGATCCTGCAAGCGGACGTCATCACGCTGCACGTGCCGCTGGTGGACGCCACGCGCGGCCTGTTCGATGCGCAGTGCATCGCGTCGATGAAACCCGGCGCGGTGCTGATCAACACCTCGCGCGGCCATATCGTCGACCTGTCTGCGGTCGCCGCATCCTTGCGCAACAAGCACCTGGGCGGCGCCGCCATCGACGTGTTCGACACCGAGCCGCTGGCCGCCAGCGCCGAGCTCAAAGACTGCCCGAACCTGCTGCTGACGCCCCACATCTCCGGCGTCAGCGCCGAGTCGAACGAACGCGTGTCGTTCCTGATTGCCGACAAGGTGCTGGAGGCCTTGCAGTAATGGCGCAACTCACTCTCCAGCAAGCCACCGACCTGGTGGCAAACGCGCTGGCAGCGGCCGGCGCCAACGACACCATGGCGCAATCGGTTGCGCGCGCACTCGTGCTGGCCGAATCGCAAGGGCTGTCCGGCCATGGCCTGAGCCGGGTCGGCCAATACAGCACGCATCTGCGCAACGGGCGCGCCGACGGCAAGGCCATCGCGACGGTGGCGCGACAGAAAGGCGCCGCCGTGCTGGTCGACGCCGGCACCGGCCTGGCCTTTCCGGCCTGCGACCTGGCGATCGAGACAGCCATCGCGACGGCACGCGAACTCGGCGTGTGTTTTGCCGGCGTCACCAACAGCCACCATGCCGGCGTGATGGTCGACCACCTGCGGCCGGTCGCGCAGGCCGGCATGGTCGCACTCGCCTTCGCGAACTCGCCCGCCGCCATGCC
>CAXBDR010000415.1:0-2830 GCA_963974265.1 uncultured Rhodoferax sp.
GCCAGCAGGCCGATGCGCGCAACGACGTGGCGCGACCGGCGCAGGCGCCCGCGCCGCTGGTGCCGACCGAGGAAGGCGATTTCTGGTTCGCGACGGTGCAGCAGCTGGTCGCTGCGCAGGCGGTCACCGCGCTGGCGCGCGAGCTGGCCCTGCAGTCGCAGCTCGTGGGGCGCGACTCCGACCAGTGGATCCTGCGGGTCGAGCGCGAGGCCTTGCAGCAGGCGGGCAGCCGCGAGCGGCTCACGACAGCATTGCAGGCAGCCGGGCACCCGGTCACGCTGCTGGTGGAGATCGGACGGGTCTCCGACAGTCCGGCGCGCCGGCTGGCCGCGGCCGCGGCCGAACGCCAGCTGGCGGCGGAGCAACTCATCTTCGACGATCCGTTCGTGCAGGCGATGATGCGCGAGTTTGGGGCGAAAATCGTCACTGGCAGTATCCAACCCCTCTAGGCCGGTCCCGCCGCGGCAGCGCGTCTGGTTCGGCCCGGAACGGTTTCGCCGCACCCTTGCGCCGTGTGGCGATCGAACATCAAGCAAACAACGGAAGGAACGACACCATGTTCAACAAAGGACAACTCGCAGGCCTGATGAAGCAGGCGCAGGCCATGCAGGACAACATGAAGAAGGCGCAGGACGAGCTGGCCACCATCGAGGTGACGGGGGAGTCGGGTGCCGGCCTGGTCACGGTGGTGATGACCTGCAAGCACGACGTGCGCAGGGTCACGATCGATCCCAGCCTGCTGGCCGACGACAAGGACATGCTCGAGGACCTGGTCGCCGCCGCCTTCAATGCGGCGGTACGCAAGGCCGAGGAAACCACGACCGAAAAGATGGGCAAGATCACGGCAGGCATGCCGGGTATGCCGGGCCTGCCCGGCGGCATGAAGCTGCCGTTCTAGGTGCCCGGCTGACACCGCATGGCGGATTCGAACGCGCTCGAAGGCCTGATACAGGCGCTGCGCCGACTGCCGGGCGTGGGCGTGAAGTCCGCCTCGCGCATGGCCTACCACCTGCTGCAACACGATCGCGCCGGCGCCCGCACGTTGTCCGTCGCGCTGGCCCACGCCTGCGACGCGGTGCGCCATTGCGAGCGCTGCCATACCTTCACCGAGGCCCAGCTGTGCCACACCTGCCTCGATCCGCGACGCGACGCGACGCGCCTGTGCGTGGTCGAGACGCCGGCCGACCAGTCCGCGGTCGAGCGCACCGGTGCCTATCGCGGGCTGTATTTCGTGTTGATGGGCAAGCTCAATCCGCTCGATGGCATCGGCCCGCGCGACATCGGCCTGGGCAAGCTGTTCGAGCGCGCCACGGACGATATCGTCGAGGAGGTGATCCTGGCGACCAACTTCACGGCCGAGGGCGAGGCAACGGCCCATGTGATCAGCGAAGGACTGCGTGCGCGCGGATTGCGCGTCACGCGGCTGGCACGGGGTGTTCCCGTGGGCAGCGAACTCGAATATGTCGATCTGGGCACCATCGCACATGCGCTGGTCGATCGGCGCTGAGGCCCGGATCGGGCCACGGAGTCTGCATATGGTTTTCAGTCTTGCCCATTGGTGCGTGCTGGTCGCCAGCCTGTTGCCGATCGTGTGCGCGGGGATTGCCAAGTTCGGCACTTTTGGCAAGCGCCGCAGCGAAGGGGGCTTCGACAATGCCGATCCGCGCGGCTGGCTGGCACGGCAGACGGACTGGCGCGCACGTGCCAATGCGGCCCAGGCCAACAGTTTCGAGGCACTTCCGTTCTTCATCGGTGCCGTGGTCATCGCCTTGCAGCTGGGCGCCGACCCGGCCCGCGTCGACCTGCTTGCCGCAGCCTTCGTGTTGCTGCGCATCGTCTATGTCGGCCTGTATGTGTCGGGCCTTGCCACCGTGCGCACGCTGGTGTGGACACTGGCCCTGGCCGTGAATATCGCGATCCTGTTCTCCGGTCGCATGGCCTGAGCCACTGCCGCGTCGCGCCGGCGCGGTGTTTTCCCCTACGTAGTATCCCGTGCGGGAAGGTCCCGATGCGGTGGCGCCGCTGCTTTGCTAGTCTTGCAGCGACGACATTCTTGGGGTGTGGACGTGTCTTGTCGGCGCATGGTTCGGCGAACTTTCTTGCTGGGCGCAGCTGGGTCTGCGTTCGGCGCGAGCATGGTCGGCGCACAGTCGTCGGCCCGGCTGGAGAAATCCCGGCTGGTGATCGCGCTGGGTGCGAAGGCATCGCTGCAACACCTGCCGTTGACCATTGCCGAGCGATTGAACTTCTTCACCGCCGAGGGCCTGGAGGTGGAAATCCTGGATCTGGGCAATGGCGTGCGCGCCCAGCAGTCCGTGATGGAGGGCGCGGCCGATGTCGCCTGCGGCGCATTCGAAGGCCTGCTTGATCCGCTGGCGCGCAAGCATCTGCTGCAGGCCTTCGTGTTGCTGACGCGCGCTCCCCAGGTCGCGTTCGGCATTTCGACGCGCACCATGCCGATGCTCAAGCGCGTCCCTGACCTGCGCGGGCGCAAGATCGCGCTGGCCGCGCCGGGAACGTCGGCCCAGCTGGTGGCGGCCCTGGTGCTGGCCCGCCACGGCCTGACCCTGAAGGACGTGCAACTGGTCGAGGCCGGCGCCACGGGGGCGGCCCTGCAGGCCGTGCGCACCGGAAGCGCCGATGCCATCGTGCACATGGAGCCCGTGATCACCATGCTCGAGCAAAAGGGGGATATCCGCGTCATCTCCGACACCCGTTCGCTCAAGGGTTCCCAGGAGGTGTTCGGCGGGCCCATGCCATCCAACAGCCTGTTCGCGCCAGCCCAGTCGGTGCAGAACCATCCGAACACGATGCAGGCATTGACCCACGC
>CAXBDR010000416.1:0-2823 GCA_963974265.1 uncultured Rhodoferax sp.
AGCGGAGCATCTGGCCGCAGGATGTCCAGATGGTGGTCGTGCCCAGTTCCAGTGCCACCAGGCAGGCCGCCTCCAGCCGCGTCTGGCCATAGCGCTTGACCAGCGACAGCAATCCCAGACACGCCCGGTAGCCGTGCTCGGGATGGCGTCTCTCGGTCAGCAGTCGTGCCACTGTGCGGCCGGTGGCCACGCCGATGCTCTCGCCCCAATGGATCAGTCGTTCTGGCGTCCACTGCCGGTGCGCCCGATGTGCCGCCGACATGTGTTCGTCCACCGTGGTGAATCCGCCCCGGTGGGCGCTGCGCAGGTGGCTGGCCACACGCTGGCCGCGGTGCAGCACCTCAAGCATGCGTGCCGTCAGCCGTGCCTCCAGCACCTGGCCGACCAAGGATTGGGGAACGCTGTAGCGGTGGCCATCGATTTCGATGTGGTGGTCGATATGCACGCGCACCGTCTTGAAGGTGGCAACCTCGTAGGGCTGTGCCGGCAAGGCTTGCAAGGCCGGTGCATCGAGCTGCCTGAAGGCGCTGGCACGGCTGCCGGGCAGCTTCTGGAACAGCTTGCTGTTGAGTCGCTCCAGCAGCGGCTCGATCGCCTCGTTGACGTCGTCCACAGTGGCAAACCTCTGGTGGCGCAGGCGCATCAGAATCCAGCGCTCGACCACCTGAACCGCTGATTCCACCTTACCCTTGTCCTGCGGGTGGTAGGGTCGCGCCGGCAGCACCGAGGTGCCGTAGTGGCGAGCGAAGTCCTCCACCGTATCGTTGGCCCTGGGTTCATACCGGTTGGGGTTTGCGATCATGGCGCGGGGGTTGTCGGGCACGATGAGCTGGGGCACGCCACCATAGAAACTCAGCGCCTGGGCGCAGGCACCCAGCCAGTCGAGCATGGTCTCGCGTGGTGTGGCACAGGCAAATGTGTAGCTCGATGCGCCCAGCGCGGCCACGAAGATATGAGCCCGGCTGCCGTCGGTCAGGCCCACCGTGGGGCCTGCGAAGTCGATGAACAGCTTCTCGCCGGCGCGGTGGATCTGGCGCATCGAACGCTTGAGGGTCCTGGCGTAACGGCGGTAGTTCTCGCAGAATTGCGAGTAACTGTGGATCGTCTGGCCGGGATGCTGGGTGGCATGCTCCTCCCACAGCAGCATCAGCGTCATGCCTTTGCGGCGCAGTTCCTGGTGCATGCGACCGTAGTCGGGCGCCGCGAAACCGCTGGCGCGTTGGGGCGTGCCGACCAGCCGGTGTTGCAGGGCGTTCTCATCGAGCGCCTGAACCTGCAACCAGTCCAGGCCGGCATCTGAGGCCAGGCCGACGTATTTGGTGACAACGCCTTTGGAGATGCCAAGCGAGGCGGCGATGCGTTCGTGCGAGAGCTGGGCGTCGAGCTTCAGACGCAGAACGTCCTTGATCTTGCGCATAGTGATCCTTCGGGTATCGGGCATGCCGGCTCCAGCAAAGGCTGGGAGGCTACCCGCATGGGGGGAACAAATATGCGCAACGCATCACGCTGCTGAGCCATGCCGTTCTGGCATCGTGACCGACGATTCCGGCGTCGTGACCGACATTCCGGTCAAGGCCAGAAATCGGTCACGATAAACCGGAAACCTCGGTCACGACAAACCAGAATCGTCGGTCACGATCGGCCGGAATGACCGGTCACGATCGACCAGAATACCCAGTTTTCGTGGTGGACGTGGCGATCAGCTGGGTTCGAGGCTACGCGAGAGCAGTCGTCAATTGCAGCGTCTTCTTGTTCGAATCGACGGTAATCTTTTCGTATGGGAAGTTTGTCCGTGTCTCTGGGTTCACGCATGGAGCGCGATGGAAGCCGCAAGGGGCGGTCAGATCGCCTGAACGTCGTCCAGTCCCGCGGCCGACCAAATAGCCAGTATCGCCATTGACGTGAAGATTGCCAGCACGACGCCGATGCCCAGCCACTGCGCCAAGACCCCGAAGATCCCTCCGGCAAGCAGGATGAGCCCGATCACCGAATTGCTCAGTGCGGTGTAGGTGGCCCGGTTGTCGCTGGTGGCCATGTCCACGACGTGCACCGAACGTCCGAGCCGCACACCCTGGTGCGCGGCCATGAGTACGAACAACAGTGCCGGCAGCAACGATGTCACGTCCAACAGGTTCGGCATTGCCAGCGTCACGAATGCTGCAATTGCGTTCGCCGACGCGGCGAGCACGGCCGCGACCATCAGCACGCGGCGGCTCGATCTGTCGGCAAGCCGTCCCCACACATAGGTACTGGCCAGGCTCGCTGCTGCAGATGCCACCATGAACGGGCCTAGGGTGCCCAGGCCGCTGGCGGCACTGTCGCCGCTCAGTGCAATATAGAACGGTGGTGCCAGCGCCGACGACAGCAGCAATGCGCGCGTCAGGATGAGACGGCGCAGACCTGCGTCGCTGCGCAGCAGGCCGAGTTGACCGACTACAGCGGCAAATCCATTGACACCACCGTCGGTCGCGCCGGGTTCTTCACGGATCGATCCGAAGACGAACGCGGCCAACAACCAGCAGGAGCCGCCCAGCGCGACCATTCCGGCGACCACCGGGACCGTGAGTGGGATCCAACCAGTTGAATATCCAAAAGCCAGCAGCAGTGTGGCCACGGCGGCGATGGTGCCCGCCGTCCCGCTGACCGAACCGCGATGACCCTTGGCCACGGTCTGGCCGAGCACGTCCTTGAAGCTGATCGAACACAGGCTGCGGCCGAGCGCAAAAGCCGCGATCAGCGCGATCGCAACGATGCCGACAGCAGTGGCGGACAGCATCTGCTCCCACCCTGCCAGCAGGCCGAAACCGAGGATCGCCGTTCCCT
>CAXBDR010000417.1:0-2781 GCA_963974265.1 uncultured Rhodoferax sp.
CATCCAGGAAGTCGCAGTCCATCGCGCGTCCGATCGCCTTCTCTTCCCAGTGACGCTGGAAACCCAGCGTGCCATTGTTGAACACGACGACGAGCAGGTTGACTTTGTACCTTGCCGCGGTTTCGAGTTCATTGATCACGTAACCGAAGCCGCCGTCACCGGTGACGCAGATGACGTCGCGTGTCGGGTCTGCGAGTTTTGCGCCGATGGCTGCGGCCAAACCCCAGCCGATGCTGGCAGTGCCACGCGGAGACAACATGAAGCGGCCTGCGACCGGCGCCTCCATCTGGCTCATGGCCCAGCCAGTGGAGTAACTCGCATCCGTGACGATGAGCGTCTGCGCGTCGACGAAACGGTTGAGTTCGGCCACAACGCGCTCGGGACGCATCGGACGGGCATCGGTTCCGGCCACTGGAGCCAGTTCCTGCAACCACGCGTCTTTCAGGCGAGCCAGCTGCGCAGCACGCGTCGTCTCGCTTTGCGAGATTCCGGCACTGTCGCAATAGGAAAGCAGGTCGCGCAAGGTGTCGCGCACGTCTCCCTGCAACGGCACGGTAACGGCAAAATTGCGGTCGATCTCCTGGGGATCGATGTCCAGATGGATCACCGACGCCGCGGGGCCGGGCGTGGTCCAGTTGTTGTAGCAGATCTGGCCGGTGCGCGAACCCAGGATGCACACGACGTCGGCCTCGGCCAGAAGTGTGTTCGAGATCTTGCCACGACCGTACAAGCCCCCGGTCGATGTGCCCAATACGCCAGCAGCCAGCGGATGATGTTCGGCGATCGCACCTTTGCCCGTCATCGTGGTGGCGACCGGCGCATCAAACCGCTCTGCCAACGCACGCACCTCGGCAAAGGCGCCAGAGATCACGCTGCCACCGCCTGCCACGATCAGTGGGCGCCGGGCAGCGGCAAGCAGTTCGGCGGCCCGAATGATGTCGGCGGTCGCGGGGCGCCCGCGGTGGGAGGGCACACGCATGTAACGCTCGACGCCGTACGGATCGCCGTCCCCCTCCAGCGACATGACGTCGGTCGGACACAACAGTGCCACCGGACCGGGGCGTCCGCTGGTGGCGATGCGGAAGGCGCGGCGCACCAGATCCGGCCCCTGCTCCGGGGCATCGATGCGCAGGACGGCTTTGACGTAGGGTGTCAAGGCCACGACATGGTCGAGTTCACTGCTGGCGTTTCGTCCCTTGGCCGACAGAGGGTGGTCCTGTACCAGGGCTATCACTGGCACCGACGAGCGCAGCGCCTCAAGCAGACCCGTCACGAGATTCGTGGCGCCGGGACCGAAGGTTGATGTGCATACGCCGGGCCGGCCGGTGACCTGCGCGTAGGCATGCGCCATGATGGCGGCATGTTTTTCATCGTGCACCGTGACGCTGCGGGTGACGGACCGGTCCAGGGCATGAAACACTTCGATCGGATCTTCCATGCCGAAGATCCAGGACACACCATTGGCCTGCAATGTCTCGGCAACCAGGCAACCACCTTTAGCGCGCATTTTTGATTCCATTCACAGTATCATTGCCTATACAGCAACATGTTGCGTATTATGCATCTGTCAACTTGAAAGTCAACCGCCATGCAATCCATTCGAAAAGCTGCGGAAGCCTTGAAGCTTCTTTCGCAACCACCTTACGAAACATCCGTTGCAGACTTGGCACGCGCGCTGGGAGTCACGGCGTCCAACGCCTCGCGCATCCTGTCGGAGATGCGTGAAGCGGAACTGGTGGACCAGGACAGCGCCAGTCGCCGCTACCGGCCCGGGCCATTGGCCATGCGGCTTGCAACCGGCTTCCTGCAGACAACCAACGTAATGCGTTGCATCGAGGATGCGATGGTCGACCTGGCCACGCGCACCCACCACACGGCGTGGACAGGTGTGCTCGAAGGCTCGGACGTCGTGACCCTGGGCACGCAGCACGGTGGGTTCCCGGTGCGTTTCGGGATCGAACTTGGACGCCGGCTGCCATGCCACGCCACGGCCATGGGCAAAGCGCTGCTGGCCCTGCTGCCCGATGACGAGATCCGGCAACGGCTGCAAAGCGAATTGCCCGCGACGACGCAATACAGCCTGCGCAGCGTGGATCAGCTGCTCGAGGACATCGCCAACGTGCGTGCAACCGGTCTTGCCTGTTCAAACCAGGAGCTGTTCCTGGGCATCAAAACCATTGCCATCGCATTGCAGTCTCCACTCAACGCCTCGCCAATCGCGCTCAGTCTGTCCTTCCCGCTGCTATCGGTCGACGCCAGCACGGAACAAGCGCTGATCAAGGACCTGATGGATACCGGTCGCAGTGTGGGCCTGCGTATTGGCGACCCGCGCTGGCTTGAGCCTGTGGAGCCTGAGCCGGCATCCACGCCATCGGCGGCACGGCGGCCGGCGCGAACCAAGCGGCCTGCACCTGGTTGACAAACAAGGCCGCGTTGGCAAGCGGAGCCATCGTTGGCGTCAGCCGGTCTCCGACCAGAGCCACGACGATTCGAATCGCTCGTATCGTCACCAGCCGATGACGTGCATGCCCGGACCGGACCAGGACGCGTTTGTGGCCTCTGCGACAAGTCCTGGCGCCAAAGCAACGGCATCGCAAGACCAGTCCTACAGTGCGCCAGCGCGGCGCCTGATACCCATGCAACCGCAAAGAACGTTCAATGAAGCCTTGTCCACTCGACGGCGCAACCCGCCCCGTCCATTGCAAGGAGAATCCATGAACGATCACACCAGCACCGCCCCCTCCCCCGGCGAAGCCCGCGCGAAACTGTGGGAACTGATCA
>CAXBDR010000418.1:0-2765 GCA_963974265.1 uncultured Rhodoferax sp.
GTGGAGTACAAGCGCTGGCTGGTTGGCAAAGAACCGCTTGAACTGGTCAAGCTCTCAAGATTGGCGGGCCATGGTAAACGTTCCGGCAACCCATCTATCGCCTTTTTGCTGAAGCTGCGAACCTCGCGTTTCGGCGATCAACGAACGGGACGAGGTGGATATGGATCGACAGCGTGTGGAAGACTGCCTGGCACGGGTGGCTGCGTATCGGGCATCGGGGCAGAAGGCCAAGGTTTGGGCACAGGCCAATGGGATGGAGCTGGGTACGCTGGGCAGCTGGTGCGCGCACGCGGGGCGCTGGCGGGCGCGGCTTGACGGCACTGCAATCGAACCATCGGCAGCGACCAGGTCGAGCGGTTTCGTGGCGGCCCGGGTGGCACCGAGCGGCACGTCGAATTCGGTGCGCATCGAGTTGAATTCAGGAGCCTCGCGACTCGAGCTGCACTGGCCACTGGCGCACACCCGAGAACTCGCCGCGCTGCTGCGCGAGCTCGGCCGATGATCCGCATCGATGCGGTGTGGCTGGCGCTGGGCGTCAGCGATCTGCGCGGGGGCATCGACCGGCTGCTCGCGCGGGTGGTGCACGGCTTCGCGCTGGGCGCGCAGGCCCATCACGCCTACGTGTTTGCGAACCGCCGAGCCGATCGACTGAAGGTCCTGGTCTACGACGGTGCGGGCATGTGGCTGTGCACACGGCGCCTGCAGGCTGGCAGTTTCGCCTGGCCGCGCGAGGATTCGGGCGCACTGAACCTGACGCGCGAGCAGTTCGACTGGCTCGTCGCGGGGCTGCCGTGGCAGCGCCTCGGTGCACCCAATCCACCGGCCATCACGGTGGTCTGAGGGAAGGCTGCAAAGCGCTCGATTCGCCCCCGATATTGCGGCATTTGTCTATTGGAGAATGTCCCGCTTCGCGCGCGCACGCGCGCGAGGGATACTGCCGTCCATGCTCGATGCTTCCAACACGCCATCCGATGTCCCGCAGGACACCGCGCTGGCCGCCGACTCGGTGCGCAAGCTTCGCGATCTGGTCGAGCGCATGCAGGCCGAGATCAAGTTCAAGCAGACCAAGATCGAAGCGTTGAACTTCGAGATCGCGCGCCTGAAGCGCTGGCGCTTCGGCTCGTCCAGCGAGAGCCTGGAGTCGACCACCCAGGCCGTGTTGTTCGATGCCATCCTGGCCGACACCGCGCTGGAGGATCGCGCCGCGCAGGACAGCAAGAAACCGAGCGCGCCGCGTGCGAAGGGCCAGGCGGTGCGCCAGGCGCTGCCCGCGAGCCTGCCGCGCGTCGATCGTCACTACGAGATCGAGCAGACGCACTGCACCTGCGGCCAGGCCTTCAAGCGCATTGGCGAAGAAGTCAGCGAGCAACTGGACTGCGTGCCGGCCCAGTTCTTCGTGCTGCGTCACATCCGCGGCAAGTACGCCTGTGCGTGCTGCCAGACGATCCAGGCCGCGCCGATGCCCGCCCAGATCATCGACAAGGGCATCCCGGCGCCGGGCCTGCTGGCGCAGGTGGTGGTGGCCAAGCAGGACGATCATTTGCCGCTGTACCGGCAGACCGAGATCTATGCCCGCTCGGGCGTGCACATCGCGCGCTCGAGCATGGCACAGTGGCACGGCATTTGTGGTGTGCGATTGACACCGCTGGCCGAGGCGCTGAAGGACTTCATCCTCGGCCACGACGTGATCCACGCCGACGAGACGCCGGTGTCGCTGCTGGCACCCGGCAAGGGCAAGACCAAGCGGGCCTATGTCTGGGTGTACCGCACGACGAACTTCGTGGCTCAGCGGGCGGTGCTGTACGACTTCAGTGTGAGCCGCGGCGGCGACAACGCACGCCGCGTGCTGCAAGGCTTCGGCGGGACCTTGGTGTCCGACGATTTCTCGGGCTACCACGCGTTGCAATCGCAGGGTGTGACGGCCGCACTGTGCATGGCGCATGCGCGCCGCAAGCTGTTCGAGGCGCACCAGTTCAACGGCAGCCAGATCGCAGGCCAGGCGGTGGCGCTGATCGCCAAACTCTACGAGGTCGAGCGCGAGGCGCGCGAACTCGAACCCGAGGCCCGGCGACGGCTGCGTCAGCAGCATGCCAAACCGGTGGCCGATGCCTTGCACGCCTGGCTGAGTGGGCAGCGCCAGAAACTGGCCAAGGCCGACGTGACGGCCAAGGCGATCGACTACGCGCTGAGCAACTGGCGAGGGCTCACGCACTACCTCGACGATGGCCACGTGCCGATCGACAACAACGCGGCCGAGAACGCGATGCGTCCGCTCGCCATTGGACGCAAGAACTGGCTATTCGTCGGCTCGCAGCAGGCTGGCGAGCGCGCCGCGGTGGTGCTCAGCCTGATTGAGTCGGCCAAGCTCAATGGGCACGATCCTTGGGCCTACCTGAAGGACGTATTCGAGCGTCTGCCCACGCTCAAGCAGCGCGACCTCGCGCAGCTGCTGCCGCACAACTGGCGGCCTCCGGGCAACGCCGTCGTGGCCGATTCGCCGACTGTCGCCGCAGCCGAATAGCACCGAACTCAGCACACCGCGTTCAACGCTGCAAGGGTGTGGTTCGCGGAACGCTTACGGGCCATGTGCAAAATGCGCTAACCCCTCTACAAGGACTTCCCCTCGCGTCAAGCAATGGAGCTGAATTTCTTTGTTGATTACCGGGAACCCGGTGCATGCAGCAGCGAAGTTGCGAAGCGACAGAGAAACAGACTGCACATCTACAAACGGCCTTGTTGCACCCCTGACCTGCCCCCTTTTGCCG
>CAXBDR010000419.1:0-2740 GCA_963974265.1 uncultured Rhodoferax sp.
GGGAGGTGGCAGGGTGGTCGCGGAGGCGTTGGGCGGGCAACTGATCCCGCAGGATACCCAGGACCCTAATCAACGCAAGCTGCTGAACGTGGTGCAAGAGATGGCCATCGCTTCGGGAACGCCAGCGCCGCCGGTCTACGTGCTTGCCGACGAACCGGGCATCAACGCCTTTGCAGCGGGATTCTCGCCCCGCGATGCCGTCATCGGGGTTACCCGGGGTGCGATCGATAATTTGAGCCGCGACCAGCTGCAAGGGGTCATCGCGCATGAGTTCAGCCATATATTCAACGGCGATATGCGCCTCAACCTTCGTTTGATAGGTGTACTGAACGGCATCCTCATTCTCGGCATTCTCGGTTACTACCTGCTGTACTCGGCGTCGTTCTCGCGCGGCCGGCGTAGCAGCGGTCAAGGCGCGGCTGCAATGCTGGCGCTGGCGATCGGGCTGATCGTCATCGGATTTGCTGGCACGTTTTTCGGCGGTCTCATAAAAGCCGCAGTGAGTCGGCAGCGCGAATTCCTGGCGGACGCCTCTGCGGTCCAGTTCACGCGCAATCCGAACGGGATTGCGGGCGCACTGAAGAGGATCGGAGGGATCGAGTCTGGCTCGAAAATCGAGAATCCTGGCGCGCCCGAAGTCAGCCATGCCTTTTTCGCGCAGGGCGTTTCGGGCTTCATCCAAGGCTTGTCAGCCACCCACCCGCCTCTGGCGGAGCGCATTCTGCGCATTGATCCTCATTGGGACGGCAAGTTTGATTCCGTCGACCAGGCCGACGCGGATCGGGACGAGCAGCAGGCCGCTGAAGTGGAAACCATGGCGCGCAGTACGGCTGCCGGGGAGCTCGCCGCGGTTGCCGCTGGCGCGGCGGTCGCCCACGTCATGACTGCAATGGATCAGATCGGCAATCCGAGGGAGGAAACCATCGACTATGCCCGTTCGCTGCTGTCGGAGTTGCCCGCAGCCATCAGGGACGCCGCGCGAGAGCCGCACGGTGCTCGGGCAGTCGTCTATTCCCTGGTGCTGGACGGAGGGCAGGAAGTTCGCGCCAGGCAATTGAAGCAACTGCAGGATCATGCCGATGTGGGTGTTTACGCGTTGGCGCGCCAGCTGATGCAGGAGACGGGTCGGCTGGACGTCAAATACCGCTTGCCGGTGGCCGATATCGCCATGCCGGCGCTGAAGCAGTTGTCGCTCAATCAGTACAAGACATTCAGAGGAAACCTGATCAAGTTGATCGAGATGGACTCCAGCGTCGATCTGCTGGAATGGTCGCTGCAGAAAATCCTGTTCAGCCATCTAGACGCGCAGTTCTTCAAATTGGCGCCCATCGCGGCGCGTTATTCCAATCTTGGGCAAATCAGGAAGGAGGTTGAACTCGTGCTCTCTGTAGTTGCCCATGCCGGCGCTGAGATTCAAAGCGATATGGAACAAGCGTTTGGCGCGGCGGCACAAGTGCTGGGGCTGAGCGGGCTCAAGTTACTGGGGAAAGATCAAATTAAGGTCTCTGATCTGGATCTGGCCTTGGGGAAATTGGAACAATTGAAACCCTTGGCGAAATCCAGATTGCTTAAGGCCTGTGCTGCCAGCATCTGGCACGATCGGAGCGCGACACCGGTCGAGGTAGAGTTATTGCGCGCCTTTGCGAGTGTTTTGGATTGCCCAATGCCGCCTGCGATACCTTGAATATGAACGCCCAACGACTGCAACTTGTTGCTATCTCTCGTTTCAAAGACCCAGCCAAGTGCGGTTACCACTACAGCGGCGAATTCCTGCCCACGCACCTGTGCAAGGCCGAAGATCAGCCCTCCGAAGGTTATTGAGAATGCCACCAAAGCCGCAGGATACACGATGAAAACGAGCGTTATTGAAGTGCACGCCATGCTGTCGGTATTGAGCGTGGACGAAGTGGAAAAGCGGATCGGCGAGGTACCGGGTGTCGAAAGCGTTACCGTGAATTACGCTGCGGGAAGCGCCACCGTGCGCTACGACGAAACCCGACTCGAGGTAGCCGATATCAAGTCGGCCGTACGCCAGCGCGAGTACGATTCCGCCGCGCCCGCCGTCGCTTCGACTGACGCGGGTCATGAAGGCCACATGGCACCGGGTGAGCCACCTTCAAGCTCCGCGCCCACTGCGTCGAAGTCGGCACCGGATGCCGCTTCCGTCAGGCCCATCGCACCTTCAGGTCACGAACAACAAGTCGAGGCGCCGCCTACACCGGATGCTTCCGCCGCCACTCCGGTACCCGTACCGGCCGCTTCTCCAGCCGACGAACACAAAGACCATAAGGAGGCGGCGGGCGCGCAGCCCCGCAGGCCTGAAGCGGCCTCCAGCCATGCAGGCCACGACAACCATGACAAGCACGAGGGCCACTCTCCCGCGATGTTCCGGGACCGGTTCTGGCTCTCGCTGGCTCTCACCGTCCCGGTGGTCTTCTGGTCGGCCCATATCCAGGAGCTCCTCGGCTACCGGGCCCCGGAGTTCCCCGGATCGGACTGGATCGGGCCCGTGCTCGCCACGGTCGTCTTCGTCTACGGCGGTCTGGTCTTCCTGCAGGGAGCGTGGCGAGAGCTGCGGTCCCGACTACCGGGAATGATGACACTTATCTCGCTCGCCATCACGGTCGCCTTCCTGTTCTCCTGGGTCGTTCAGTTCGGGCTAATCGAGGCGAATGCGCTGTGGTGGGAATTGGCCACGCTGGTCACCATCATGCTCCTTGGCCACTGGATCGAGATGCGA
>CAXBDR010000420.1:0-2738 GCA_963974265.1 uncultured Rhodoferax sp.
GTCGAGCTTGTCGAGCATGCCCAGCGCCATCAGCGCCGCAATGCCCTGGCCATTGGGCGGAATCTCGTGCACCGTGTATCCGGCGAAGTCCTTGCGGATCGGCGTGACCCACTCGGGACGGTATCCGTCGAGGTCGGCCAGCGTCATGCTGCCGCCGTTGGCCGCCGCGTGCGCCACCAGCTGTTCGGCGACCTCGCCGCGATAGAACGCATCTCCGGTGGTGGCGGCAATCTTGCGCAGGGTCTGCCCGGCCGCCGCGAACACGAAACGCTCGCCCGGCAGCGGTGCGCGCCCGCGCGGCATGAAGGCTTCGGCGAAACCGGGCTTGTCGTGCAGCACGGGAATCTGGCGCGCCCACTTGTCGGCGACGATGCAGCCCACGCCATGCCCGCGCTCGGCCAGTTCGATCGCCGGCTCCAGCAGGTCGGCAAACGGCAACTTGCCGAAGCGTTTCGACATCGCGACCCAGCCGGCGACCGCGCCGGGCGTGGTCACCGAATCCCAGCCGCGTTCGGACATGGCCCCGTTGTGGCGGCTCTCGAAATACGCGGGGTTCCAGGCCGCCGGTGCCACACCCGAGGAGTTGAGACCGTGCAGTTCCTTGCCGTCCCACAGGATGGCGAAGTTGTCGCTGCCAAGGCCGTTCGACACCGGCTCGACGATGGTCAAGGCCGCCGCCGCGGCGATTGCCGCGTCGATCGCATTGCCGCCCTTGAGCAGCATGCGCAAGCCGGCCTGCGATGCCAGCGGATGGGAGGTGGAGACGACATTGCGCGCCATCAGCGGGCTGCGGATGGTCGGGTAAGGGTTCTGCCAGTTGAGTTGCATGGGGTTTTCCAGGTCGAAGAAAAGATGTTGCAGGGGCTCAGCGGTGGCGCGGATCGAGCGCGTCGCGCAGTCCGTCGCCGAGCAGGTTGAAGGCCAGCACCAGGATGAAGATCGCCAGGCCGGGCCAGATCGCCATCCATGGCGCGCTGTCCATGAAATTCTTCGCGGTGTTGAGCATACTGCCCCAGCTCGGTGCCGGCGGCTGCTGGCCCAGCCCGAGGAAGGACAGACTGGCCTCGGCGATCACCGCGGCGGCAATGGCCAGTGTGGACTGCACGATCACCGGCGCAGTGATGTTGGGCAACATGTGCGAGACCGCGATCCGCAACGGCGAACAGCCGACCGCACGCGCAGCCTCGATGTAGTCCTCGACCTTGACGTTGAGCACCTGGGCCCGCGTCAGTCGCACGAAGATCGGCGCGGCCGACACACCGATGGCGATCATCGCGTTGGTCAGGCTCGGGCCGAGGAAGGCCGCCAGCGCGATCGCCAGGATCAGGAACGGACAGGCGAGGAAGGCATCGGTGATGCGCGAGATCAGCGCATCGACCCAGCCGCCGAAGAAGCCGGCCACCATGCCGATGACGACCCCGAGCAGCAGCGAGATCGCGACCGACACGACACCGGCCATCAACGAGGCGCGGGTACCCCAGACGACGCGCGACAACACGTCGCGCCCGAGATCGTCGGTGCCGAACCAGTGGGTCGCGCTGGGCGCCTTGCGGATCGTGCTCCAGCCCGCCGCCAGCGGATCGTGCGGCGCGATCCAGGGCGCGAACAGCGCCACGACGATGAAAAACAGCACCACGGCCAGCCCGCCCATGGCGATGCGGTTGCGTGCAAGCTTGCGCCAGGCACGTCGCCAAGGACCGGCCTGCGCGGGACGCGGGACGGCCGGAGTTGCGGCGGCGGCGGCATGGGTCATGGTGTTCATGTGTCAGTTTTCCTAGGCGCATGAAAGCCCAAGCGGCCGCGGAGCAGGCCAGCCCAGGCCCCCACGGAACTGGCTCTGCCAGGCCGTAGGGGGCGCCCCCAGTGGGAGGGTTCGGCCGGTCGACACGCAGTGCGACCGGACAGACGGGGGGCGTCCTTCATCTAATGTCTCAGCCGCGGGTTGAACAGGAAATAGGCCATGTCGGCCATCAGGTTGAGCAGGATGTAGGCCGTCGCCGTGACCAGCACCACGCCCTGCACCACCGCATAGTCGCGGTTGAACACCGCGTCGATGATGAGCTTGCCGAAGCCGGGAATGGTGAACACCTGCTCGGTCAGCACCGCGCCGGACAACAAGGTGCCCAGCTCCAGCGCGCCCAGCGTGATCACCGGCGTCAGCGCATTGCGCAACGCGTGCTTGATCACGACGACACGTTCGCTCAGGCCCTTGGCGCGGGCGGTACGCACATAGTCGGCTGCCAGCACCTGCAGCATCGAGCTGCGGGTGTGGCGCATCAGCACCGCCGAGATGCCAGTGCCCAGTACGATGGCGGGCATGATCATCGCGGCCAGGTTGGCACCGATATCTTCGAAGGGGCTGACATAACCCGAGGCCGGCAACCAGCCCAGCTCGACCGAGAACAACAGGATCATCATGATGCCGAGCCAGAAGTTGGGCATTGACAAGCCGGACAACGCAAACACCGTGGCCCCGTGGTCCCACGCGCTGCCGCGCCTGACCGCCGAGATGACGCCGGCCGGTATGCTGATCAGCAACGCGATCAGCATCGACAGCAGCGCCAGCTCCACCGTGACCGGCAGCTTCTGCACGATCAGGTCCCACACCGGCAACTGCGCGCGTGTGGACTCGCCGAGGTCGCCCTGCAACACGCCCCCGATCCAGTAGCCGTACTGGACCACGATGGGCTTGTCCAGGTGCAGCTTCTGGCGGTAGTGCTCGATGACCTCCGGCCGCT
>CAXBDR010000421.1:0-2725 GCA_963974265.1 uncultured Rhodoferax sp.
GCGGGCCATCGGTGATGCGCAGGCTGGCGACGTCTGACAACACCAGCCGCGCACCACGTTCGCTGACAATGGGCAACTTGCGCAACTTCTCCAGCGAGTCGCGAATCTCGCGTGGGTAACGCACACTGATCGGAAACCGCTGCAAGCCCTCCACGGTTTCGCCGATCGTGTCGCCGCCCACGGCCGATGCGATCACCGACTGCACATCGGCAATGTTCATGCCGTAACGCGCCGCCGCGTTCCGGTCGATCGTCACGTCGACATAACGCCCGCCGGTGAGCCGCTCGGCCAAGGCGCTGCTGACACCGGGCACGTCCTTGAGCAGCTTCTCGATCTCGCCACTGATGCGGTCGATGGTGGCCAGATCGGTTCCAGCGACCTTGACGCCTACCGGGCTCTTGATGCCGGTGGCCAGCATGTCGATCCGGTTGCGGATCGGCGGCACCCAGATGTTGGACAAGCCCGGTACCTGCACGATGCGGTCGAGTTCCTCGACCAGCTTGTCCTGCGTCATGCCGGGCCGCCATTGTTCGCGCGGCTTGAACTGGATCGTGGTCTCGAACATCTCCAGTGGCGCAGGGTCGGTGGCGCTCTCGGCTCGGCCGGCCTTGCCATACACGCTCGCCACCTCGGGCACGGTCTTGATCAAGCGATCGGTCTGCTGCAGCAACTCGCCGGCCTTGCTGGCTGACAAGCCGGGGAGCGCCGACGGCATGTACAGCAGGTCACCTTCGTCCAGCCGTGGCATGAACTCGCCGCCGATGTGCTGCAGCGGCCACAGGCTCGCCAGCAGCGCAACGACGGCAATACCTACCGTCAGTTTCGGCACCTTCAGCACCAGGTTCAGCAGCGGGCGGTATATCGCGATCAAGGCTCGGTTCAGCGGGTTGGCCTGCTCGTTCGGAATGCGGCCACGGATCAGGTAACCCATCAGCACCGGTATCAGCGTGGCCGACAGTCCGGCGGCGGCGGCCATCGCATAAGTCTTGGTGAAGGCCAGCGGCGCGAACAGACGTCCTTCCTGTGCCTCCAGCGTAAACACCGGCACGAACGACAACGTGATGATCAGCAGCGAGAAAAACAGCGCCGGCCCGACCTCGACAGCGGCGTCACCAATGACCCGCCAGCGTGCTTCTCCACCCAGCTTCTTGCCTGGATGGGTGTGTCCCCAGCGTTCCAGGTGCTTGTGTGCGTTCTCGATCATCACTACGGCAGCGTCCACCATGGCGCCGATCGCAATGGCGATCCCGCCCAGCGACATGATGTTGGCGTTGACACCCTGGTAACGCATCACGATAAACGCGATCAGGATGCCCAGTGGCAGCGACACGATGGCCACGAATGCCGAACGCAGGTGGAACAGGAAGATGAAGCAGACAACGGCAACGACCAGGAACTCTTCGAGCAACTTGTTGCCAAGGTTCTGCACCGCGCGTTCGATCAGCCCGGAGCGGTCGTATACCGGTACGATCTCGACGCCCTTGGGCAGGCTGCCCCTGAGTTCCTGAAGCTTGAGCTTGACGGCATCAATCGTTTCCAGCGCGTTCTTGCCCGAGCGCATGACGATGACGCCACCGGCAGCTTCACCCTCGCCATCGAGTTCGCCAATGCCCCGGCGCATGTCCGGCCCGACCTGGATACGCGCCACATCACCCAGCCGAACCGACACTCCGGCATCGGTGCTGATCAGCGGCACCTGGCGGAAGTCCTGCAGCGTCTTCAGATAACCCGAGGCACGTACCATGTACTCGGCCTCGCCCAGTTCGAGCACCGAGCCACCGCTTTCCTGGTTGGCACGCCGCAGCGCGTCCACCACGCGGGTATGCGGGATCTTGTAGGCCGCCAGCTTGTCGGGGTCGAGCAGCACCTGATACTGGCGCACCATGCCGCCGACCGAGGCGACCTCGGCCACGTTAGGCACCGACTTGAGTTCGAACTTGAGGAACCAGTCCTGCAGTGCGCGCAACTGGGACACATCCATCGAGCCACTGCGGTCGACCAGTGCGTACTGGTAGATCCAGCCGACCCCGGTTGCATCCGGCCCCAGCTGTGCTTTCGCATTGGCCGGCAATCGCGCCTGTACCTGGTTCAGGTATTCCAGTACCCGCGAGCGTGCCCAGTACAGGTCGGTGCCGTCGTCAAACAATATGTAGACGAAACTATCGCCAAAGAACGAGTAGCCGCGCACGGTTTTTGCGCCGGGTACCGACAACATCGTTGTTGTCAGCGGATAGGTCACCTGGTCTTCGACGATGCGCGGCGCCTGCCCTGGATAGGTGGTGCGGATGATGACCTGCACATCCGACAGGTCGGGCAGCGCATCGAGCGGCGTGCGGATCACGGAAATCACGCCCCAGGCGCTGATCATCAGCGTCGCCAGCAGCACCAGGAATCGATTGCCGATCGACCAACGAATCAGGGCTGCGATCATGGCTTGGCCCCGGCGCTCGCGGGCGCCGTCGGCGTCGCAGATGCTTGCCCAGGATCCGGTGCGCGCGGTCGCACGTTGGACAGCTGAGGCAAACCATCGGAATCCATCCCGAACGAGAATTCCACCGTGTCGCCGACCGCGACGCCTCGTGGCGCACCGGTGCGGGGCAACTTGAAGTCCATCGTCATCGAGCCCCACTTCAGCGAGGGAATCGGTCCGTGCGACAAAGTCAGGCTGTCGCGCCCGATGGCCTCGACCCGGCCCTCACCCTGGTGTTGCTGCGGAGCTGCGGCG
>CAXBDR010000422.1:0-2691 GCA_963974265.1 uncultured Rhodoferax sp.
TGGGGCTTTGTGGTAGCTCTGGCCTATGCAAACAGCCCCTGCGGGTTTCGCTAATTCCCGGACACGCGTTTCGGTAAATCCCGGACAGGGATTTCGGTAATTTCCGGACACCTCCCGGGGCCTTGGGTATGGTTGGTCATCGCCTGCGCCGTCACGGCACTCTGCCGGTCTTGAACAAGATCGGGAGGGGACATGCCAAGACGCAAGCAACCGAGGCGCATGACTGTGCAAGACATACGAACCATATTGCGGCTGACGCATGAACAGGGGCTTTCGGTGCGCGAGGTTGCTCTGCGTCTGAAGCTCAGCAAGACGACCGTGGCGACCTACCTGCACCGCGCCCGGGAGGCCGGTTTGAACTGCTGGCCTTTGCCATCTGGTCGCGATGACGATGCGACGCTGAAGCAGGTCCTTTTCCAGCGTGTCGGCCGCCCGCCCCGGGATTTGAGCGAACCCGACTGGCCGAAGATGGCCGCGGAGATGAAGCGCAAGGGCGTGACGCTGGTGTTGCTCTGGGAGGAATATCGGGCGGCGCATCCCGATGGCTATGGCTACACTTGGTTCTGCGAACGCTACCGCGAGTTCGAGAACCGCATCAGCCCGCGATATCGCAACCGCCATGAGGCCGGCGCGGTGATGCAGACCGATTACGCCGGGCACACGATCCCGGTGATCGACCCGGGCACCGGTGCTGAGCATCGCGCGCAGATCTTTGTCGCGGTGCTGGGCGCGTCCAATTACACTTTTGCCTGGGCGAGCCTCAGCCAGAAGCTGCCGGACTGGATCGAAGCCCAGGTCCGGGCCCTGAAGTTCTTCGGCGGTGTTCCCAAGGCAATCGGGTGTGACAATCTCAAGGCCGCCGTGGCCAAGCCACTCTGGTTCGAGCCGTCGCTGACCAAGACCTTTTCCGACATGGCCACGCATTACGACACGACCGTGCTGCCCACGCGACCGCGCAAGCCGCGCGACAAGGGCAAGGTCGAAGGTGCCGTGCTGATCGTCGAGCGCTGGATTTTGGCGCGCCTGCGCAACCGGCAGTTCTTTTCCATCGAGGCGCTGAACGTCGCCATTGCCGAGCTGCTCGATGATCTCAATGCCCGGACCATGCGCCGGGTCGGGCGCTCGCGGCGTGAACTGTTCGAGGAGATCGAATGTCCCGCGCTCGGCCCGCTGCCCGATACGCCCTTTGAGTACGCTGAATGGAAGCGCGCCAAGGTGCATCCCGACTACCACATCGAGGTTCTGCACAGCTTCTATTCGGTGCCGCATCGCCTGATCGGCCGTCAGGTCGATGTCCGGCTCACCCACCGCATGATCGAGATTTTCCATAATCATGAGAGGGTTGCACTGCATCACCGCCGGGGCCAGCGCGGGGGCCATACCACCATCAAGGAACACATGCCAAAGGCGCATCAGCGTTACGGCGGCATGACGCCCGAGAGCCTGATCACCCGGGCCGCCCGCACCGGATATCATGCCGCTGCGCTCGTCGAGCGCCTGATGCGCGACAGGCCGCATCCCGAACAGGGCTATCGGTCTGCCCTCGGTGTGCTCGGTCTGCAGCGCCAGTTCGGGGCAGACAGGCTGGAAGCGGCCTGCGAACGCGCCCTGACGGTCGGCACGGTCAACTATGCCTCGGTGCGTTCCATCCTGATCACCGGGCTGGATCGGGCGCCCAGCCCGCCAGACCCGGTCACCGCCACGCCGGCCCACGACAACATCCGTGGCCCCGGCTACTACCAGTAACCCTCGAAAGGACAAGCAGATGCTGACACACCCCACACTCGACCAGATGGCCGCGCTCGGCCTGACAGGCATGGCAGACGCCTGGAGGGCTTTGGCCGAACAGGATTCGGGCCAAGCGCTCGAGCGCAATGAATGGCTCGGGCTCATGCTCGACCGGGAAGCCGCAACCCGCGCCGACAAGCGCTTCGCCAACAGGCTGCGCAATGCGAAGATGCGCTTTCCCAACGCCTGCATCGAAGATGTCGATTTCGCCGCCAGCCGGGGGCTCGACCGGCGTCAGATCCTCGCGCTCGCCCAGGGCGACTGGATCAAGGCCCGCGAGCAGATCATCCTCACAGGCCAGACCGGCACCGGCAAGACCTGGCTCGCCTGCGCCTTCGGCCATCAGGCCGCACGCCTGGATCATTCCGTGTCCTATGTCCGAATGCCGCGGCTCTTCGAGGACATGGCCATGGCACGCCTCGACGGGCGCTTCCCCCGCCTCGTCGACAAGCTGGCCCGCGTCCAGCTGCTGGTGCTCGATGACTGGGGCACGCACGGCCTGACCGACCAGCAGCGCCTCGATCTGCTCGAACTTTTCGAAGAACGCTACCAGCGGCGGTCTACCATCATCACCGCCCAGCTGCCCGTGTCCGGATGGCATGACATGATCGGCGAACCCACCATTGCCGACGCCATCCTCGACCGGATCGTCCACAACGCACACCGCATCGAACTCAAGGGAGACAGCATGCGCAGAAAGGACCGGAACGCGACCTTGACCTCCGCCGAAAACACCGAAACTATCCGAACCGAAACATGATCGCAGGCAGATGATCAGCCGTGCCCGAGCTGTCCGGGAATTACTGAAACGGCTGTCCGGGAATTAGCGTAATCGCTGTCCGGTATTTCTGAAGTCCGCACGCAGTTGAAGACGATGACTTTTGTTTTGCGTCGATTGTAGTG
>CAXBDR010000423.1:0-2663 GCA_963974265.1 uncultured Rhodoferax sp.
ATGACCCTGCCGGGCACATAATCTTCGCTCGATAGAAACCAGGGGTTGCGCGCTGAAAACGCCACCATATCCTGACTGAACGACGCGCTGCCGGTAGATTCGAACATGGCCGAATCGGAGCCTGTGGTGAATTCGTGGTGGCCCAGAGTGACGACGCTGGCATCCAGGTACTCGCATACCTGTTCCAACGCGGCGGGCCATTCGTCGACGTTCACGCCTGCCGCAGAGATCGATCGCAAAAGCGACATCAGCGGAGGTGAAAATTCATCGAGCAAACATCGTCCTCCCCATCATGTCATGTGAAAGCACTGCTGCGCAGCGACCGTCACGCCAAGCCTTGTCCGGCGATGACTCGTCGGCCCGACGAACGCGTTTGGACTTTGGCATTTTCAATATCTGAGTCCGACTGTCAAGTGGCCGCCACGCGTGCCGGCCAGGCGCGGCCAGCTCGGCTCAGGCATGGGCCAGTGCTTGCCAATGCTGCACGGTGCCGGCCGTTCTGAGCCTGCCCGGACCACGGGTGTCGAGGGTTCCCCATCACGCCAGAGGCACCCTCGTCGCACCCTCGGTTGCGCAGGATGATCCTGCCGTTGTCTCTGGCCATTTCGACGACAAGCAGACACGGGCGATGCGGGTTGAACCATGGACTGAATGTCGGCTGGGAGAACACGTTGATGGGCGCGGCGCAGATTCGCTGACAGCGCTGGCTATCGCCATCGCCGCCGCGGGTTGCCAGGTGTACGTGCGAGGTCGCATCCAGAAAGTCCTGCAGTTGCGCCATCGCGCGAAGCGGCGATTCGTTCATGCGGATCACCGTCCTTGGGGTGATCGATCCGGCACTGTAGTGGCCTCACCCCCAGGCTCGGACCGACATGAAAATCCATGCCGCCTTCCGCGCCCCCATCACGCCGGGAAAAGCGGCACCCGGCATACCGGATCCAGTCGGTGGCCTACGGCTGCGCCGATCAAGGTCCACCGAATCTGCCGTTGGTGCGTTGCCTGACGATGAAGCAACAAGCCCTTGTCATGGCGGCTGCTCAAGAAGCGGCGATTGCGAACGACCGCAAGCCCACGCCGTGCGCCGTGTTCTTGAAGACGATGGAGGCCATCGCTCCGTGGGCAGAGCTGTGCGAAGTCATCGAACCGCACGACCCCAAGGCTGGTAGCGGCCGATCATCGATCGGTCTGCAGCGCATGCTGCGCATCCACTTCATTCAGCACTGGTTTGATCTGGCGGACCTGGCCTGTGAGGACGCACTGTACGACCGCGTCAGCCTGCGCCGCTTCGTAGGCATCGATCCGGGATCGCGAGCCGGTACCCGATGCAACAACGAAGTTGAAGTTCTGCCGACTGCTCAACGACAACAAGCTGGGCGAATCGCTGTTCGCCAAAGTTGGCGCCGCGTTGCAGGCGCGTGGGTTCAAGACCAACACCGGCACCATCGTGGATGCCGCGATCATTGGAGTACCGAGTTCGACCAAGCATGCGGACAAGGCGCGCGATCCAAACATGCAGCAAACGCGCACAGGCCAGCAATGGCAATTCGGCATGACGATGCATATCGGCGTCGACAGCCAGAACGGCCTCTGGCGCACAGCGCCGTGGCCACCGCCGCCAACGTTCCCGACAAGCATCCGGCACTCGATCTGTTGCATGGCAACGAGAGCCGTGTGTATGGGGACTCGGCCTACGCCAGTCAGAAGAAGCTGATCCAGGCCAAGGTACCCATGCCAGGGGCTTCACGAATCAACGCATCCGCTACAACGGAGTTGTCGATGAGGTTGCCCGCGCCAAGAGCCGCAACAAATCGCGAGTCCGGGCGCGGGTCGAACACGTGTTCGATATGGTCAAGCGGCTCTGGGGCTTCGGCAAAATGCGCTACCGGGGCCTGGCCAAGAACGCCACACGCGCAACCACGGCGCTTGCCCTGGCCAATATCTACCTGGCCCGGCGAAGGCTGATGGCACAGGTGCGCCCATGCGTGCGGAAACCGGGGCCAATAGCCGACAAACGGGCCGATTCGGCCGCGCAAGTCGGCTCAGAACGGTAGATCTCGAACGTATCGATCCGTCATCCGCCTACTGGCACTTCTTCACGGCGCTTAACCAGCGTAGGCTTAGACACTGTTGAGCCGTTGGAAAATACGCGGCCAGGGGGCAGAGAAACCGGGGCGCGGCTTGTCGTCGCGGGGGTTCGGGTGGGTTCTGGTTGATGGTGCTGGGGCCTTGCATCTGCCGTTGTTAGTGGGCCGTTTTGTTGCACAGGTCTTCTCGGGGGCTGCGAAGGCCCGCAGGGCCCCTGCGTGATGCTTCACTGTGGCGGTCGGGCGCTGAACGCGCCTGCGACTGCCCTGCGGTGCTCGGGCTGGCGGGTCAGCGGCGGACAACGTGCGACGGTTATCGGCGGGCGTGGCGGGGCATTTTGATCGTGCGGCAGGTACAGACTGGGGGCTGTCGCTCGATTCCGATAGCGGCTTTATCCGCATTGCGCCCCGTGCAGACCGTTGCGCACGTTACCTGAGTGACTGCGACGCGCGGTGCACTGTGACCCGCCGGGACACGCGGGGCCAAATACTCAAGGAGGCCGGCGGCAAAGTCTGATCAAGGAAATTCTCGGAAGTGTGAATACGAGTGTGCAGGGCTGTATGCATGAACCTTCACAT
>CAXBDR010000424.1:0-2648 GCA_963974265.1 uncultured Rhodoferax sp.
GAGCCCGGCCGCACACCAGCATGGTTGCCGATGATCCTGGCCCAGGCCGCAGCCGTTGCGCCACCGTTTCCTTGTTTCCCCTTTTTTGATTTCAACAGGAGTTTCCCCATGACATTGCACAAGATTGCCACCATCGCCGCCTTGTTCGCCGGTATCGCCACGTCGGCGCTGGCGCAGACGGTCGACGTGCGCGACGCCTGGGTCCGGACCTCGGTCCAGGGCCAGAGCGCGACCGGCGCCTTCATGACCATCACGGCACGCGAGAGCACCCGCCTGGTCGGCGTGGCCAGCCCCGTGGCCGGCGTGGCCGAAGTCCACGAGATGAAGATGGACAATGGCGTCATGAAGATGCGTGCCGTCGAGGGCGGCCTCGAACTGCCGGCCGGCAAGGCGGTCGAACTCAAGCCGGGTGGTTACCACCTGATGCTGATGGACCTCAAGGCTGCGCTGCCCAAGGACAGCACGGTACCGGTGACGCTGCTGCTCAAGGACGCCAAGGGAGCCGAGAGCCGGGTCGAGCTCAAGCTGCCGGTCACCACCGGCGCGATGAAGCACAAGCACTGAATGCCGTGCCAGGCGACGACCCTCGGCACACACCGCGGGTCATCGCCCATCGCTATCGCCGCGCCATTGGGTTAAGCTGTGCACAGGCCGATCATGGCCGTGCATTCTGGAGGCAACATGAGCGATACAAGCGGCAATGCATTCGGCAAGTTCGTGCCGGGTTTCGATTTCCTGCAGAACCTGGCCAAGGGCGCGAGCCAGTCGATACCGCAGATTCCGAACCTGGCCAACTGGGTTTCGCCATCGCTGAATGTCGAGGAACTCGAAAAACGCATCGAGGAACTGCGCGCCGTGCATTTCTGGCTGGAACAGAACTCGCGCGCGCTCGGGGCGACGATACAGGCGCTCGAGGTACAGAAGATGACCCTGGCCACGCTCAAGGGCATGAACTTCAACATCGGCGACGTGGCCAACGCATTCAAGCTCAAGGCCGCCGATTCCGTGGCCACGGGGGTGCAGATGGCCAGCGAGCGCGCCGCCAGCAGCGCCACGGCGGCCAAGGCCGCGGCCGAGGCTGCGGCGCAGGACAATGCCACGGCCCGCTCCGGCGGCAAGAAGACCAAGGCGGCCGCGGCCGCCGGGACGGGCAGCCTGATCGATCCGCTGCAGCTGTGGGGTTCGCTGACCCAGCAGTTCCAGCAGATCGCCGCCAGTGCCTTGCAGGAGGCGACACGCAAGACGGCCGTGGACGCGACGCGCAACATGGGCAGCGGCCTGGCCAAGGAGGCCGTCAAGGCTGGCAGGAAGGCGGTTGCGTCGCGCAAGACCGCGCGCAAGACGACACGCAAGACGACGAGCCGGAGCAAGACCTGATGCACCTGTTCCCGCATGGACATGCGACCCATCCGGACTGGGCCATGGCCGCCGGCCTGGTGCTGGCGCAGCTGCGCGCGCAGATGGCCTTGCCAGAGTATGCGAAGTCGCCCACGCTGGCGCTGCTGTACATCACCGACCACTACGCGGCCTCGGCCAACGACATCCTGGACCACCTGGGCGCCGAGCTGCCGGGTGTGACCGACTGGTCCGGTACCGTCGGGGTCGGCGTATCGTCCAACAATGTCGAGTATTTCGACGAGCCGGCGATGGCCGTGATGTTGTGCGACCTGCCGGCCGACCAGTACCGGGTGTTTTCCGGCGTCGCTCCGCTGGGTGCGGGGTTCGATGCCGCCACCGCGCTGGTGCACGTGGATCCGGCCACGCCAGACGTGTCGGAACTGGTGCAGGAGATGGCGGCGCGCACCACCTCCGGTTATCTGTTCGGCGGCCTGTCGGCCAGCCGCACGCGTACCGTCCAGTTCGCGGCTGCCGGCGACGGCAACATCCGCGGCCAGGGTGCGGCGGGCGGCGTGTTCAGCGGCGGCCTCAGTGGCGTCGCCTTCGGTCCGGGCGTGCAACTGGTGTCCCGCGTCACCCAGGGCTGCCAGCCGGTGTCGGGCTTTCGGACCGTGACCGAAGCCGACCAGAACCTGGTGGTCTCGATTGACGGCGAACCGGCGCTGGACGTGCTGATGGGCGAACTCGGCGTGTCGCTGGACCGCCCGCAGGAGGCGTTCGACGCCATCCGCGCGACGCTGGTCGGCCTGGTGCGACCGAGCGAGGGCGACGGCGCCCAGGCCATGGGGCGCGGAGGCAATTTCGGCAGCGACGTGATCGTGCGCCACATCATCGGGCTCGACCCTGCGCGACGCGGCATCGCGATCTCCGACCAGGCCGGCACCGGCATGCAGCTGGCGTTCTGCCGGCGCAACCGCGAGGCCGCGCGTTCGGACCTGATCCGGATCTGCGCCGAGATCCGCGAGGAACTCGAGCCGCTGGAGCTGACGATGGAAACCGCGACCGCGCTGGCGGCGTCGGAGGCCGAGGCCGCCGCCCATCCGGCGCGTGGCATTGCCGGTGCGGTGTACGTCAGTTGTTCCGGGCGCGGTGGGCCGCATTTTGGTGGCCCCAGTGCCGAGATGCAGATCGTGCGGCGTGCGCTCGGCGACGTGCCCTTGGTCGGTTTTTTTGCCGGCGGCGAGATCGCGCGCCATCACCTGTACGGATACACCGGTGTGCTGACGGTGTTCGCGCAGCGCGACTAGGGC
>CAXBDR010000425.1:0-2642 GCA_963974265.1 uncultured Rhodoferax sp.
GCGCCCAGGTGCTGCCGTTGACCTCCTGGCCGAACAGGGCGAAGTCGCGGCTGCCTTGGGCTTCCACCAACGCCGCGGCCTCAACCAGCAAGCCACCGGCGCCGCAGGTGGGGTCGCAGATACGGTCGCCGGGTTTGGGCGCCGCCAGTTGCGCCAGCAGTTTCGACACCTGCTTGGGCGTGTAGAACTCGCCGGCCTTCTTGCCAGCATCCGAGGCGAAGCGTTCGATCAGGTAGATATAGGTATCGCCGATCACGTCCTCCGAGACACGCGAGGGGCGCAGGTCGAGCTTGGCGAAATCGCCAAGCAGGTTTTCCAGGCGGCGATTGCGGTCCCGGGTCTTGCCGAGGTTGGCTTCGGAGTTGAAGTCGATGTTGCGGAAAACGCCTTCGAGCTTGGCCTTGTTGGCCTCCTCGATATGGTCGAGCACGATATTGATCAGTTCGCCGAGGTTGGCCGCCTTGCGCCGCTCATACAAGGCGTGGAAGTCGGCCAGAAACCGATCGGTGACTTTGCCGGTCTGCTCGTCCTTGAATTCGACATAGGGCAGGATGAAGCGCTCGCGCTCCAGCTTGCGGCGGATGCGCTCCTCGTTGTCGCCGTATTCCTTTCGGTATGCGGCATAGTGGTCGGCCCACTGGTCGCTGATGTACTTGAGGAACAGCATCACCAGGATGTAGTCCTTGTATTGCGCCGGATCGATGACGCCACGAAAGGTGTCGCAGGCAGCCCATGCGGTGTTGTTGACGTCTTGTTGGGTGAGCTGGTCGGTCATGGGGCGGATTCGTGGGCTGCTTGCATTAGTCGGTGGGTGGTCATGCGCGCGCGTTGGGCTGCAATGCAGGTCATGAGTATTTGTTCCTGTTCGGCAAGCGCGGCGGCCTGCGCGATACGGTGCTGGGCGGCCATCGATGGCAGCGGCACGGTCAGCACCTTCAGGGCTTCGGCGCTGATCATCCGCACCGAGGTGCCCTCGGCAAGTGCCGCCAGCTGCGCCTGCGTGGTTGGCGCGTTGATGTACCAGCACAGGTATTCGGGCTGCACCCCATGCGGCCGGATCAGCAGCATGGGTGCCGCGAGCACCGCCGTGCCGATGCCACCCGGCACCCGGGCAGCGCCATTGCTGCGGCCACGGGAGCGAAACAGCAGATCGCCTGGGCGCAGCAGATGGCGGGTCTTGCCCTTTGGCAGCGCCACTCTGGTCGCGTCATCGACATGCAGCGTATTGGCGTCGTCGATGTCCTTCATCTGGATCACGGCGACATTTCCCCGTGGGTCATGCTCCAGACGGGACCGGAACGGGTACCCCATCTGTATTTCAGCCAACCGCTCGAGTTCCATATTCACAGAAACGACATTACGACAACCAAGGTTGGGCGATCGTAGGCGACCACCAATCCTTTGTCAACACGCAGAAACGTCGTTACTGCAAATAATCAACATTGTGTAGTGAGCGCCTTCGACCCCGCAAAAAATTGCACCCAGACCGACTCGACGATTGCCCTCGCATCGGACGCCCTATCTTGCAATGCCAGTCAGGCCGCGCCGATCCCCGGCACCAGCGCACCGGGCGCGTGCGAACGCTCGGCCGCCGCGGCGGTGAACGCCAGCATGCGGTCGATCGGGCGTTTCGCGCGCTGGCCCAGCGCCGGGTCGACCAGCACCTCGTTGGCGCCGGTCTCGAGCACCTGCACCAGGCCGGCCAGGCCGTTCATCGCCATCCACGGGCACTGGGCGCAACTCTTGCAGGTTGCACTGTTGCCGGCGGTCGGCGCCTCGATGAAGGTCTTGCCGGGATTTTGCGCGCGCAGCTTGTGCAGCATGCCGGCGTCGGTGGCGACGATGAAGCTCGTCGCATCCATGGTCCGCGCGGCCTTCAGGATGGCGGCCGTCGAACCCACGGCGTGCGCCAGTGCCACCACGTCGCTCGGCGACTCGGGATGGACCAGCACGCGTGCCTCGGGGTGTTCGCGCATCAGCGCCTGCAGCTCGAAGGCCTTGAACTCGTCGTGCACGATGCAGCTGCCTTGCCAGCTCACCATGTCGGCGCCGGTCTGGCGCTGCACGTAGTCGCCCAGATGCTTGTCCGGTGCCCACAGGATCATCTCGCCGCGTTCGGCGAGCATGCGCACGATGTCGACCGCGCAGCCCGAGGTCACGACCCAGTCGGCGCGCGCCTTGACCTCGGCGCTGGTGTTGGAATACACGACCACGGTGCGATCGGGATGGGCATCGCAAAACGCACTGAACGCGTCGATCGGGCAACCCAGGTCGAGCGAGCAGGTGGCATCCGGATCCGGCACCAGCACCGTCTTGTTCGGGGACAGGATCTTGGCGGTCTCGCCCATGAAGCGCACGCCCGAGACCACCAGCGTCTGCGCCGCATGGTCGCGGCCGAACCGCGCCATTTCCAGCGAATCGGCGACCAGGCCGCCGGTCTCCTCGGCCAGGTCCTGCAGGTCGGGGTGTACATAGTAATGCGACACCATCACCGCATTGCGCAGCTTGAGCAACTGGCGCGCACGGTCCTTGAGCGCGGCGCGCTGCTGTTGTGTCGGCTCCACCGGCACGCGGGCCCAGGCGTGGCGGGTATCGCAGGCGGGCTGCTCGTACACCACGTCGATGACCGTGCCCGGGCGCGA
>CAXBDR010000426.1:0-2582 GCA_963974265.1 uncultured Rhodoferax sp.
GCCTACAGCGGTGGCGACCTGCATGCGGAGATCCTGCTCGGCTACGCCATGCAACTGCTGCACGAGTTCCCCGCGCTGACCCGCGAGATGATCCGAACCGCGCTGAACCCGTCGCCCGATGTCGGCGACGACCTGCCCCCGGCGCTGCGGGCACTGGCCGACTGCGGACTGGCCGACCAGATGGAATCGCTGCGCATCACGCCGCAACACCTGGGCCTGGAGGACATGTCCAAGTTGTGGACGGCGACCCAGTCCCACTACCGGCCGACCGTCGCCTACCAGGTTTCGGTGGTGCTGATCGAGGCCTCGCGGCCCACACGCGCGGCCTTGCCGGTGCTCACCCGCGGCGCGGTCGATCCAGTCAGCGGACGCGAGCGCGGCGTCGTCGTCACGCCGAGCCTGGTCCCGCCACTGCCCACACTGGAGGCGGTGCTGCCGCCGGACCGGCAGCCGGTGGTGCGCCTGGGCGACGCGGTGGTGCTCGAGGGCCACCACCTGGACGGCTCGGACCGCACGATCGAACTGCGCAACGAGCGCTACGGCGTCGAGGCGTCCATCGCCGCCAGCGGTCCCGATGCGGCCGATCGCATGGGCCTGGTGATTCCGGTTGCCAGCGCCAGCGCCTTTCCGGTCGGTGTCTACGACGTCACGGCCCGCATGGTGCGCCCGGGCGAGTCCGTGGCGCGCAGCACCAACCGCCTGGCCTGCATCGTGGCACCGAACATCACCAACCTGCCACAAAGCCTGGTGCGCGACGGCAACGGCGACGTCCAGTGCACGATCACGTTCACGCCGCAACTGCGCGCCGGCCAGCGCGTCGCATTGCTGCTCGGGGACCGGGAGATCCCGCCCGAGACCTTTGCCGCACCCACGGGATCGTTGACCTTCATCGCGCGCGACATGCAACCCGGCGCACCGCTGGCGCGCCTGCGCATCGATGGCATCGAGAGCCCCGTCGCCAACCGCGGCGCCACGCCACCGACCTTCTACGACCACCGGATCACGATCACATGAACGCACCGCTCGTACTGGACTGGCCCTCCGCCAACCAGCAGTTGCTGGTGGCGGAGTTCGCCCGCCTGCGCGCGCTGCTGGGCGACGGCGACCCGACCGAGGCCCGGCGCCACGTGGCCGACATGGCACGCCAGATGCCGGCTCCGGCCGCCATCGACACCCTCGCCGCCGTGTTCGACCTGAGCGACTTCGAACGCGACCTGCTGCTGCTCGCGGTCGGCGTCGAGATGGACGCGCGCCTGGCCGCGTTGTGCGCGCAAGGCCTGGGGCAGCCGCAGCGGCCCTGGGCCACGTTCGGCCTGGCCATGGCCGCATTGCCCGATCCGCACTGGAGCGCCGTCACACCGGTACGGCCGCTGCGGCGTTTCCGCCTGGTCGAGATCGACGACGGCTCCGGCCTGTCGAGCGGCCGCGTCAAGGTCGATGAACGCGTGCTGCATTTCATCGCCGGCATCAACTACCTTGACCACCGCTTGCAGGCGCTGGTCTCGGCCGAACCGGACGGCGGTTTGATGGCCGACGCCCACCGGCAGGTCGCGCACCAGGCGGCACGTGACCTGCGCAGGTGCACCGGCGCCCTGCCACCGGTGCTGCTGCATGGCGACGACGCCGACGGCCAGCGCGACGTCGCAAGCCTGCTGGCGCGCGAACTCGGCGTCGCGCTGTACCACCTGCGCGCCAGCGACATTCCCGCAGCCGCGCATGAGCAGGCGTCGCTGGCCAGCCTGTGGCAACGCGAAGCCGCGCTGCTCGGCGGCGGCTTGCTGCTGAGCCGCACCGACGATACCCATGCCGAAGCGCTCGTACGGTTGATGGCCCGCATCGACGGCCTGCGCGTCGTCACCGGGCCCACGGCGCCGCCCATAGACACCGAGGCGCTCAGCTACCGCGTCGACAAGCCGGATGCGCCGGGCCAGCGCGCGCTCTGGCGTGCCGCGCTCGGCGGCGATGCACGCGCATCGTCGGAGATGGTGGATCAACTGGCCAGCCAGTACCGGCTCGGGTCCCGCACCATTGCGCGCAGCGCCGCGCGCTTGCCTGCGGGCGAACCCGGGCGGCACTGCACCATGCTGCGCGACCTGGGTCGCGATACCGCCACGCGCATGGGCACGCTGGCACGGCAGGTCGAGGCCCGTGCCACCTGGGACGACCTGATCCTGCCCGACGGGCAGAAACGCACGCTCGAGCAGATCGCGGTACACGCCAGACATCGCATCACAGTCCACCACGACTGGGGTTTCGCCGACAAAGGGGGGAGCGGCCTGGGCATCGCCAGCCTGTTCAGTGGCGAGAGCGGAACCGGCAAGACGCTGGCGGCCGAAGTACTGGCGCACACGCTGGGGCTCGCGCTGTACCGCATCGACCTGTCGGCCGTGGTCAGCAAATACATCGGCGAGACCGAGAAAAACCTGCGCACGGTGTTCGACGCCGCCGAAGACGTCGGCGCCATCCTGTTGTTCGACGAGGCCGATGCCTTGTTCGGCAAACGCAGCGAAGTCAAGGACAGTCACGATCGTTACGCCAATATCGAGGTCAGCTACCTGCTGCAACGCATGGAAGCCTATCGC
>CAXBDR010000427.1:0-2569 GCA_963974265.1 uncultured Rhodoferax sp.
TGCCCCACAGGTTCAGCCGGGTGCGGGTGCCGATCTCGCGCATGCCGGGAATCAGCGACTCGGGATACACGGCTTCGGGCATGTTGTAGCGCCAGGCCAGCGTGTCGAAGGTGCTGAGCAGGTACGGCATGAACGCAGTGCCAGCACCCTGGCAGATGTAGCCGGACGCCGAGGCGAACTGGCTGAACACCTGACCGCCCGGATGGCCAATGACGTCGGCGTTCTTGAATTTCGCCAGGTTGTTCTCGTGATCCTCGTTGGTGGTGCCGTCACCGCCGGCCTGAGCCGAGGGGGTGGGCGGGCTCATCGGCCGCACTTCGATCCACGGGTTCTGCCCAGTATTCGAGTAGCTCGATACCACGGCGTCGGGAACGTAGTGCCTGACCTTGATGGAGGTGCGCACCGAGCAGCCCGACAGAGAGCAGTACAGCCAGTAGCAGATCCCGGTGACGCGATATTCGAGGCAGTCCGGCGACAGGGTTGAGGAGATGATGGTGGCGGTGTTGAGGGCGAAGCTCGACGTGGCGCTGCACAGCAGCACGGCGGCGGCTCCAAGCCGCAGGCGACGGGGAATCATGGCTGCTCCTCCCGGTAACGCTCGATGCGGGCCAGCGCCTGGCCGAGGTCGCTCACCCCGTAGACGACGTAGCGCTGATCGACGATCACCGCCGGAATGCTGGTGATGCCGAGGCTCCAGGCATCGGTCACGCCCTGGTAGGCATCACGGATGCGCTGTTGCAGCGCCTGTCCGCCATCGTTCAAACGTCGCTGCACGAACGCCGCGGCCCGCTGCGGGTCGTTCGGCAACCCGGCCGACAGATCCGCCTCGATGGCCTGCGCCGCGTCGAGTTGGATGACGCGATCCGCCGCCTGGGCACCTGCCACCGGGTTGCGGGCGTCCGTCACGATCCAGATCTCCGCAGCCATGACGTTGCCGGCAAGCAGTAGCGCGGGGAGGGCCAGCGTCTGGCCAAGGTGTGCAAGAAAGGCGTGCATGGCTTCGTGTCTCGGGGTGAATCGACCCCGGTAGTCGAACCCATGAGGCAGATGCGCACCACGAACAATGCGCACTGTGGCAATCCCTGTTTTCCGGTGATGCGAGGGAAACGAAAAAGCGCATGGACCTGGGGACAGGCCCATGCGTGGGATGCGGCTTGGCGGACGCGATTCTACGCCGCTACAGCAAGCCATTCTCGGCAAAAGAGTACGGTCGGCCCTCGCCGATGATGAAGTGATCCAGCACCCGGATGTCGATCAGATCCAGAGCGTCCTTGAGTCGGCGGGTGATCGCGCGATCGGCTGCACTGGGCTCCGAGTTCCCCGAGGGATGCTGGTGCGCGAAGATGACGGCGGCGGCATTGGCTGCCAGCGCACGCTGGACGACCACCCGGGGATAGACTGATGCGCCATCGATCGTGCCGCGGAACAGCGGCTCGTACGCCAGCACCTTGTGGCGCGTGTCGAGAAGCAGGACGGCGAAGATTTCGTTGGGCTCGCCGACGAGCATCAAACGCAGGTAGTCGCACACCTCGCTCGGATTCCGCAAGGCGGTACCCGCCTTGAACATGCGTCGCTCCAGCAGCGCGATGGCCTGTTGAACGATCCGGTCTTCGTGCGTATCGACGACAACGGGATCGTGTTCCAACTCGGTATGGGAGTCTTCGAGGGTCAGTACGTCGGTCATGGGAACCTCCAGTAGATGAACGGAGGCCCCCCACGGAGGCGGAACCTCCATGGGCGTGACGAAATGAAAAAACCACACATCCACCAGCGCGGACGCTGGCCGTTCGCTTCGGGATGCGTTGCGAACGACGGTCAGCGCAGCAGTGCTGCGCCGTAGCCTCGAAGACCTCGGCTACCTGGGCATGTCGCCATCTTCGATGGCGGACAAACCTGCGGCGTGCGCCGGAGCGGTATCCGGTGCATCACCCATCAGCAGATCCATCGCGGACAGTAGCGCATCGCCCTCGACCGGCCCCTGCAGCAGCAACGACCGGCCGCTCTGGCGATCCTCCAGGCGCAGGCTGGGGGTGGCGGTGATGCCGGCGTGCGTGCCCTGTTCGGCCTGGGTGCGCACGACGGCCTGCGGGCGCTCGCTGTCCAGGCAGTCTCGCAACGCCGGCGTCAGCCCCGGAAAGCGACGCCCCTCGGGGAGCCCCTGGCCGCCGCTGCGTGTGTGCTGGTACAGCCAGCCGATGGCATCGAAGAACGCACCATGCCCGCCGGTTTCGCCCGCGCACTCGGCCATGCTGGCCAGCGCTGAGGCGACCGGCTCGTGCGCCGCCAGAGGCAGGTGATGCCATTGCAGGCTGACGTCGGCCTGCTGGCCGATCCAGCTCTTCAGGCCCGGGTAGTAGTCCTTGCAGAACGGACATTCCAGGTCGGCGTAGAAGGTCAGCACGAAACGGGCATCGGGCTGGCCGTGGCGCCACGGCGGGCCGGCCGGGTGCTGCTCGGTGGTCGGGGCCGGTGTGGCGTCTGACACCTCGCGCTGCACCACGGTGAGCAGCGCGAACAGCAGCAGCGCCAACATGCCGACGGCGCAGGCCAACAGGCGCAGACAGCGGCG
>CAXBDR010000428.1:0-2559 GCA_963974265.1 uncultured Rhodoferax sp.
GATCTGGAACTGGTCACGTTCCGTCTGCGGAAAGAACTGCGACGGCAGCTGACCAACCAGGTAGAATCCAAGGATTGCCGGGGCGACGGCCAGAACGATACCGAGCGGCGGGAACCGCAGGACGGCCTCAATGGTTGCCCGATAACCGTCGGAGATGAAATCGACCGATACGCCGTCGCGCCACCAGCGGCGCGGGCGTTTGTGAGCCCCCATTTCCCAGCCTCGCGTGCGGTCAAACCAGCCTGCCATGGCTGGGATGAGCGTTACCGAGATCACGAAGGAGGCCGTAATCGAGTACACGACCGACAGACCGATCATGCCGATGAACTCGCCCGCGCCGCCTGGCAACATGGCGATCGGTGCAAAGGCTAAAGCCGTGGTCAGGGTCGAGGCGGCAAGAGGTGCGAACAGGTGGCGGAGACTCTTGTCAATGGCCTGGAAGCGCGACGCACCTTTTGCCCGCATCTGGTCGAAATCGTCCACGACGACGATCGCATTGTCGATCAGCAAGCCGAGTGAAATGACGAGGCCCGTGACCGACATCTGGTGCAGCGGATTGCCGAAAACCTTGAACAGGATGAGGACGAGCGCAACGGTGAGCGGTATGGCCGAACCGACCACGAGCGCCGAGCGCCAGCCCATCGTGAAGAACAGCACGACGAACACGATACAGGCTGACATCAGAAGGTTTTTTGCGAGGCCGTTCAGTCGCGCATTGGTATACGTGCTCTGGTCGAACACCGTATCGATGCGCAGACCAGGCGGTGTGTCGGCGGCGAAATCCCGCACGACCCGGTGCGCGGTCTCAGCCCACTTGTCGACGCGTTGCCCTTCTGAAATGAACGCAGCCACGAAAATCGTGCGTTTCCCACTTTCGAGCGCCATGCGGACAGGCGGGTCTTCGAATCCTTTCTGGACTGTAGCGACGTCGCTCACGCGCACAGCCGTCCCGTCATGCCGCTGCAGGAGCGGCACGCTGCGAATGCGGGAAATGTTGTCAAACTCGCCACCGACTTCGAGGCCGATATTGCCGCCATCGGTGCGCAGGCGCCCGGCGGGTGTCTTGCTGTCTGCCGAAGCGATCAGCGATGCTGCCTGACGGACGGTCAGGCCAGCTGCTGACAGCGCCTCCGGATCGACAACGATGCGAACTTCTTCGGCAGGCACGCCGTAAAGATCGGTCAGTTCAGTGCCGGGGAGGCGTTGGAACCGGTCCTGAAGGTTGAGCGCCATGCGCCCCATCACGGCAAGCGGCGGATCGCCTTCGCCCTCCCAGACCAGCCCGACCACAAGAGTGGCCGCACCGACATATTGCCGGTGGATATCCGGTGCATTCGTTCCCGCCGGAAATTTGCTCCTGGCGAATTCGACTTTCTGGCGGATCAGGGTCCAGGCATCATCGACCTCTGCTTCCGTAAGATCGTCGCGTATTTCCAGACTGACTTGCGACACACCCGGGCGCGACACGGATTCGACTTCGTCGACCTCGGGAAGTTCCATCAAAGCCGCTTCCAACGGTTCAGTGACGAGCGCTTCCATGCGCTCGGCATCAGCGCCCGGAAGCGTTGTCAGGACGAACCCATAGCGGTCAACGATTGTCGGGTCTTCCTGCCGGCCAAGCGAGAACATGGCGCCAAGGCCACCGATCAGGATAACCATCATGATCAGGATGGTGAGACGCGGAAGACGGAAGAAAATCGTGGACATGACGGCTGGGACCTCAGCCTTCGTTTGGCGTGACGGCGCTGGTCGCATCGCGCGGCACGACTGGCATTCCTGGCGCAATGCGCTGGAGCCCGTCGACAATCACGCGATCACCTTCCTGCACCGGGCCGCGAACAAATCCGCGTCCGCCTTCGGAATGGACCATCTCGACCGGCCGTGGCTCGGCCCGCCAGCCATGTTCGGACGGGGCGGCAACGAATACGGTCCAAAGACCCCTGGAGGCTGTCGACATGGCTTTGACGGGCACCCAGAAGCCCGGCTCATTGATTTCGCGTTCCATCGAAAGCCGGACGACCGCGCCGACTGCCAGATCGCCTGAATTCTCGATGTCGAACATTGCCGCGACCGTGCGCCTGTCGGCATCAATCACGCCGGTGACGGTGCGCAGCTTTGCCTCAACCGTGCCTGTATCGGCGACCAGCTTGTACATTTCGCCCGGGACCAGGCGCGACGCGCTGATGGCCGGCAGGCCGATCCTTGCTTCGAGATGACCTGCCTCCACGAGTTCCAATACGGGTGTGCCCGGCGCCGCAATCGCGCCCTCATCGACCATCCTTGCGGTGACAACACCGTCAAATGGCGCCGTGATGCGCGCAAGGTCGATCTGGACGCGCAATGTATCAGCTTGCGCTTTGGCCGCTTCGATGCGGGCCAGCGACGTGTTGGCCTGGGCTTCGGCCTCGTCAACGCGCTGTTGCGATACGTGGCCCTGCAATTTGAGAGTTCGCTGGCGTTCGACCGTATTCAAGGCGAGGGAGTGGGCTGCGCGCGCCTCTTCAACCACCGCGTCGGCCGACGCGAGCTGGGCACCAAGGCTGCGGGTGTCGAGGCGAG
>CAXBDR010000429.1:0-2559 GCA_963974265.1 uncultured Rhodoferax sp.
CCAACGCCTACCTCGGCGCCTTGCCGATCCGGGCCGCACTAGGCGCCGGCGCACAGGTCGTGATCACCGGGCGATGTGTCGACTCGGCCGTCACGCTGGGCGTGTTGATGCATGCCTTCGACTGGCGCGCCGACGAATACGACAAGCTGGCCGGCGGCAGCCTGGCCGGCCACATCCTCGAATGCGGCTGCCAGGCCACCGGCGGCCTGTTCACCGACTGGGACACCGTGCCCGACTGGCCCCACATCGGCTACCCGATCGCCGAATGCCGCAGCGACGGCAGCTTCACCGTCACCAAACCCGCCGGCACCGGCGGCCTGGTCACGCCGGCCGTGGTGTCCGAGCAGATGTTGTACGAGATCGGCGACCCGGCGCGTTACATCCTGCCCGACGTGGTGTGCGACTTCACCGGCGTGACCATGCGCCAGGCGGCGCCCGACCGGGTCGTGGTGCAGGGCGCACGTGGCCTGCCGCCGACCGAGCATTACAAGGTCAGTGCCACCTACATGGACGGGTTCAAGGTCGCCGCCCAGCTGACCATCGTCGGCATCGACGCGGTGGCCAAGGCGCGGCGCACCGGTGAGGCCATCGTGGCCCGCACGTCCGAACTGCTGGCCGCCAACGGCCTGGCGCCGTACAGCGCCACGCACATCGAGGTGCTGGGCGCCGAATCCTGCTACGGACCGCATGCGCGCGCACAGGGCACGCGCGAGGCCGTGCTGCGGCTGAGCGCCACGCATGCGCGCAAGGAAGCCCTGGACCTGCTGGCGCGCGAGGTCGCGCCGGCCGGCACCTCGTGGTCGGCCGGCACCACCGGCGCCGGCGGCGGGCGCGCGTCGGCATCACCGTCGATCCGGCAATACGCCTTCCTGCTGCCCAAGGACCGGGTGTCGGCCCGGATGAGCATCGACGATCAGACAACAACCGTCGCGCAGCCAACCGGGCAGGCGCTGGCTGCGTCGCCAACACCGCCCCCCGCCGACGGCGCCGTGCCGGAAGCCGGTCCGGACACGGTCGAAGTGCCGCTGGTCCGCCTGGCCTGGGCCCGCAGCGGCGACAAGGGCGACATCTCCAACATCGGCGTCATCGCCCGCACGCCGGAACTGCTGCCGGTGCTGCACGCGCAACTCACACCTGCCGCCGTCGGCGCCTGGCTGGCGCATCTGGTGCACGGCCCGGTCACACGTCACGACGTGCCCGGCATCCATGCCATGAACTTCGTCTGCGAACAGGCGCTGGGCGGCGGCGGCATGGCCTCGCTGCGCAACGACCCGTTGGGCAAGGGCATGGCGCAGATCCTGTTATCGATGCCGGTGCGGGTCGCGCCGGCACTGCTTGCAACCCTGACCCGGAGACACACACCATGACACCACGCAATCCTTTTTCACGCCGCACCGTGCTCGGCGCCATCGCCGGCGCCACGCTGCTGCCCGGCCTGTCGCCGCAGGCCCGCGCGCAGGCTTTTCCATCCAAGCCGATCCGGCTGGTCGTCGCGTTCGGCACCGGCAGCGGCAACGACCTGATCGCGCGCGAACTGGCGCGCCACATGAGCGAGATCCTGGGCCAGAGCGTGGTGGTCGAGAACCGCGCCGGCGGTGGCGGCTCGGTCGGCACCGACGTCGTCGCCAAGGCCGCGCCCGACGGCTACACCATCGGCCTGGGCACCAGCTCGCAGCTGGTGATGAACGTCGGCCTGTACAAGAACCTGCCGTTCGACGTGGAACGCGACCTGCGATCGATCGGCCTGGTCGCACACACGCCGCTGGTGCTGGTGGCCAGCAGCACGATGCCCAGGACACTCCAGGAACTCATCGCCCACGCCAAGGCCAACCCGGGCAAGATCACCTATGGCTCGGGCGGGCCGGGCTCGATCAGCCACGTGGTCGGCGAGGCCTTCGCCCGCGCCGCCGGCATCCAGTTGCTGCATGTGCCGTACAAGGGCAACGGGCCGGCGCTGGTCGACCTCTCCGGCGGCCATGTCGACCTGCTGTTCGACGGCTTCATCTCGGCCCGCCCGGTCGCGCAACAGGGCCGGGCACAACTGCTCGCTGTCTCCGGCAAGCAGCGCAGTCCGGTCGCGGCCGATGTACCGACCTTTGCCGAACAAGGCCTGCCGGACTACGAAGCCTCGACCTGGAACTGCCTGTTCGCGCCCGCCGGCACGCCGGCCGAGACCATCGCCACGATCAACGCCGCGCTGAACAAGGCGCTGGCGCTGCAGGCGGTCAAGGACCGGCTGGCGCAAGGCGCGTCGCAGCCGCTCGGGCCATCGACCCCCGAGCAGACCGATGCGTATGCGCAGGCGCAACGTGCGAAGTGGGTGCCGTTCATCCGGGCGCTGCAGATCAACGTCGGCTGACCGGTGCCACGCCCGCGCGCAGCCCCACCCGCCCGTACCGGCAAGGCGCCGGTTGCAGCCGCGGCCGCGCGGCCGGCGGACCGGCCCATCGCGCCCGGTGCCGGCATCACGCAGTACCTGCAACTGGCCAGCGTGTTGCGGCACCGGATCGCGCAGGGCGAGTTCGTCGCGGGCGGCCAGTTGCCCACGGTGGCGCAACT
>CAXBDR010000430.1:0-2536 GCA_963974265.1 uncultured Rhodoferax sp.
ACCATATCGTCCTGTTCAGCGGCAATGGCGACTTCCGGCGGGCCGTCGAAGCCGTGAAGGCCCGAGGCGTCCGCGTCTCGGTCGTGTCCACCGTCGCCTCCAACCCGCCGATGATTTCAGACGACCTGCGCCGCGAGGCTGATCATTTCATCGACCTGGAAGACCTTGGCGAGTTGATTGCCCGGCCCCGACGCGACTTTTCCGAAGATGAACAGCACGGCGACGACGAGGACTAGGCACCCAAGATTGGCGGATCAACCCGGCCCTGTCCGCCCTCTCAAGACCTGGCGCATGGTCAGGGCGCCGCACGTGTCAGGCGACCGCCATCCCCTTCTTTACGTCCGGCGCGAGGGATTCCGCACGGGCCGAGAGCTCAGCATATTTCTGGTCGGCACCAGCACCAAAAAAGTCCGCAGACAAATTGCGCAGTTCGGCGCCGACCATGTTCGCAACACGCAATTGGTCTTCCGGGTTCGTTGTTTGGCCGGAGTCGCGCGACGCGAGCGCCGCCAATCCCACCAGAATGATCCGCTCCTGGACGGCTGGCGACCAATCATCCTTCTTTTCCGCAAGGTATTGCGCGCAAAAGTCGGCGAAGGCTGTTTTGCTGAACAGCCATTTCTCATTCACGTCCCAGAAATATTCGGCGGTATTCACCAATTCGGGATCTTGCCCGCGAGGAACGACCGCTTCCACGACACTCTCCAGCCATTTCGAGCGTGATGGAGAAGAAAATGAAGCCGTAATGAAATGGGCAAGGGCATAGACTGGCACATCCTCCAGTTGCTCTTGGCTGTGATCCGCGAGGTATTGCTGAAACCTGGCGTCCGACTGGGTGTGCGCCGAGATCGCGGACAGGACTTTCGCGGCAGCGTCGACATTTTGATCGCTGACCATATCTGGCCGAGGCGGCGCCTTGGCGTCAGTGCCGCGTTGCTTCACCGTTTTGACGAGGATCGACAACGCGATGATCGCTACCAGTCCGATTGACGCGATTGCGCCGAAGCTCATGCCTTCCATGTCCCACTCCCGTGCCAGCCTAGAATTGCATCTACCCGGATAACCTTAACATCGGGGAAATTCTAGAATGGCGGATCCTGCCGCACGTAAACCACGGTCGGCTTGCGCCATGCCTGCACGACGGTCAGCAGACTCCACACCCAATTGGTAACCAGAACGAGGATGCCAATCCCGCCAAAGGGGATGAGCAGAACGCCGACCGGGAGCAAAACCAGCTGGATGATCGCCGTACCAATCCGCCCCACGAAGAATGTGCCGAGCCCCGGGACAAAGAAATTCAGCATGAAGGCCACGAGCTTGAACGTGCCCTTGGCGGCTCCGCCCAGCACTCCTCCGGCTACATGGCCGACACCGCGCTTTTCTGGATGTTCCGCATACCTTGTCATGTTGGTGATATGGTCCGGTTGCCCGCGGGATTCAATTCCCTAGCGAGCTGGCACATGCGCTGCGATCAGTTGCGGCCCTTCGTCCGAAAACGCCCGCTCCAGCGCCTTGTCGAAAGCCTCCGCCGTATCGACCGCAACGGCCGGCACACCAAGGCTTTTGGACAGGGCGACCCAGTCGATCTCCGGCTGGTCAAGTTCCAGCATGCTCTTGGCGGTCGGGCCCGGGTTCCCGGCTCCGGTCCGCGCAAGTTCGATGTTCAGGATGCGGTAGGAGTGGTTGACGAACACGACCGTCACCACGTTCGCGCCTTCGCGCGCCATGCTCCACAGGGACTGGTTCGTATACATCGCCGCGCCGTCGCCCGTCAGGCACAGGACCTTCTTGTCCTTCGCTGCCATCGCCGCCCCGAGCGCCAGCGGCATGCCCTGCCCGATGGCGCCGCCGGTCAACATCATCCAGTCATGCGGCCTGGCCTTCTGCGTCATCAGGAAGGCCGGCAGGCCGTTCGACACGCCGTCATCCGACACGAAGCTGCCTTCCGGCAGGTGACGGGCAATTGACTGGCCAACGCTTGCCGCGTTCAAACCGCCGCTCGGCATGCCTGGCTGCTCAAGCGTTGCAAATGGCGACGCCTCGTTCGCGCCCAGTGCATCGGCCAGTGCGGCAAGGATGGCCGCGCTGTCGCTTTCAGGACCACCAAGGATCATCGTGCTGCAGCCTTCCGGCACCAGCACGCTCGGCTTGCCCGGATAGGCAAAGAAGGCCACCGGCACCTGCGTGCCCGCCACCAGCATCAGGTCGCAGCCTTCAAGATCGGCCATCGCACCTTCGGCAAAATATTGCATCCGGTCGGGAATGAATCTACCGGCCCCGCGCGCCTGACGCGGGAAGAAAGTATCTGTCATCACACGCACGCCAGCCGCCTTCAGCCGTGCCGCCGTGGCCAGGCCCGCCTCTGTCAGCGCTGTGCCATTGATCAGGATCATCGGCTTGGCCGCCGCCTTGACGGCCTTCACCGCTGCCTCGACCCGTGCCGTATCCGGCGCATGCAGCATCGGTCGTGCCCGCGTCTTCCCCGGCTTTCCGCCCTCCAGCCACGCCGTGTCTGCCGGCAGGATCAGCGCCGCAG
>CAXBDR010000431.1:0-2504 GCA_963974265.1 uncultured Rhodoferax sp.
TGGGATAGGCCGCGGTGTGGCAGAAAGACTGCATCACCAGGTCGGCACTGAAGCCCAGGCAGGCCAGATCCTTGAGTTCGTCGCGTGTCATCGGCCCGGTCGTGTCCTGGGAGCCGACCGAGGTCATGCGTGGTTCACAGTAAGTGCCGGGCCGCACGCCCTGCCCCTCGGGCAGGCCCACGGCGCGACCGACCATCTTCTGCGCCAGCGTGAAGCCGGCCTTGCTGCCGTCGGGGTTCTGCGGCAGGCGGAACAGCGTGCTGGGTGCCAGGCCCAGCGCCTCGCGTGCCTTGGCGGTCAGTCCGCGACCGATGATCAGCGGGATACGTCCGCCAGCGCGCACCTCGTCGAACAATACGTCGCTCTTGAGCTTGAACTCGGCGATGACCTTGCCGTCCTTCAGGGCCTGGCCGTCGTAGGGGCGCAGCTCGACCTCGTCACCCATCTCCATCTGGCTGACGTCGAGTTCGATCGGCAATGCTCCGGAGTCCTCCATGGTGTTGTAGAAGATCGGCGCGATCTTGCCGCCCAGGCAGACACCGCCGAAACGCTTGTTGGGCACGAACGGGATGTCCTGGCCGGTGAACCACAACACCGAGTTGGTCGCCGACTTGCGGCTCGAACCGGTGCCGACCACGTCACCCACGTAGGCGACCTGGTTGCCGCGCGCACGCAGGTCTTCGATGAACTTCACCGGGCCCCGCTTGCCGTCCTGTTCCGGCGTGATGCCGGGGCGCGGGTTCTTGTGCATCGCCAGCGCATGCAGCGGAATGTCGGGGCGGCTCCAGGCATCGGGCGCTGGAGAGAGGTCGTCGGTGTTGATCTCGCCGGCGACCTTGAAGATGCTCACGGTGATGCTCCTGGGCACTTCCGGGCGGCTGGTGAACCACTCGCCGTCGGCCCAGCTCTGCAACACCGCCTTGGCGTGGGTGTTGCCCTTGTCCGCCTTTTCCTTGACGTCGTGGAACTGGTCGAACATCAGCAGCGTCTTCTTGAGGCCTTCGGCCGCCACGGCTGCCACCTGCGCATCGTCGAGCAGATCGATCAAGGGGCTGATGTTGTATCCGCCCAGCATGGTGCCCAGCAATTCGGTGGCCTTCTCGCGGTCGATCAACGCGCATTTTTCGCTGCCATGGGCGACCGCGGCCAGATAACTGGCCTTGACCTTGGCGGCGTCGTCGACGCCTGCCGGAACACGGTGGCTCAGCAGTTCGAGCAACTCGGGTCCGTCGCCGGAGCCGGCGCCTGCCGGCGCCTTCTTGAGCAGTTCCACCAGTTCGGCGACCTGGACGGCCGACAGTGGCAACGGCGGGATCCCCAGCGCGGCACGTTCCGCGACATGGGTGCGATAGGCTTGCAACATCAATGGTTCTCCTGGTTGACTGAATCGCTGTGCCGGGCGCCCCGGGCGCCCCGGCGTGTTATTTCTTCACGACCTCGGTGCCGGCAGGCCTGCTCTCGTCCAGCACGCTGGCCGGCGGATTCCTGCGCATGTCGTCGGAGACCTGCAACTGGACGGCGCTCTTGCATTCGTCGGCCACGCGTTTGCCTTGCTTCTGGTTCATCAGCATGGACTTGTTCGCCAGCTGCAACCAGACAATGCCCGCGCCCTTGTCTTCCAGGCGCACGGCCCCGGTCGTGGTCAACTCCGGCGACAGGCGATAACGTGCCTTGCCGATTCGCAGGCTGAAGTACCCGACCTCGCCCGGCTCCGCCAGCAGCACCACGGTCTGCCCCAGCTCGCACGGCAAGGTGCCGACATGGACCTGGCTGGCCACGGCGACCTGCTCCGCCGACAACAACACGGTTTGCGCCATCGCGGAACCCGCGAGGAGCAATGACATTGCAACGCCCAGACGTGTTTTCATGATCGACATCCTCGCAGCTGGTGAAAACCGCATTATTGCAACGATGCGGAAAAAAGTCGTCTGGCCGACGCGGGCAAGTCCTGCCCCGTCCGGTGTGCGCGCTCGAGTACGTGCCAGTACAGCCGGTAGCTCGCACGGTCGTGCAATTGCCCTTGATGGTCGATCGGGGCCCATTGGGCTGCCTGCGCACGATCGATGATGTCGGCCGCCTGGGCGATGTCTGCCGCCGATGGCGCGAACGCGGCCAGGATGGGCCGGATCTGATCGGGATGGATGCTCCACATCCGTGTGAAGCCCATTTCTCCAGCCGCGATGCGAGCCGCCTTCTCGATCGCGGCGGCGTCACGAAACTCGGTGACCACGCAATGCGATGGCGCCTTGCCATGGGCATGGCAGGCCGATGCGATCTCGAGCTTGGCGCGCACCACCAGCGGATGGGTGAACTGTCCGCTGCCGGACATGCCATGGGCCGGAATCGCGCCGCCATGCGAGGATACGAAATCCATCAGCCCGAAACTGATGGACTGCACGCGGGGATGGGCCGCGATATCGAAGGCGCGATGCACGGCAGCCGGAGACTCCAGCAAAACGTGCAATGGCAGCCGGGGCGCCATGAAAAGCGCCCTGCACGAGGTC
>CAXBDR010000432.1:0-2452 GCA_963974265.1 uncultured Rhodoferax sp.
CCAGCCGATGCTGCGAACGGCGCTCGATGGTCTGCTGGCGGAAAGCGATCCACTCGAGCAGCATCTGGCGCAGCGACTTCTGCGTCGGGCGCTTGTCCAGCCCGATCATGGTCAGGTTGATCTGTGCCGAAGTCTCCAGGCTGGTGTGCGCCAGCAAGGTGTGGATCAGCTCCTGCTGCGAAATGCGGCTGGTCTTGGGTTCGAGCACCAGCCGCACCGCGGCCTCCTTGCTCGACTCGTCGCGCACGCCGTCGAGCACGGCCAGCACGCTGGCCTTGAGCTGGGTCTGCTCCTGCGACAAGGCCTTCTTGCCGGTGCGGATCTTCGGGTTGGTGAGTTCCTCGATCTCCTCGAGCACGCGTTGCGTGCTGACATTGGGCGGCAGCTCGGTCACCACCAGCTGCCACTGGCCACGCGCCAGATCCTCGATGGTCCAGCGCGCGCGCACCTTGAGCGAGCCGCGTCCGCTGCGGTAGGCATCGGCGATGTCGGAGGCACTGCTGATGATCTGCCCGCCACCGGGATAGTCGGGCCCCGGCACCAGCGCAAACAGCTCGTCGTCGGGCAGGTTCGCGTTCTTGACGAGCGCAACGCTGGCGGCGGCGATCTCGCGCAGGTTGTGGCTGGGGATCTCGGTGGCCATGCCCACGGCAATGCCGCTGGCGCCATTGAGCAGCGCAAACGGCAGCCGCGCCGCCAACTGGCCGGGCTCCTCGGTCGAGCCATCGTAGTTGGGCACGAAGTCGACCGTGCCTTCGTCGATCTCGTCGAGCAGCAGGTTGGTGATCTTCGCCAGTCGCGCCTCTGTGTAACGCATCGCGGCGGCGCCGTCGCCATCGCGGCTGCCGAAGTTACCCTGGCCGTCGATCAGCGGATACCGCTGCGAGAAGTCCTGCGCCATGCGCACCAGCGCGTCGTAGGCCGCCTGGTCGCCGTGCGGATGGAAACGACCGAGCACGTCGCCGACGACCCGCGCCGACTTGACCGGCCGCGCACCGGTATTGCCGTTGGGGCCGCCGAAGCCCAGGCCCATGCGCTGCATCGCATACAGGATGCGCCGTTGCACCGGCTTTTGCCCGTCGCAGACGTCGGGCAGGGCCCGGCCCTTGACGACGCTCAGTGCGTATTCGAGATAGGCACGTTGTGCATAGTTGGCCAGGTTCAGGTTGTCGTCGCCCTCGGGCTCGGCGCCCGGCGCCAGATCGAGTGTGGTTTGGTCAGTCATGGTCGTGCAGCAAATCGGGCCCACGCAGGCCCCCGCAAGCCGATGCTCGCAAGGACGGCAGGCCGCGGGTCAGTTGGAAACGGTGGTCGCCGCGTCGGGAGCCAGCGGTACCGAGGGAATCTGGGCAGGCAGGTTGCCGCGGCCCACCGCGCCGCCCCGGATGGCCGGACGCACGCGCGAATGCGGATACCGCGACTGCGGCGTTGCCGCGGCCGGAGGCGCGGGCGGCTTGAGGCCGGCGTACAAGGCCATCACGTTCTTGACGTAATTCTGGGTTTCCTTGTAGTTCGGTATCCGGTTGCCGGCACGCATCACGGCCCCTTCGCCGGCGTTGTACGCGGCCAACGCCAGTTCGAGTTCGCCGGGAAACATGTTGATCAGGTCGCGCAGGTAACGCGCACCGGCCCGGATGTTGATGCGCGGGTCGGTCAGCTTGCGCTCGAGCGGGCCGTGGCGATCGGAGTCGACGCCATATCGGCGCGCGGTGTCGGGCATCAACTGCATCAGACCGATCGCGCCCTTGGGCGATACCGCGCTGGTATTGAAGCCGGACTCGGTGGCGATCAGCGCCTGCAGCAACTCATAGTCGATGTTGTGGTCGCTCGACGCGTCCTGCAGGATCTGGCGCACCGACTTGTAGCTCGGCGAGCTGTCGAAGAAAGCCAGCAGACGCGATGGCGGGGGCGGCGGATCCGGCACGACCGGTGCGCTCGCCACCCGCTCGGGGGGCGGCGGGTCGAGCCGGGTATCGAAGGTCTCGGCCTGTCGGAAAAACAGCTCGTAACGTGCATCGACCTGCTCGGACGCGAAATGCGCCACGCCTTGGGGATCGACGAAGGCCCAGACATCGGCCAGGGCGGACTGTGCGGCAACGCCCAGTGCCAGGCCGGCCACCCCCAGACGCAAGCCTCGGGCAACACCGCGCCGCCGCCTCGCCCTTGCCCATCAGCTTGGTGATCAGGGTCTCGGTGGCGCCGAAATCGATCGCACCCAGGCGCACCGGCAACAGCCGGCGGGTATCCGGATTGAGCGTGGTGTCCCAGAGTTGTTCGGCGTTCATCTCTCCCAGTCCCTTGAATCGGCTGATGCTCCAGGCGTTCTCGCGAACCCCTTCCTTGCGCAGCTTGTCCAGGATGGCCGTCAGCTCGCCCTCGTCCAGGGCATAGGCCTTGGACGCCGGCTTCTTGCCGCGCGCCGGGGCATCGACCCGAAACAGCGGCGGACGTG
>CAXBDR010000433.1:0-2442 GCA_963974265.1 uncultured Rhodoferax sp.
CGCGCACCTTGTCGGCGAGCCGCTGCGGCAACTTGTCTGCAAGGAAGCGGCGTACATCGTCGCGGAACGCCTGCTCGGCGCTGGTGAAGGACAGGTCCATCGTGTGTCTCCGTGGCTCTGAAAATACCGGACAGGCCGGCAACGCGCCGTCCGCCAGTGGTTATGGTCGGGCCCGCCCGTCGACCCCGCCGCGGGAAGGCTCCGTGGCGTCGCATCACGGTATCGGGGCAATCTTGGCTGCGACGGACTGCATTGTTGGGCGCATTGTGGTTCTTGACAATCCCAGCATACGTTGACAGAGCGTCAAAGCCAGTTTGACAATCTGTCGCCAACCGCCGACATTTCAGGCGATGGACCTCCATGCTTTGACCCTTCTTGTCGAAATCCTCGACGCCGGCAATCTGAGCGAAGCCGCCCGACGCCTGAAGATGACGCGCGCCAATGTCAGCTACCACCTGAACCAGTTCGAGCGGTCGATCGGCCAGCAGCTGATACGGCGCACGACACGGCGCGTCGAACCCACCGAGATCGGCCTGCGCCTGTACGAACACGGCCAGACGATCCGCAACGAGTTGCTGGCCGCGCGCGAGGTCGTCACGACGCTGGGGCGCAGCCTGATGGGGCGGGTGCGCCTGAGCGTGCCCAGCGGATATGGCCAGGTCGTGATGGCCCGCTGGCTGATCGACTTCAAGCGGCTGTACCCCGGCATCGTGCTCGACGTCGTGTTCGAGAACCGCATCGACGACCTGCTGCGCGACGAGATCGACATCGCCGTGCGCGTGGTGCACGAGCCGCCCGACAACGTGGTGGCGCGCGACATGGGCCCGGTGCGCTACATCACCTGCGCATCACGCGACTATGCGCAGACCCATGCGATGCCGCAGCACCCCGACGCATTGCGCACCGCGCCACTGGTCATGTCGGCGGCGGTCACGCGCCAGCTGCGCGTTGCGGCCTACCTCGGCAACGAACGGCACGAGGTATTCGTCGAGCCGACGCTGATCTCGGAGAACTACTTGTTCCTGCGCGAAGCGGTGCTCGCCGGCGTTGGCGTCGGCCTGTTGCCGGACTATCTCGTGCTATCCGACATCCAGAGCGGCGCCGTCGTCACGGCGCTCGACGACTGGCGGCTCAGCATCTTCGGCAGCAAGATGGTCATGTTGTACATGCCGAACCGGCACCACACGCGTGCGGCGGCGACGTTCATCGACTATGTGCTGGAGCGGGCACGTGGGGACGTTTCGCGGGTTGGGGGTGGGCAGGCCGTCTCGACGGAGATGGATGGGGCGTCCAAGGATTGATGCATGCATCAGGATGACCGTGCCAGGGAGCCGGGAAACGAGGGCAAGGTCACAGAGATCGGCGAATACCGACCACCCCGTCACCCCCCATCCACCCGCCTGCGCGTATCCGCATCGATCAGCGCTCGCAACGCCACGAACAGCGGATCGGCGTCCGTGTATTTCTGCCCGTACGTCAGGTTGAACCGGTAGTCGAAGTCCGGCGGATTCGCGCCCTGGTTGTGCTGGATCAGCGTCTCGAGCTTGTCCAGCGCCTTGGCCGCGCGCGCCTCCGGGGTTGCGGCAGCGTCGTATTCGTCCCACAGGCCGAGGAACTCCTGCTGCAGCGCCGGCGGCAGCGGCGCGAGCAGCGTGAGCAGGTCTTCGCGTTCGCGCCGGTTCTTGTCGGGAGTGCCGTCCTGCTCGACAGCGGGGATGTCGCCGCCGAGGGCCTCGCCGAGGTCGTGGATGATGCAGATCTTGAGCAGGCGCAGCAGGTCGATGCCAGGCAGTTCTTGAGCGAACACCAGCACCATCAGGCACAGGCGCCAGCTGTGTTCGGCGGTGCTTTCGCGCCGTCCCTGGGCGGTATGACCGCTGCGCAGCACGTCCTTGAGCCGCTGGGCCTCGCGGATGAATTGCAGGTGGTTCTCGAAGTTCCCGACGTCCATGCCGTCAGTGTCGCATGGCTTGCGCGGCGCGGCGGCCGATGTTCAGTCCGGCAGGCGCTCGCACGGCTGGTCGGCAACGGCCCGCAGTGCGGCCGGCTCCACCCGCTGCGGCGCGATCTGCGCCAGCGGCACCAGCACGAACGCGCGTGCGCCCATGCGCGGATGCGGCAGCTCCAGCGTGGCGCTGTGGATCGTGGCGTCGCCGAACAGCAGCAGGTCCAGGTCGAGCGTGCGCGGCGCGTTGCGGTAGGGGCGTTCGCGCCGCGCCGCGTGCTCGAGTCGCTGCAGGCCACCGAGCAGTTCGTAGGCCGTTCCCGTGGTGCGCACGCTGACGACGGCATTGATGTAGTCCGGCCCGCTGGAATCGACCGGCGCGGTTCGGTACAGGCTGGAGCAGTGCAGCAGTTCGACCCGCTCTAGTTGCCCGATCGCGTCCATGCTGCGCCGGACCATGGCCGGCTATATCCGACATCCCAACCTGTCCGCCGCCG
>CAXBDR010000434.1:0-2431 GCA_963974265.1 uncultured Rhodoferax sp.
TCAGGCCCCCAATCGGCCTCCCGGCTACAGGGTAACTGCCGGATTTAGGTTGAAGACGGGTGCAACTGCGGGCCCTGCGGCAGGCGGTACAGGGTCTCCCCCCTATGAGGGACGGCAGCCGGGCAACGTCCCTGTTTGAGGGTATTACCGCACCGCCAGGTCTTCCTACGATGGCTTCACCTGACTGGCAGGCCCGCGCAGGGGTTCCACAACCCCTGGCAGCACCCGATGTCCAGGTGCGGGGCGCCATCCCGGCGTTCCGCCATCCATGTTTTTTTTCAGGGAGTCATCATGCAGAAACTGCTGTCCACACTGACGATCGGTACCGCGCTGGTCTTCGGGCTTGCCGCCCATGCCCAGGAGAAGGCCAAGACGCCGCAACAAAACAAGATGGCCATGTGCAACAAGGAGGCTGTCGGCAAGAAGGGCGACGAACGCAAGGACTTCATGAAGACCTGCCTGAGCGCGAAGAAGGACGCGGTCGCGAGCAAGTCCTGACGGCGAAGCCGGCTGGTTCGGCCCGGTGTGGCCCCGCTCGCACCCGCGGCCGGCCACCCCAGCCACCGGGCCGTTGGCTGGCGCATGGCGCGGGCCGTTCGGCCCGCGCTGACGGCCGGCCTCAATGGAACTCCCGGCTGCGCGTCGACAGGCCACCGAGCAACGGCGTCAGGTCCTTCAGCCGCCGGGCGATCAGGTGGCGCACCTCGCCACCGGTTTGCGCATCGCGCTGCCAGACACCGTAGACCGCCAGCAGGCGCGAATACAGCAGTTCGTTGCGCTGCCGCTCGCGCAGGCTCTTCCAGACGATGACGTTGACGCTGCCGGTCTCGTCCTCGAGCGTGACGAACACCACGCCCTTGGCGGTTCCGGGTTGCTGGCGCATCACGACCAGGCCGCAGGCACGCACCAGGCGGCCATCGGGCAGGTCGCGCATCTGCGCGGCGGTGAGCAGGTTCATTTTTGCCAGCTGGTCGCGCAGCAGCGCCACCGGGTGACGGCGCAGTGACAGGCCGGTGGAGGCGTAATCGAACACCACTTCCTCGCCTTCGGCGGCCGGCGGCAGTTCGAGCCAGTCCTCGTCGATGGGAACCGCCTTGAGCAAGGCCGGGGCGGGCTTGAGCGCCGACGCCTCCCAGACCTGCTGGCGCCGGTGCCCGGACAAGGCGCACAAGGCATCCGCACTGGCCAGCGCCTTGAGGTCGCCCTGGTCGAGCTCGGCGCGTAGTGCGAGGTCTTCGGTGCTGGAGAAAGGTCCTTCGGCGCGGGCCTGGACGATACGCTGCGCGGCCGCCTCGCCCAGGCCGGACACCATGCGCAAGCCGAGCCGGACCGCCGGACTGCGCCTGAAATGGGGGTCAGATTCCGATTTCGCTGCCCGTACCTGCAGCGTGTGGCGCTCGGCCGGTGATCGGGCGCGCGCGGAATCGGATCCACGCGCGTCCGTTGCGGCGGGCTCCAGCGTGATGTCCCATTCGCTGCACATCACGTCGATGGCACGGACCTCGACGCCGTGGCGCTTTGCATCCTGCACCAGCTGCGACGGGCCGTAGAAACCCAGCGGTTGCGAGTTGAGCATCGCGGCCAGGAAACACGCCGGCTCATGGTGCTTGAGCCAGCAGCTCACATAGACCAGCAACGCAAAACTCGCGGCATGGCTTTCGGGGAATCCGTATTCGCCGAAACCTTCGATCTGCTTGAAGATGTTCTGCGCAAATGCCTCGGTATAACCGTTGGCCACCATGCCCTGCACCATGCGGTCGTAGAACCTGTGCACGCCGCCCTTGCGTTTCCAGGCCGCCATCGAACGGCGCAGTTCGTCCGACTCGCCGGCGCTGAAGCCGGCCGCCAGCATCGCGACCTGCATCACCTGCTCCTGGAAGATCGGCACGCCCAGCGTGCGGCCCAGCGCCTCGCGCAGGCCCGGGCCGGGATACTCCACCGGCTCCAGCCCCTGGCGACGCTTGAGGTAGGGATGCACCATGCCGCCCTGGATCGGCCCCGGGCGCACGATGGCGACCTCGATCACCAGGTCGTAGAAGCAGCGCGGGCGCAGCCGCGGCAACATGCTCATCTGGGCCCGGCTCTCGATCTGGAACACACCGACGGTGTCGGCGGCGCAGATCATGTCGTAGGTGGCCGGGTCCTCGGCCGGGATGTCCTGCATCTGGAAGGTGTAGCCGCGCTGCGCGCTGATCAGGTCCAGGCAGCGCCGGATCGCGCTGAGCATGCCCAGCGCCAGCACGTCGACCTTGAGCAGGCCCATCGCATCGAGATCATCCTTCTCCCACTGGATCACCGAGCGATCGGGCATGGACGCGTTCTCGACCGGCACCAGGCGCGTGAGTTTGCCCTGCGTGAGCACGAAGCCGCCGACATGCTGGCTCAGGTGGCGCGGCAGGCCGAGCAACTGCTGCGTCAGCTCCAGCCACTG
>CAXBDR010000435.1:0-2410 GCA_963974265.1 uncultured Rhodoferax sp.
CCTTTGCTGGCCGTGCAGGCGCTGGCACTGCGCGCCGGTCGGCTGGATCTGGCGCAACGGGTGCTGCATTTCGACGGGGTGTCGATCGCCGATGCATCTGCCAACGTCGGTCTCGATGCGCAGGGCCGGGGCAGTTGGGAAGCGATGCTGCGCGGGTCGCAGGCCTCTGCGAAGACGGACCCGACGGCGCCGGCCGCACGGGCCGAGGCCGCATCGCCGTGGACGGTTTCCATCGGCGACCTGCGTGTGGACCGTTTGGCGCTCGGTGTGCGCGACGCGGCGGGGCCACGCAGCGTGCAGATCGCGGCGCTGGGCCTGGGCACGGCGCTCGAAGCCCAACTCGGCTCCGCGGCCGACAGCCGTGTGCGGCTGCCGCGGTTGACGCTTGGCGTCGACGGCCTGGCCCTGGCGCAGGGCGAGGACGCGCTCACGGTGCCGTCGGCGCGACTCGACGCCGGTGCGATCGACCTGCAGCTCAAGGGCGACGGCGTCGACGCGACGCTGGGCAAGCTCATGCTGGCCTTGGCCCAGGGCGGCAAGGCGCGCGGCGCCGGCGCGTCGTCGGCGTCGCTGGGCAGCAGCAGCCTGGAGATGGCGGGCGTGCGCGCCCGTGTCGCCGGTGGCGCGACGCGGGTCGAGGTCGATGCGCCGCAATGGCAGGCCAGCGCCTTGGCGGCCGAGCAGGACGGCCAGAGCGCCCGGATCGGGCAACTTGGTGCCGGCGGCACGCGCCTGTTGTTCGACATGGGCGCAAACGGCGGTGCGGGCACGGCGCTGTCGCTCGAGGCGCCGAAGCTGCAACTCGATGCCGTGGCTGCGTCGGGCGCATCCGCCGGCTCGGCACCGTCGGCCGAACTCGGCCAGTGGACGCTGCAGGCACAAGGCCTGGCGCTCGCGCTGGCCGGCGGCGAAAACTCCATCACGCTCGATGCCGTGCAGTCGCAGCTGCAGAAACTGCAGTTGCTGGCCGACGGGCAGTCACTGGCGCTGGACACGATCGTGTTCGACAACACCCGGCTGCAGTTGCGCCAGGGCGCGGCCGGTGCGCAGTTGCAGGCCGACACCCCGGCGCTGCGGCTGGCCGGCATCGCGGCGCGGCGCGGCGCCGAGAGCGCCGACCTGGCCGAGTTGAGCCTGCGGGGTTCGCGCATTGACGTGGGCAGCGGCGCAGACGGTGCGACCGACGTCGGCTTCACCGGCTTGCGGGCGGACGGCCGGCAACTGGTGCTGGCCCGTGCGGCACAGTCCCTGCAACTGGCCGGCATGGCGCTGGGCAGCGAGGTGTTCCAGCTGGCACTGGCGGGCGACGGGACGCGTTTTTCCGGCAGCGGCGCGACGGCCGCGCTGAGCGAGCTGCGGGCGACGCAGGCGGGCAACCGGCTGGCCTTGCAGGACGCGCAGTGGAAGGCCCGTGCCTTCGACGGCGACCTGGCCTCGGCCGCCGGTCCCGCGCAGGTCCGTGCCCGCATGGACGATACCGAACTCGGCCTGACCGCGTTCGGCCTGGGGCGGGGCCTGGCCGGCGCGACGACGGCCGCTGCCGACGCCACGGATCTGGCGACGCTGGCCTCGGCCACCTGGACGGCCGGCAGCCTGCAACTGGACATGGTCGACGGCCCGCTGCAGCTGCACGGCAGCGCGATGGCGCTCGCGCTCGGCCAGGCACGGCTGCTCGACCCGACCGGGCAGGTCGCCGAGCTGGTGCAGCTGGGCGACATCGACCTCTCGGGTGCGGTATTCAGCCTGGCCGAGCGGTCCGTCACCGCCGACGCCTTGCGCGTGAGCGGCCTGCGTGCCTCGGCCTGGCTGGATGCCCAGGGCCGGGTGAACCTGCTCGAGGTGCTGGGTGTGTCCGATCCGCAGGCCGCCACCGGTTCGCCGGTCGCCACCGATGCGCCGGTCGCCGCGCAGGCGCAGCCCGAGGCCACGACGACACCGCCCGTGACCGCGGGCCCGGGGGCTGCGGCCGACGAACGCCCCTGGCGCGTCGCGATCCGCTCCGTCGATCTGCAGGACGCGGCCGTGCGGCTGGAAGACCGCCGCAGCGACCCGCCCCTGGCACTGGGACTGGACGCGATCACGCTGAACCTCTCCGGCGTCGACACGGCCGCCGGCGCATCGCCCATGCAGGTCGCGTTCGGCGCCTCGCTGGCCAGCGGCGGCCGGCTGCAGGCCAAGGGCAGCGCGGCGCTGGAGCCGCAGGCCGTCGACCTGCAACTGGCGGTGACCGACCTGGCGCTGGCGCCGGTGCAACCCATCCTGTCCGAATACACGGAGCTGACGCTGGCCTCGGGCACCGCGTCGACCCAGGGCCGGCTGACCTATGGCGCGGTGGCCGGCGCGGCGGCCCGGCTGTCGTATGCCGGCGGCTTCGCGGTCGACCGCTTCCTGCTCGAGGAGATCACGCCGA
>CAXBDR010000436.1:0-2408 GCA_963974265.1 uncultured Rhodoferax sp.
CTGCTGATACAGCGTGGTGCCGCGACAGCGGTCACCAGCCTGATGTACCTGGTGCCGCCCGTCGCGGCGGTGCTGGCATGGGTGCTGTTCGGCGAGCCCATCACCGTGGTGACCATGCTGGGCATGGCGATCACGGCATGGGGAGTGAGTCTGGTGGTGCGACGGCGGCCATGACGACATGGCGGCGCACGCAGCGGCGGTTTGGGAAGGTGGCGCCACGGCCGCCGATACGGTTCAACGATGACGAGGACAAGCAACATGGGCAAGAAGAAGATCGCGGTGATCGCCGGTGACGGCATCGGCAAGGAAGTGATGCCGCAGGGCATTCGCGTGATGGAGGCGGCGGCCGACAGGTTCGGCATCGACCTGCAGTTCGACCACTTCGACTTTTCGAGCTGGGACTACTACGAGCGGCACGGCACCATGTTGCCGGACGACTGGAAGGACCGGATCGGCGGGCACGACGCCATTTATTTCGGTGCCGTCGGCTGGCCGGACAAGATCGCGGACCATGTGTCCCTGTGGGGTTCGCTGCTGCTGTTCCGGCGCGAGTTCGACCAGTACATCAACCTGCGGCCGGCACGGCTGATGCCGGGCATCGTCGCGCCCGTCGTGCGGCGTGACGGCAGCCGGCGCGAGCCGGGCGAGATCGACATGTACATCGTGCGCGAGAACACCGAGGGCGAATACTCCAGTGTCGGCGGGCGCATGTTTGCCGGCACCGAGCGCGAGATCGTGATGCAGGAGACGGTGATGTCGCGCGTCGGCGTGGACCGGGTGTTGCGTTTTGCGTTCGAACTCGCGCGCTCGCGTCCGAAGAAACACCTGACCAGCGCCACCAAGTCCAACGGCATCGCGATCACGATGCCGTACTGGGACGAGCGTGTCGCCCTGATGGCCAAGGAATACCCGGATGTGACCGTCGACAAGTTCCACATCGACATCCTGACGGCGCATTTCGTGCAGCGCCCGGACTTCTTCGACGTGGTCGTGGCCAGCAACCTGTTCGGCGACATCCTCAGCGACCTGGGGCCGGCGTGTACCGGCACCATCGGCATCGCACCGAGCGCGAACCTGAATCCGACGCGCGCGTTTCCGTCGCTGTTCGAGCCGGTGCATGGGTCGGCGCCCGACATCGCGGGCAAGGGCGTGGCCAACCCGATCGGACAGATCTGGTGCGGCGCGATGATGCTCGACTTCCTGGGTCATCGCGAAGCGCACGACGCGGTGTTGGCGGCCATCGAGGCGGTGCTGGCGCCTGCCAGTGGCGCACCGCGTACGCCCGATATCGGCGGCGCGGCAAGTACCGCGGACCTGGGGAAGGCCATCGAGCAGGCCGTGCGGGCTTGATGGCACATCGCGCAACGCGATGCGGGGGCCGGGCCACCGCGCCGATCACGGGCGTCGCCGGGCCTGTGCTCCGGGCTCGCCCCCTTGTTCGAGTGGACGTTCCGCAAAACCGAATAGAATTCGCGTCCGCACCGAAGTTTGCCACCCGGCCGGTTGACACGCTCGAAGTCCGTCGCTTTAATCAGTCTAGAAGTACGGACTCCGGGATCTGTGACCCAGACCGACGGTTTCCTGTGCGACCGAGCCCACCGCCTGACCAATACCGGAGCCGGGCGGTGACCAGATTTTTACGGGGCCAGTCCGACTGCCCCGTATCCTTTCGAGAGGTTCTTTGTGAACAAGACAGAGTTGATTGAACATATCGCCAAGCACGCCGACATTTCCAAGGCCGCGGCAACCCGCGCCCTGGAGTCCACGATCGGTGCCGTCAAGACCACTTTGAAAAAAGGTGGCTCGGTTTCGCTGGTCGGCTTCGGCACTTTTGCCGTGGGCAAGCGTGCTGCACGTACCGGTCGCAATCCGCGCACCGGTGCCGCGATTAAAATCAAGGCTGCCAAGGTTCCGAAGTTTCGCCCGGGCAAGGCATTGAAAGATGCGTTGAACTGAGCTTGTTGATTGCAGTGGGGTTCTTAGCTCAGTTGGTAGAGCGGCGCCCTTACAAGGCGTAGGTCGGCGGTTCGAGCCCGTCAGCACCCACCACTACGGACAAAGGCGAACACGATGTTCGCCTTTTTTTGTTGATCCGGCCGATGCGCGTGAGGTGTGTCGAGCAGCCGGATTCGAATTCATGGAGTAGTAGCGCATGTTCGATCTCGTTCGCAAGCACACCAAGGTACTGATGTTCCTGATGTTCTTGCTGATCATCCCGGCGTTCGTGCTGGTGGGTGTCGATGGATACAACCAGTTCAACAACAACGACCCCAAGGTGGCTTCTGTCGCCGGGCGCGATATCACGCAGGCCGAATGGGACTACGCGCACCGCAACGAGGTCGATCGTCTTCGCGCGCAGATGCCCAACATCGATTCCAGGTTGCTGGAGTCGGCAGCGGCGCGTTACG
>CAXBDR010000437.1:0-2406 GCA_963974265.1 uncultured Rhodoferax sp.
GTTCAGGCCCCCAATCGGCCTCCCGGCTACAGGGTAACTGCCGGATTTAGGGTCACTGCCCATCCCTGCGGGCTTCATTGCTGGACGCGTGAACGAAGCACAAATGGCCGGGCCGGGCGCGGCGCCGAACCGTGCGGCTGGGGCCGGCGCGCCATACCGGCGCCCGGTCGGTGCCCGCACGGCACCTGGCGTTCAGGGCATGTTCTCGCGCAGCACGATGCTGATGCGCATCGGCTCGACGCCGGCCGTGGGACGCCGGCCATCGCGCAGGTTGGTGAAGATGCGCACCGCATTGAGGATCATGGTCTGCGGATGCTGGTTGATCACCGCATCCAGCGTGCCGTCGCTCAGGAGCGCGCGGGTGTCTGGTGTCAGCCCGTGGGCCACGAAGACCGCCCGCTCGCCGCCGCCGCGCTCCTGCAACGCACGGCCCACGCCCTCGGCCCCGCCGCCGATGTTGTACAGGCCCACCAGGTCCGGATACTGGCGCAGCAGTGCGCAGGCCTGGCGGTAGTTGGTCTGCGCGTCGTCCCGGCCCTCGCGCACGCCGACCACCTGCAGATGCGGGAACTGCGCCTGCATCAGCCCCATGAATCCCGTCTCGCGTTCTTCATGGCCCCGGTACGACAAGGAGCCGGCAATCATCGCCACCGGCCCGCGCCGCGGGCCCAGGAAGCGGCCGATCAGCGTGGCCGCGGTGCGACCGGCGGCCAGGTTGTCCAGGCCGACATTGGCGACGCGCCGCGACGGCGACAGGTCGGAGATCAGCGTGACCACCGGCACACCCCGCTCGGCCAGTTCGTCCACCGCCTCGCGTACGCGCGGGTGCTCCAGCGCCATGAAGGCCAGGCCCTGCGCGCGCGCGCCGTGACGGCGCAGCGCGGCCGCGACCCGCAGCGGATCGAAGCTGTCGATGAAATAGGCCCGGCAGCGCACGTTGTACGGCGCCAGCGTGGCGGCGGCGGCACCCACGCTGTCGCCCAGCATGCGCAGGTAGCGGTTGGTGCCGGCCGGCAGCAGAAAGGCCAGTTGCATCGGCGGGGGCTGCAGCACGCGCCACAGGTCGGCCTCGGGCAGGTACTGCAACGCGGCCGCGGCGCGCAACACGCGCTGCGCGGTGGCGGTGCGCACGTTGCTGCGGCCATGCAGCACGCGGTCGACGGTGGCGGTGGACACGCCGGCCTCGCGTGCAAGATCGACGATACGGCTGCGCTCAGAACACATCAAAATCCATCACGATGGGCGATTGCGACAACGCGCATTAGACCGTAACGTGCGGGTCACCCACAAGCCAGCGGCGCACCGTGCGCCCGAAGGCACAACACCGGAGACACGCCATGACACGCTCGATCGCAGCCTTTCCCCGCCGCGCCCTGATGGGCCTTGCCGCCAGCGCGGCGCTACTGTGCCTTGCCGCGCCCGCACAGGCGCAGAAGGCCATGGAGTTCCGCTACGGCCACATGAACCCGCCCACCAGCGCCGCCGGCATGCAGGCCGACTGGTTCGCCGAGGCCGTGGCCAAGCACAGCAACGGCCAGATCAAGGTGACGGTATACCCCTCGTCGCAACTGGGCAAGCTGCAGGAACTTGCCGAGGCCGTGTCCACCGGCACCATCGCGCTGTCGCACAACACCGCCGCCGGCATCGGTTCGCTGTACGCGCCCTTTGCCGCTCTGGACACGCCCTACCTGTACCGCGACGTCGACCACCTGATGAAGGTGGTCGACGTGAAGTCGCCGGTGATGAGCAAGCTCAACGAGGGCCTGATCAAGGCCGCCGGGGTGCGGGTGCTGTACGGCTACTACTTCGGCACGCGCCAGCTCACCGCCAAGAAGGCGGCCTACCAGCCGAGCGATCTGCAAGGCGCGAAGATCCGGGCGATTCCGTTCCCGATCTACACCACCACCGTGGCCGGCCTGGGCGCCGTGCCGGTGCCGGTGGACTGGAGCGAGGTGCCCACCGCACTGGCCACCGGCGTGGTCAGCGGCCAGGAGAACCCGGTCAACGTGGTGTTGTCGTCCAAGCTGTACGAAGCCCAGTCGCACATGATGCTCACGGGCCACATCATGAACGCGCAACTGATCGTCATCAACGAGAAGACCTGGCAGGGCCTGTCGCCCGAGATGAAGGCCGCGGTGAGCAAGGCGGCCGACGAGGTGCGCCAGCGCGCCACCGAGTCGGGACGCAAGTCGGAAGCCGATGAACTGGCCAAGCTCAAGGAACTGAAGATGACGGTCATCGGGCCGGCAGAAGGCCTGAAACTCGATGCCTTCAAGGCGGCCGTGAACAAGGCGGTGGCCGAGAAGTTCGGCACCACCTACGGCGACCTGTACAAGGACATCGCCGCCGTCAGGTAGGCAACAGCGCCGCCCCGCCCTCCACCCGGAAGCCGCCGATGAACACCTT
>CAXBDR010000438.1:0-2366 GCA_963974265.1 uncultured Rhodoferax sp.
CATCATCATGCTGACCGCCAAGGTCGAAGACGTGGACCGCATCGTCGGCCTGGAAGTCGGTGCCGACGATTACCTGGGCAAGCCTTTCAATCCGCGCGAGTTGCTGGCACGCATCAATGCCGTGCTGCGGCGGCGCCCGGTGGCCGAAGCCCCGGGGGCACCATCGAGCGAGAACGAGGTGGTGCAGTTCGGCCCCTTCAGCTTCGACCTGGGTGCGCGCAGCCTGCACAAGTCCGGCCAGGAACTCCCGCTGACCACCGGCGAATTTGCCATGCTCAAGGCGCTGGTACGCCACCCGCGGCAACCGATGTCGCGCGAAAAACTCGCGCAGCTGGCGCGTGGCCGCGAGTTCGAGCCGTTCGACCGCAGTCTCGACGTGCAGATCTCGCGCCTGCGCAAGATGATCGAGTCCGATCCGGCCAGTCCCCGCTTCATCCAGACGGTCTGGGGCGTCGGTTATGTGTTCGTGCCGGACGGCGCTGCCTGATGGGCTGAGAGACATTCACGCCAGATCACGTGCGCGGCGCCAGCATTTCGACCGAGCCGGCCGGCCTGACCGACGCCGCCCCCTTGCCGGCACCGGTGACACGGCGCGGCGTCGGGCTGTTCGGCCGCACGTTTTTCCTGCTCGCGGCGCTGCTGCTGGTGAGCATCCTGGCCTGGCTGCAGACCTTGCGGGTGTTCGAGCTCGAACCACGCGCCGTGCAGACGGCGCAACAGATCGCGTCCATCGTCAATCTCAGCCGGGCCGCACTGATCCACTCCGACTCGATTGCGCGGGTGTCGCTGATCAAGACCATGACCGAACAGGAGGCGGTGCGCATCCTGCCGCGCGAGCCCGACGACCGGTTCGAACCTTTCCCCGACGATGCGCTGGGTCAACGCATGACGCGGGAACTCGCATTGCGCCTGGGCGCCGATACCGTGGTCGCCAACAGCGTCAACGACGAACCGGGCCTGTGGATCGGTTTCACCATCGACGAGGACCGCTACTGGATGCTGACCGACCGCGCCCGGCTCAACCCGCCGGTCGGGGAAACCTGGATCATCTGGCTGGTGATCGCCGCCGCGTTGTCGCTGGCGGGTGCCGCGCTGATCGCCGGGCTGATCAACCGCCCACTGCGCGACCTGTCGGTGGCAGCGGGCCGGGTCCGGGAAGGCGATTTCGCAGGGGGTTTTCTCGACGAGACGGTCGCTACCCGGGAGATCCGCGAGGTCAATATCGAATTCAACCGGATGTCGCGCAAGCTCGCGCAAATCGAACAGGACCGCGTCATCATGCTGGCCGGCATCTCGCACGACCTGCGAACGCCGTTGGCGCGGTTGCGGCTGGAGACCGAACTGAGCGTCACCGACGACGGCGCGCGCGACCAGATGGCGGCGGACATCGACCAGGCCAACGCCATCATCAACAAGTTCCTCGACTATGCGCGGCCCGACCAGGTGGCCGTGGTGCCGATCGCACTGGCCGAACTCGTCCATCGCTGCGTCTATGCGCTCAAGGATGCCAGCGATGTCCGGCTGCGCGTCGACGTGCCCTCCGACCTGATGGTGCTGGCGGATGAGGTCGACCTGCTGCGGGTGCTCTCCAACCTGATCGAGAACGCCAGCCGTTACGGCAAGTCCGCAGGCAGCGGCATCGCCGAGGTCGCGATCGTCGCATTGGCCAAGGGCTCGCGCGTGGCGCTCGAGGTGCGCGACCACGGCCCCGGCGTATCGCCGGAGAACCTGCAGCAGCTGACCAAGGCCTTCTTTCGCGGCGACTCGGCCCGTACCGCGGCCACCGGTGCCGGCCTGGGCCTGGCCATCGTGGAGAAGAACATCCAGCGCATGGGCGGCACGCTGGTGCTGCGCAACCGCTCCTCGGGCGGCCTGTCGGCCCGCATCGAGCTCAACCGGGCCGGCTGAGCACGCCCGCGCACTGGGCGCCGGCCGCTACAGGCGCAGCAGCATCACGACGGCGCGCGCCTCCATGGCCTCGCCCTGCCCGACCGCGCCGAGTTTCTCGGCGGTCTTGGCCTTGACGTTGACCTGGTCCACATGCAAGCCCATGGTCCTGGCGATGGCCTCGCACATGGCCGGAATCCAAGGCATGAGCCGCGGCGCCTGAGCAATCACGGTGCTGTCGACATTGCCGACCCTCCAGCCGGCCGCACGCACGCGTGCCAGGGCCTCGGCCAGCAGCACCGACGAGTCCGCGCCCTTGAAACGGGGGTCGGTGTCGGGAAAATGCCGGCCGATGTCGCCAAGTGCGGCAGCTCCCAGCACCGCGTCGGTGATGGCATGGAGCAACACATCGGCATCGGAATGACCCAGCAGCCCGCGCTCGTACGGGATCGTCACGCCGCCGAGGACCAGTGCGCGAC
>CAXBDR010000439.1:0-2365 GCA_963974265.1 uncultured Rhodoferax sp.
GACCACGCCGCCGCGCTGGATCAGCTCATCCATCGCGTTGATGAAACTCTCGCCGCCTTCCAGCGAAAAACGCTTCTGGCCCACGTATTTGGTGTGCAGGAAACGTTCCAGGCCTTCAGCTGCGGTCAAGCGGTCCAGGATATGGCGCTTCTTGGCCGCGTCGAAGTTGGGCTTGGTGCGTGTGGACTCGAGCTTTTGCTGCCACCAGCGCTTCTGCGCCTGGTCGGTCAGGAACATGTATTCGGCGCCGATGCTGCCGCAATAGGTCTCGAACAAGGCGTTGCGCAGGTCGCGCAGGCTCATCGTCTCCTTGCCGAAGAACGTGTTGCTGATGTTGAACACGATCTCCTGGTCGGCATCGGAGAACTCGTAGAAGGAAAGTTCGAGCTCGGGGATGTTGTCGCGCTCGCGCCGCTTGAGCGGGTCGAGGTCGGCCCAGCGCGCGCCGACGTTGCGGTAGGCGGCGATCAGTTGCTGTACCGCAACCCGCTTGCGCCCCATTTCCTGGTCCCGGCTGCCGAATACCACCCGGGTGCCGCCCATCTTGGCGCGCTCGGCAAACGCGTTGATCACCGGCTGGTGCGCGACATCCTTGGCATTGCTGCCGTCGACGGCCGGCACATGCTGCAGGTTGTCGAAGTATTCACGCCAGGAATCGGGAACGCTGCCGGGGTTGGCCAGGTAGTTCTCGTACATCTCCTCGACGTATGGCGCATTGCCACCGAACAGGTAGGTGTTGGACTGGTAGGCGTGGTAGATCGAAGGCGGGGCGGAAGCGCCGGACGGGTTTTGACTCATGGTTCGCTTAACTCCGTTTCCCTTGAGGAAACATTTGTCGGTCTCATCGATTGACTAACCTTCCGCGGCACGGCTGAACCGGATGGCGGATGCGACTGTGGCTTGGGAAGGGCCTGTTGACCCGCCGATTGTGCCACCGATGGGCGGGCGACTCCGAAATGCCTGCTTGCCCCGGTCCTGAAAGACATCGGCATGGATCGCGGGCTGCGGTCGTCCCTGCCGGACTGCGCCACCCGCGCCACCCGCGCCACCAAGGCTTGTCAAACAACTGTGTCGATCAGGCAACGCACGGCATCCGGGCAATTCCCATGCCGCGGCTGCGATGGTATAAGCAAAGGCTACAAGAATCCAGCGGGACTACGCGCATGAAAAAACACCTGCCCATGAAACGCCTTTGCGCTGCCGTTTGCGCCGCACTCCTCGCCCACGGGGCCGTGCACGCGGAGATGGACGATCTGGTTCGCCAGGCGCTGGCAATGACCGAGGCGGGCCAGGCGCGCCAGGCCTATGACATGTTGGAACCCCACGAGGTCAAGCGGGCGGGCGATCCGGACTTCGACACGGTGTTCGGCATTGCCGCCAACCAGAGCGGTGAACATGCGCGCGCGGTGATGGCGCTGGAACGGGTCACGATCGTGCAGCCGGGAAACACCCGTGCCCGGGCCGAACTCGGCCGGGCCATGTTTGCGGTCGGCGACAGCAAGTCGGCCCGCACCTTGCTCGAGCAGGCCAAGGCGCAAGGCGCGCCGGCCGAGGCCGCACTCACGATCGACCAGTTCCTGCGTGCCATCGACGTGGCCGAGGCCCAGATGCGTTCCTCGATCAAGGCCTATGTGGAACTCGGTGTCGGCCACGACAGCAACGTCTCCAGCGGCCCCGGCAACCCGAACGTGGCGGTGCCTGTGATCGGTGGCGTGGTGCTGGGAGCCAATTCGGTCAAGCGCGATGCCACCGTCGCCAACATGGGCGCAGGTGTGTCCGGGCGCCATGTACTGGATTCCCGCTGGTCCATCGTCGGCAATGCCAGCGTCAACAAGCGTGCCAACCGCAACGAGTCGGTATTCAACAATCACCAGGTCAACCTGCTCGGCGGCGTTTCCTACCGTGTCGATCGCCAAGAGGTCACGGTGGCGGCCGTCTACGAGGACTACCACTACAGCGGGTCCACCAACCGGACCCAGCGGGGCCTGGTCGGTGAATGGGCCTATCGCATGGACGACCAGCGTGAAGTCGGCGCCTATGTGCAATGGTCGCGGCTGCACTACCCGTCGCAGACGCTGCGCGATTCCCACCGCACCGTCGTTGGAGGCTCGTATGCGCAGCAGCTGCGCGGCGGCTGGCTGGCCTGGGGCGGGTTGTATGCCGGCACCGAGAACGAATCGGCCAGCGGCGTGGCCCACCTCGGCCATTCGCTGAGCGGCCTGCGCGTCGGTGTGCAAAAGACCATCCGCAACGACGTCTCCGGCTTCGCGGCACTGAACTACGAGCACCGCAGTTATGGCGGCCAGGATCCCATCTTCCTGGTCAAGCGCAGCGACAACCAGACCACGCTCGCGCTGGGCGTGAA
>CAXBDR010000440.1:0-2364 GCA_963974265.1 uncultured Rhodoferax sp.
CAGCCGTTCCACGGCGCCTAGGCGCCAAGGGACAAACACGATGGCCCCGGCCGTCGTGATGGTCCACACGACTCCTCTCGCGCCTCAATGGCGCACTGGTCGTGTGGTGGACAACGCAACAACCCGCGGTTCATCCGCAAACACAATGTCTGAATCTTTTGCCGATCTCTTTGAAGAATCACTGAAGCGCTCCGAAACCCGCGTTGGCGAGGTCGTGACCGCCGAAGTGGTGCGTATCGAGCACAACTTTGTGGTCGTCAACGCCGGCCTCAAATCCGAAGCCTATGTGCCCTTGAACGAGTTCAAGAGCGACAAGGGCGAACTCGAAGTCCAGGTGGGCGAATTCGTCTCCGTGGCCATCGTCGCGATGGAAAACGGCTACGGCGACACCATCGTCAGCCGTGACACGGCCAAGCGCCTGGCCTCCTGGATGGCTCTCGAGAAAGCACTCGAGTCCGGTGAATTCGTCACCGGCACCACCAGCGGCAAGGTCAAGGGCGGCCTGACCGTGCTGGTCAACGGCATCCGCGCCTTCCTGCCGGGCTCGCTGGTCGACACCCGTCCGACCAAGGACCTCACCCCGTACGAGAACAAGACCCTGGAATTCAAGGTCATCAAGCTCGACCGCAAGCGCAACAACGTCGTGTTGTCGCGCCGTGCCGTGGTGGAAGCCAGCATGGGCGAAGAGCGCGCCAAGCTGATGGCCACCCTGAAGGAAGGCGCCATCGTCAACGGCGTGGTCAAGAACATCACCGAATACGGTGCGTTCGTCGACCTCGGCGGCATCGACGGCCTGCTGCACATCACCGACATGGCCTGGCGCCGTGTCCGCCACCCGAGCGAAGTGGTGACGGCCGGCCAGGAAATCATGGCCAAGATCCTGAAGTTCGACACCGAGAAGAACCGTGTCTCGCTGGGTCTCAAGCAGATGGGCGACGACCCGTGGCTGGGCGTGAACCGCCGCTACCCGCAAGGCACGCGCATGTTCGGCAAGATCACCAACATTGCCGACTACGGTGCGTTCGTCGAACTCGAGCCGGGCATCGAAGGCCTGGTGCACGTGTCCGAGATGGACTGGACCAACAAGAACGTGGCCCCGAGCAAGATCGTCACGCTGGGTGAAGAAGTCGAAGTCATGGTCCTCGAGATCGACGAAGACAAGCGCCGCATCAGCCTGGGCATGAAGCAGTGCAAGGCCAACCCGTGGCAGGAATTCGCGCAGAACACCAAGCGCGGCGACCGCGTCAAGGGCCCGATCAAGTCGATCACCGACTTCGGCGTGTTCGTCGGCCTGGCCGCCGGCATCGACGGCCTGGTGCACCTGTCCGACCTGAGCTGGAACGAGCCGGGCGAAGCCGCCGTGCGCAACTACAAGAAGGGCCAGGAAGTGGAGGCCCTGGTGCTGGCTGTCGACGTCGACCGCGAGCGCATCTCGCTGGGCATCAAGCAGCTCGACTCCGACCCGTTCACGACCTTCGTGTCGGTGAATGACAAGGGCCAGATCGTCACCGGCAAGGTCAAGACCGTTGACCCGAAAGGCGCCGAGATCGACCTGGGCAACGACATCATCGCCTACCTGCGTGCCTCCGAGATCAGCCGCGACCGCGTCGAAGACGCGCGCAACGTGCTCAAGGAAGGTGACGAGGTCACCGCGGTGGTGGTCAATGTGGATCGCAAGACCCGCAACATCCAGCTGTCGATCAAGGCCAAGGATGCCGTGGACCAGCAGGAAGCCATGGCCAGCCTGAGCCAGAGCTCCCAGCGTGAAAACGCCGGCACGACCAGCCTGGGCGCCTTGCTGCGCGCCAAACTGGACAACAACTGATCGTTGCCTGACCACAAGGTCGTGGCGCGCCACCCTGCGTGCGTGTCACGACCTTGTCCCTTTTTCACACCTACCATGACCCGATCGGATCTTGTCGAGTTGTTGGCCAACCGGTTTGGGCAACTCACCCACCGCGATGCGGAGTTCGCCGTCAAGGCGATCCTCGACGCGATGAACGACGCCCTGGTGGCCGGGCACCGGATCGAAATCCGCGGCTTCGGCAGTTTCTCGATCAATCGGCGCCCTCCACGCATGGGTCGCAACCCACGCAGTGGCGAAAGCGTCGCCATACCCGAAAAGCGGGTTCCCCATTTCAAGCCCGGCAAGGCCTTGCGCGAGGCGGTCGATCGTCGAACCGCCGATACGCTGGCGCCCGGCGAAGTCGACAAGCGCCGCGCCTAGATGCGCCGGTGCCGCTGCGTGGCCGGCCTGCGCCGCGCAGCCGCTTGCACGAGTGCTCGGCGCACCATCGCCGCCGACAGTGGCCCCCGTAGAATCGATCCCCATGAAGAACGCCATCCGGTTGCTCAAGTGGGTGC
>CAXBDR010000441.1:0-2333 GCA_963974265.1 uncultured Rhodoferax sp.
CACATGTCGGGTACCGAGGCGGTCATGCAAGCGGTGCGCCTGGCGCGTTACCACACCCGGCGCAGCCACCTCGTGCGCTTTTGCGGCGCCTACCACGGCTGGTGGGACGATGTGCAACCCGGCCCCGGCAACCCGGTTCCCGCGCGGCAGACCTACACCCTGCGCGACATGCATGAGCGCAGCCTGCAGGTCCTGCGGACCCGGCGCGACATCGCCTGCGTACTTGTCAACCCGCTGCAAGCCCTGCATCCGAACGCATCCGCGCCTGGCGATTCCGCCCTGCTCGACAGTTCCCGCCGTGCCGGGTTCGACCGCGCCGCCTATACGCACTGGCTGCAGCGCCTGCGGGCCGTCTGCTCCGAGCGCGGCATCGTGCTGATATTCGACGAAGTCTTCATGGGCTTTCGCCTGGCACCCGGTGGGGCACAGCAATATTTCGGCGTTCGCGCCGACATGGTGACCTACGGCAAGACGCTGGGCGGCGGATTGCCCGTGGGCGTGGTGTGCGGCCGCGCCGACCTGATGCAGCGCTTTCGCCCCGAGCGGCCGGCGGACATCTGTTTCGCCCGCGGCACCTTCAATGCCCACCCCTATGTGATGACCACGATGCAGGTGTTCCTCGAACGACTGCAGTCGCCCGAGGTCCTTGCGATGTACGAGGGCATGGAAACGCGCTGGAGCCAGCGCGAAGCCGCGCTCAATGCCCGACTGCGCGACGCCGGGCTTCCCGTGCGCGTGGCGGGCATGACCACGGTCTGGGTCATCACCTACACCTCGCCCTCGCGCTACAACTGGATGCTGCAGTTCTACCTGCGCCAGCAAGGACTGGCCTTGAGCTGGGTCGGCAGCGGCCGCATCGTCTTCAGCCTGAACTACACCGATGCGGACTTCGCGCAGGTCGTCGAGCGTTTCGTCGCCGCCGCCATGCAGATGCAGTCCGACGGCTGGTGGAGTTCCCCGCCCGGACTGAGCAACCGCGCCATTCGGCGCGGGATTCTTGCCGAGGCCCTGCGCCATCGCTTCTAGGATCCCTGGGCACGTACGTGAGCCATCGGGTCCATGCGCTCGCCGCGCAGCAATTGTGCCGGTGCCTTGTGGTAGAGCCAGATATCGTGGAACGGATCGGTCAGGATCTTCGTCATCCAGACCAGCGCCGTGTGCAGGTCTTGCTGCACCGCCAGCTGGAAACCGCGAAACAGCAGTCCGCCGACACCCAGTGCCAGCCAGAGCGCACCGACGTGGCGGGCAAATTCCACCCAGCCCGCATGCGGCACGACCAGTCCGAACAGGTCGGGCCGAACCCATACCAGCAGCGGGCAGGCCGCCCACAAGCCCATCAGCACGACCTTGCGCCGCAAGTTGTAGCCGACCTTGATGTCCTCCTTGAACGCATGCGTGGCCTGGTTCACCTCGTCGTAGTCGTGCGGTTCGAAGAAGAAATGCCCGACCTGGCGGGTCGTCATCGACAGCAGCCAGGCGATCAGGGCCGAGACGACCGGATCGATCAGGAGCCACGCATATGCCACCACGAAGCAGACAGCGCTGAGCAGATGCAGCGACTGGTTGATGCGATCGTGGTGGTAATACCGGTGGTCGTCCCAGCGCTGGGTCCGCAATGCCTGAAGGAATGGGTTCACGCAATGTCCTTTTCTGTCATGGATTTCGGATTTCCCGGACATGGACCCGGGCCGCTCGGCGCCACGGCGGCACCCGAGCCCCGCCATCGTGCAGCGAAACCATGACGGACTGGTGACGCACCGGGCCGGCCGCCGACTGTCATCAAACTGTTGCGCGTCGAACCGATCATCGACGGATGCAGCATCCATCCTTGCAGATCGCCCTCGTCACGGAGTCCTACCCACCCGAGGTCAATGGCGTTGCCACCAGCGTCTGGCGCATCGTGCACGGCATGCGCGCGCGCGGACATCGGGTGCAGCTGATACGACCGCGCCAACGGGACGAAGCGGCACCGTCGCAGGACGACGACGAGGCCGGCGAGATCGTGACATCCGGCGTGCCGATCCCGATGTATGGCCATCTGCGCATGGGCCTGCCGGCGTCGGAACGCCTCGCGCGCGCCTGGACACGGCGACGCCCGGACATCGTGCACGTGGCCACCGAAGGACCACTCGGCTGGTCGGCCCTGCGCACGGCACGGTCGCTGCAAGTGCCGGTGTGTTCGGACTTCCGCACCAATTTCCAGGCCTATGGCCGCTACTACGGCCTGGGCCTGCTGCGTCGCCCGATCATGGCCTACCTGCGCAGCTTCCACAACCACTGCCAGGCCACGATGGTGCCGACGGCGGCGATGCAGCAGCAACTCGCCGCCGCCG
>CAXBDR010000442.1:0-2319 GCA_963974265.1 uncultured Rhodoferax sp.
GGTGCCGACAGGCTGTCGCGCGCGACCACCGATGTCGCACCAAGCTGCTTCAGATAAGCCTCCTCCGACGCCTTGCCAGTGGCGGCCACCACGGTGTAACCCAGTCGGCCGAGCAAGGCCACCGCGACACTGCCGACGCCGCCGGTGGCACCGGTCACCAGGATCTCGCCCGAGGCCGGCGCGATGCCATGGTCTTCCAGCGCCAGCACGCACAACATCGCGGTGTAGCCGGCGGTGCCGATGGCCATGGCCTGGCGCGCGGTGAACGCATCGGGCAGGCGCACCAGCCAATCGCCCTTGAGCCGCGCCTTCTCTGCCAGGCAACCCCAGTGGGTCTCGCCGACGCCCCAGCCGTTGTGCACGAAACGGTCTCCCGCCTTCCAGGCCGGATGGCTCGATTCGATCACGGTTCCGGCACCGTCGATGCCGGCCACCATCGGCCAGTTGCGCACGACCGGCGATCGATTGGTGATGGCCAGGCCATCCTTGTAATTCAGGGTTGAATACTCCACGCGGACCGTCACGTCTCCGGCCGGCAGTTGCGCCTCGTCGACTTCGGTCAGCTGCGCGGCGAAGGTGTCGGTCTTGGTCAGGTGAATGGCGTTGAACATGGTGTCGTCCCGTTGTGTTGTGCAGGATCCGGATCCAGCCGGACGGCCCAGCTGCATCCCGGGCCTGGCGCAAGATGCACCTTAGTTTTGATGGTAGCCCAATCGTCATCGGCACGAACCGCGCAGGGATTGCCCGGCGTGGCCGGTCAGGCGTCGGTTGCACGCACACATCGCGCCGATCGTGTCGCGGACACCACAAATTCAATGAAATCAAGCACTTGGCATCTCGAATCGCTTGACGCCGCGTCGCGCAGCCGGTATCGTCCGCCGATGCGCAAAATGGCTTCACTGCTGGCTTTGGCGGCAACCCTGATGCTGGCCAGCGCAGCCCATGCAGTCCCTGCGGCAGGCAACACCGACGACCTGGAAAAACTGCTGGCCGAACGCGGTTTCTTCCGCCATATGTCCCAGGCGGGCCAGACGGCGAAAGACAAGGCCTCGGAACTGGTTGTCAGTGCGATGGGTTTCCTGGGCGTGCCCTACAAGCGCGGCGGAACCTCGCTCGAGACCGGGTTCGACTGCAGTGGATTCGTCCGCGCGATGTACGAGCAGACGGTCGGCCTGTTGCTGCCGCGCACGGCCGACCAGCAGGCTGCAGCCACCCAGGAGATCGACCAGAGCGATCTCAAGCCGGGCGACCTGGTGTTCTTCAACACCTTGCGCCGAGCATTCAGCCATGTCGGCATCTATGTCGGCGACAACAAGTTCATCCATTCCCCCAAGCCGGGTGCCCAGGTGCGGGTCGAAGACATGCGTGTCGGTTACTGGCGCACCCGCTTCAACGGCGCGCGCAGGGTCGAATCCCTCGAATCCCAACCCTGACGGCGTCCGGTTGCCACGCAAACAGGCACCGGCTCAGCGGCGGACCCTGAGCCGCTTGCCGCGAATCAGGCGCGCCGCACGCACCACACCGGTGACCGCGCGCACCACGACATCCGGCCGGTCCATGTGCAGGTTGTGCCCGGCATCTCCGACGACCTTGATGCGGCCGAGCGCCGACATGCTGGCCATCCTGCGCTGGCTGGCCAGCCAGACCTTGCCCAGGGATTCGGGCCAACGGCTGGTGGCATTGCTCTGGGTCAGCACGATCAGCGGCACATCGGGGAAGCTGCCGGCACGGCGCGCCTGCTTCAATGTCAGCGGCGCCGCCAGCAACTCGGCCCGCGGCACCGGTGGCAACATGTTCAGCAAGGCCTCCGGCGGCTCGTACAACAGCCGGTGCACGCCGACCTGGCGGCAACGCTGGGTGAACTCCTCGTGCCGCGCATCGACCAAGACCACGCCGGCGACCTCGTCGGGCCAGGTCTTGGCGAACAGCTTGACCATGGTTCCGCCCAGTGAGTGGCCGACCAGCACGTAGGGTGGATCCAGCCCTTCGGTGCGCAACATCTCGCGCAGTTCCAGCACGATCTGCAGGCCATCGCGGGGCAGGTCAGAGATTTCGCTCTGCCCGTAACCGGCGCGGTCGTACGCGACGGCCCGGGTCATCTCGGCGATCCGGTTGAACACTGGCGCCCAATTGCGCTTGCCCTGACCGATGCCGGACTCAAAGACCACGGTGGGGCTGCCCGTGCCCGCGACGACCAGCGAGCGGATGCCGAAAGATGTCGCGCTGAAGCGCGCGTGCGGCAATTTGTCTTCCGAAGCCGACCTGCGTCGCAGCAACTGCAGCAGCGATGGCAGACTGCGCAACATCCCCAGCGTCCGG
>CAXBDR010000443.1:0-2258 GCA_963974265.1 uncultured Rhodoferax sp.
GAGTCGTTGCCGCCGATGTAGAAGAAATGCTCGATCTCGTGTGCGCGCAGCACCTCGAAGATGGCATGGCAGTATTTGGCGTCGGGCTTGTCGCGCGTCGAGCCCAGCGCCGACGAGGGGGTGGCCGCGACCAGTTCGAGGTTGTGGCTGGTTTCCTGGGTCAGGTCCACGAAGTCCTCGTCGACGATGCCGCGCACGCCATGGCGGGCGCCATAGACCCGCTGCACGTTGTGGTGGCGACGCGCCTCCAGCGCCACGCCCACCATGGACTGGTTGATCACTGCCGTGGGGCCGCCGCCTTGCGCGACCAGGATTTTTCCGGATGCCATATGCGCCCTTTCCATGCTCGGTTACGAGCACCATTGTGCCGAGTTGGCGGCGGGGGCGGTAGTCATCGGCGCAACGCAGTCGTTGCGGTCGCCGGCTGGCCTGCGCGCAGCGCAGGCGCCATGCGGGCCGGCCAGCGGCTCGGAGCCTCGGTCGGCGTCAGCCCTTGCCGGGGCCGGAGCGGCTGCTGCGACGCAACTTGCCGCCGGTGCCAGCGTCGAACATGCGCGTGATGTCGGCCAGGCATGCCCGCGCGACGGATTCGCCGCGGTCGGCGGCAATGGCCGTCATCAGGTCGGGGCGTACGTACCAGAGTTCGTCCAGGTCATGGGCGAACAGGACCTTGCGTTCGACCGCGCTGTTCTTGCCGTCCGGGCTTTGTTCGAGCAGTTGCAGCATTGCCTTGCGGATGTCCTCCAGGCGTGCGCTGGGCTCCGCCGCGGGCTGATGGGCCATCCATCCGAAAAAGCTGTTTCGCAAACTGGTCTTGGCCCAACGCATGCGCGCATCCTCCCGTCGATCACTGGTTTGGCAAGTCGCTTGCCGAAAGCGGCAATCATCCCACCAACAGGGGTTGTCAGGCAACAGGCAGATGTAACATTGTTTCAAGCAGCCGCCAACCCTGTCTGTCTTATCGGCTGGCGGGCCGCAGACTGAACCCCTGGATGGCATCGCGGGCCTGCCGGGCCTGCGCCGCGCTACCGCGCCGTGCCGACATCGAATGCCGTGTTTTTCCTACAGGCGGTTGCGCCCGACGCTGTTAAAACTTCCAACAGTGACAAACATCGACATTTCCAGCACCGTTCCCGCACGGGGCGTCCGCCCTTCGATTCGCGTATTGACGGTCAACATGCACAAGGGTTTCGGTTTCCTCAATCGCCGGTTCATCCTGCCCGAATTGCGCAGCGCGGTACGGGCGGTGCAGGCCGACCTCGTGTTCCTGCAGGAGGTGCAGGGCGATCATGCGCTGCACGCCGAGCGCACCGTCGACTGGCCGCCGGTGCCGCAATACGAGTTCCTCGCCGACGCGATGTGGCCGCAGTTCGCGTATGGCCGCAACGCGGTGTATCCGCACGGCCATCACGGCAACGCCTTGTTGTCCAAGTACCCGATCGTGCAGTACCGCAACCGCGACGTATCCATCCAGGGACCCGAGCGGCGCGGCATGCTGCACTGCACGCTGGCCGTGCCGGGCTTCGGCGACCTGCACGCCATCTGCGTGCACCTGGGCTTGGCCGAGGCGCATCGCCGCCGGCAGATCGACATGTTGTGCGAAATGGTGGGCGAGGCCGTGCCGCCCCAGGCGCCGCTCATCGTGGCCGGCGACTTCAACGACTGGCGCTGCCGGGCCAGTGATGCGCTGGAGCGTTGCGCGGGCCTGCAGGAGGTGTTCCAGATGGTCTACGGGCAGGCTGCGCGGACCTTTCCCGCGCGGCTGCCGATGTTGCGCCTGGACCGGATCTACGTGCGCGGGGCTGGCGCCCACGCACCCATGGTGCTGCCACGCAAGCCCTGGTCGCACCTGTCCGACCATGCGCCCCTGGCCGCGGAGATCGACCTGTGAAACCGACATCACGCTGGATCGGCGGCAATCGGGTGCAACTGCTCGAGAACGGCGAGGCCTATTTTCCCGCGGTCTTCGAGGCGATCGAGGCCGCGCGCGAGGAGGTCGTGCTCGAGACCTTCATCCTGTTCGAGGATGCGATCGGCCGGCAATTGCACACCCATCTGCTCGCGGCTGCGCGGCGGGGGGTCCGGGTCGACGTGCTGGTCGACGGATACGGCTCGTGCGACCTGTCGCCCGAGTTCATCGACGCCTGCGTGCAGGCCGGCGTGCGCCTGCGGGTGTACGACCCGGCCCGGCGCGTGATGGGCACGCGTTTCAACGTGTTGCGCCGCATGCACCGCAAGATCGTCGTGGTCGACGGCCG
>CAXBDR010000444.1:0-2209 GCA_963974265.1 uncultured Rhodoferax sp.
CTGCATTGAGGCGCGCCAAGCGGAAGGCCGCGCACCCACCGTCGGACGGCTTGACCGGCACGACAGGGCTTGCGAACATCGAAGCGCCACACCGAGGAGACCCCATGACCACACAAGGCTTTGTCGCCACCCATGCCAGGGACGCCCGTTTCGAGCGCGGGCTGCGTTCCTTCTTCGAATACCGTGACCTGGGCATCAAGGAGGCGACGCAAGGCCGGGTTGTCGCGCATGTGATTCGATCCGCCGGCGGCACGGAGTTCTCCAGCCAGCCGCATCGGCACGGCACCGAGTTCCAGCTGGTCTACGTGCTCAAGGGATGGATCGAATTCGAATACGAAGGCCAAGGCAGGGTCCGGCTCGAGGCCGGCTCCTGCGTGCACCAGCCGCCGGGCATTCGCCACCGCGAACTCGGCCACAGCGACGACGTCGAATTGCTGGAGATCGTGTTGCCCGCGGACTTCACGACCGAAGAGGTCGCCTCGGTGAACCCCTAGCGCCCGCCGCCGCAGGCGGTTGCCCGCCTAGAAATCCACCAGGCTCAGGCCCAGGCTGAGCACCGTGCGCTTGCGGTTGTAGTCCAGCAGCGAGTCGCCATAACCGCTGAACAACTGGGTATGAAAACGCAGCCGGCTCGGCTCGCCATTGGCGCGGGGCGATCCGATGGTGCGCAGCCACTCCAGCCGCACCGAGCCGCGCGCCGAGCTGCGCAGCGCATGGCGCAGCGTCAGCGCCAGCGTGTTGGTCTTGTTGACATGCCAGGTCCCGGCCAGTTCGGCGCGGCCGATCATGTCGCTGATGTCCGGGTTGTCGTCGTCTTCGTCCTTTTCCGGGACGCGGGCCCAGGCCCGGGCCGTCAACGCGAAGCGGTCGTCCTTTTCCACGCCGACCATGGCGATGATGCGGTTCCAGCTGCGTGACAGCGGCAGGCTCTGGCCGTTGGACTGGTGGTTCAGCGACAGGCCGGCATACCGCCAGCGCCAGCCACCCTCGAGCGGGACGTCGGTGGGAAAGATGTAGGTCAGCTCGGGTTCATGGTCGGTGCTGCGGAACGGGCGCGAGATGTCGCCGTTGAACAGCTGCCAGTACGACTGCTGGGTGTAGCCGAACCACAAGGAATCGCGGCGCGGCGAGTCGCCTTCGGTCAGCAGGCCGCGCGCGATCTTGGTGCGCACCGACAGCTGGATCCGGGTCTCCGAGGTGCTGTAGTTGACCGGCGTGGTCACGGTGTGTCCGGCCGCGGGCGACGATGGCGCCTTGTTGACGCTGTCCGAGCCGATCCACGACAGGCTCAGCGGCCGGTAACCCCGGATGCCGAACGTGCCGCAATCGCTGGCGGGCTCGAGTTCCCAGAACCGCGACAGCGGCGACGTTTGCGGGTCGGAGCAGGGTCGCTCGGTCAGGTCTTGGTCGATCGCGGTCACCCGCGCGGTGTCGGCGGTGTTTCTCTCGGCGGCGGTGGTGCCGGCCGGTGGAGCCGTGGATGACGGCGCAGCGATCTGTGGATTCATCTCGGTCGCCGATGCCGATGCCGATGTCTGCCGCGCCGCCCAGCGGTCGAAGCAGGCCAGCCGCGTGTCGTTGTCGGCCAGCGAAGCGCAATCGGCCCAGTGGCCGGGCGGGGGCGGGGGCGCGGCAGACGGCTGGGCAAGGACCGGTGCCATGGCCAGTGACGTTACACAGGCGCTCAGCCAGCCGGGGCGGCGCATCGACAAGGGCCGAGCCGGGGAATCGAGGTGGGTGGGTTGGGAGAACATGGGCAGGCGCCGCCGTCGTTGGGGTGGCGGTGATCGGGTGAAACGGCGAACCCGACATTATCCCGGCTGCGCCCATGCATTGGAGCGCCGATCGGGTAACACTCGGTAGCAGCCGGCGCAAGCCTTGTGCGCCCGTCCGGGTGTCACGCCGGCTTGCGTCGGGTCAGCGGCCGCCGGCCCGGGTCGGGATGCGCCATCCCACCACCCACACGCCCAGCAGCCCCGCCAGCACCAGCACGGCCTGCAACCACGGTCGGCCGTGGAAGGTCCAGACCGACACGGCGACCATCACGATCATCATCGTCAGCGCAAGGGTCTTGACCCGCCGTGTCAGGCTGCGGTCGCGCTCCCAGTCGCGCAGCATCGGGCCGATCCAGGCGCTTTCGCGCATGCGCCGGTGCAGACGTGGTGACGCGCGGGCATAACAGGCGGCGGCCAGCAGGATGAACGGCGTC
>CAXBDR010000445.1:0-2208 GCA_963974265.1 uncultured Rhodoferax sp.
GTTGCAGGAGTCCATCGATACCGACGTGCTGGTCGTCGGGGCTGGTTTCGCCGGCCTGTCGGCGGCGATCGAGCTGGCGCGTGGCGGCATGCGGGTGGTGGTGCTGGAGGCGGACCGGATCTGCAGTGGCGCGTCCGGTCGCAATGGCGGGCAGGCCATTGTCGGTTTTGCCAGCGGCCAGCAGGCCTTCGAGGAGCAGCTTGGGCGGGCCGAGGCGCGGCGTGCCTGGGACATGTCGCTGGAGGCGCTGGACCTGATCGACAGCCGCATCGCGGAATTCGGCATCGACTGCGACCGGCGCCTGGGTTACCTGTACGTGGCGGATTCGCCCCGCAAGGCGCATGCGCTGGAGCAGGAGATGCAGCGCACCGAGCGCGACTATGGGCTGGGATGCGAGATGGTGCATGGCGACGCGGTGCGTTCTTTCATCGGCAGCGACCGGTATTGCTGGGCGTGCGCATCTTCGAGCGATCGGCCGTGCGCAGCCTGGAGCGGGGCCCGCAGCTGCGTGCGGTCTGCGACCGGGGCCAGGTGCGGTCCCGGTTCGCGGTGCTGGCGGGCAACTGTGCGCTGGCGGAGTACGGCCCTGGCGTGGCGGCCGAGATCCGGCCCCGGATCATGCCGGTGGGCACCTACATGGTGGCCTCGGCGCCGCTGACGCAGGCCAAGTGCGCGCAGTTGATCGCCCGCGATGCCGCAGTCTGCGACAACAACTTCGCGCTCGACTACTTCCGCTGCAGCGCCGACCACCGGCTGCTGTTCGGCGGGCGCGTCAGTTATACGACGATGACGCCACGCGACCTGGAAGCCGCGATGCGCCAGCGGGTACAGCGGGTGTTCCCGGAGCTGGCGACGGTCCCGATCGAATTCGTCTGGGGCGGGTTCGTCGACATCAGCATGAACCGCATGCCCGATTTCGGGCGCCTGGGCGACAACCTGTATTACCTGCAAGGCTTCAGCGGCCACGGCGTGGCATTGACCGGCCTGGCCGGGAGGCTGGTCGCCGAGGCGGTGGCCGGGCAGGCGCAGCGGTTCGACCTGTTCGCGCGCCTGCGTCACCGCCCCTTTCCCGGCGGGCCCTGGCTGCGCACACCCAGCCTGGCCCTGGCGATGTGGTACCAGCAGCTGCGCGACCTGCTGTAGCAACACCGCCTGGCGCAAGCCAGGGGATTTTCGACGCGACGCCCCGTTGGCACGGGTTGGCGCAGGCACAATGGCAACCATGACAATTGCAGGATCCGATCGTGGTTGAGGCGCAGTGCCTGGTGTGGTTGCCGGTCGACCATCGGCTGCTGGGTGCGCAAGGTCGGCAGATGCCGTATGTCGTGGTCGGCGACAAATACGCGCGGGCCGTGAAACATGGCGCGCAGGCGCAGCCGGTGCTGTTTCCGATGGCCGATCCGGCCCGCATTGCCGAACTGCTGGCGGTGGTCGACGGTGTCATGCTGACTGGTTCGCCGTCCAACATCCATCCCTCGCATTTCGACGAGGTCGTGGCCGACCTGGATTTGCCGCTCGATCCGGCGCGCGACGCGCTCACCCTCGCGCTGGTGCGCGCCTGCGTCGATGCCGGCGTGCCGCTGCTGGGCCTGTGCCGCGGCTTCCAGGAGATCAACGTCGCCATGGGGGGCTCGCTGCACCAGCAGGTGCAGAACCTGCCCGGCATGATGGACCACCGCGAGCCGGAGGGCCAGCCGCCGGAAGTCATGTACGCACGGCGGCACGCGGTGTATCTGGAACCGGATTCGGTCTTCGCCCGTTGGGCCGGTGGCACGCAGGCGCAGGTGAATTCCCTGCACAGCCAGGGCGTGAACCGGTTGGCGCCGGGCCTGCGGGCGCTGGGACGCGCGCCGGACGGCCTGGTGGAAGCGTTCGCGGTCGAGGGTGCGCAGGCGTTCGCCTATGCGGTGCAGTGGCACCCGGAGTGGGATTTCGCCAATGGCGGACTCGACGGCGCCATCTTCAAGGCTTTTGGCGAATCCTGCCGCGTGCGGCGGCAGGCGCGACGCGACCCGGCGACATGCGGCAACAAGAATGATCCATGGAGAGCATGATGCGTGACGAAAAACCGATGAGTTTCAACGACCTCGAGCAATGGCTCAACGAGCGCCGGGTGACCGAGGTCGAATGCCTGGTGCCCGACCTGACCGGCGTGGCACGGGGCAAGATCCTGCCGCGCGCCAAGTTCACCGAGGACCGGGGCATGCG
>CAXBDR010000446.1:0-2185 GCA_963974265.1 uncultured Rhodoferax sp.
CAGGCCGCCGCCGATGCCGCCCCACTTGCCGACGTCGGGCTGGACAAAACCCAGGTAACCGGCCTGCAGCGCCTCGGCAAACGCCGGTTCCCCGCGCAGGTTCTCGCCCGCCGCCAGCGGCACAGCGCTGGCCTTGGCCAATGCGGCCCACGCAGCGTGTGGCTGATCCGCACCGATGGGTTCTTCGATCCAGCATGGATCCAATGGTGCCAACGCGGCGATGCGGGCCGCCGCGTCCGCCGGTTGCCAGCCCTGGTTCGCGTCGCACATGATGACGGCATCAGGCCCCATCGCCGCGCGCGCCGCCTGCATGTTGGCCAGATCGCGCTCGGGTGCGAATCCGACCTTGAGCTTGAAGGCGCGATAACCGGCCGCGTGTTTGGCCTGCATGGTCTCGACCACCTTGTCCGGACCGATGCCGCTGGCATACACGCGGACCTTGCCGCTGGAGCCGCCCAGGTGTTTCCACAACGGCAGGCCGGCACGGCGCGCGGACATGTCCCACAAGGCCTGGTCCACCGCGCCGGTGATCTGCGCAAACGGCCCCGGCTCGCCGCACTGGATCGCCATCTGGCGGGTACGCTGGTCCAGCATGGCGCGCACGGCATCCGGATCCTGCGACGGAAAACCCTTGAGCAGGGGCGCGAAGATGCTGCGCGCCAGCCGGGCGCGGTGCTCGGCGCCCACCTGCGGGAAGTTGCTGAAGACCTCGCCCCAGCCGAAGGCACCATCGTCGGCGGTGATCCGGAGAAACACTGCCGGACGGTTCGTCATGGCGCCGAAGGCATTGGCAACGGGTTCGTCGATCGGGGCTCGCAGCACCCAGCATTCCAGTCGTTCGATGTGATGGGTCATGTCTCGCAAAACCTGCTTGTTGTGGTCGCGCGAGTGTAGACCGAGCGTCGCGCGGCGCCGGATCGTGCGGCGCCGGATTGGACACAGGACGCGCGACGAACCCGCCCATTGCCGACCGTGGCGCAACCCACCGCGCCGCGGTCGACGGCTAATGCCAGTGGGCAGCGATCACCGGCGCCAGTTGGCTGGCCAGGGTGTCGGACAACACCATCTGCCCCATCGGCGGCGGCGCGAACGATGCCATGGCATCGACCAGGGCCTGCACCTGGCCGTCGAGCAGCGTGCGGCCGTCGCCGGCACGAAACTGCTCCACGCGACTGGCGCTGCCGTTGTACCAGCCGTTGACCGTGAACCGGTCGGCGGTACCGATGACGCTGACCTCCAGCGAACTGCCGAGCCGGCGGAACCACAACTGGTCGGCACCGATATCGCCGACGAACTCGGCCATGTCCGTATTTCCGGGTGTGGCGTCGTTCTCGTGGATGGTGTCCGCACCATGGCCGCGGGCCAGCACGTAGGTGTCGTTGCCCTTGCCGCCGACCAGCATGTCCGCGCCCGCGCTGCCGTCGAGGCGATTGGCCGCGCCATTGCCGCGCAGGCTGTTGCGCATCGCATTGCCGGTGCCGTCGATCGCGTCCGAACCGGTCAGCTCCAGGTCTTCGACGAAGGCGCCCAGCGTGAAGCTGGCGCTGGCGCGCACGATGTCGTGCCCGCCACCTTCGCGCTCCATCACCGTGTCCAGGCGGTTGTCGACGACGTAACTGTCGTTGCCGTGACCCCCGTGCATCACGTCGACGCCGCTGCCGCCGTCGAGCAGGTCGGCGCCTTCCAGCCCGAAATGCAAGGCGCCGTTGCTGCTCAGGCTGCCGGCACCCGTCGCGGTGTTGTAGCCATCGAAGGCGGCTGCACCGCTGCCGTAGTCGAGCACCACACCGGCGTCGCGCGCACCCATGGCGCGACCGTTGACCTCGATACGGTCGACATACAGGTTGCGGTCCTGGGCAAGGTCGGGCCGGTAAGCATCGTTGCCGAACACCACGGAAACCGTCTGCGACGTCATGCCCAGCGGCACGGTCACATGGTAGGGGCTGAACTGCGTCGACTCGACCCGAAAGCTTTGCACCAGCACGTCGCCCACCCAGACCTGCATGACCGGCCATTCGCCCAGGCAGGCCGTTCCCCGGGCGTGCACCACCAGCGTGTCGACGCGCACCGCCGCAGGCGCCTCGTCCTGCGGCGTGTCGCCAAACAAGGTGTCCGTACCATCACCGCCGAACAGGCGGTCATTGCCGCGCCCGCCGAGCAGGCGGTCCTGGCCGGCGGCGCCCTG
>CAXBDR010000447.1:0-2177 GCA_963974265.1 uncultured Rhodoferax sp.
CACGGAGCGCTTCCACGATGACCCGTTTCACCTCGCTGCTGATCGCCAACCGGGGCGAGATCGCCGTGCGTATCCTGCACACGGCGCGTCGCATGGGCCTGCGCGTCGTCGCCGTGTATTCCGACGCGGATGCCGATGCCCAACATGTCCGGCTGGCCGACCAGGCCGTGCGGCTGGGCGAGGCTGCCGCCCGTGCCTCCTACCTGAACATCGCCGCCATCATTGACGCGGCCCGCGCCAGCGGCGCCCAGGCCATCCATCCCGGCTACGGTTTCCTGGCCGAGAACGCCGACTTCGCCCAGGCCGTCACGGATGCCGGGCTGGCCTGGGTCGGCCCGCCGGCCGCGGCAATCCGGGCCATGGGCGACAAGGCCCGCGCCAAGCGCCTGATGCTGGCCGCCGGCGTACCCTGCGTACCGGGTTACGACGGTGCCGACCAGGACGCCACCACGCTGCGCGCACAGGCCGACGCCATCGGATATCCGCTGATGATCAAGGCCACGGCCGGTGGTGGCGGGCGCGGCATGCGGCTGGTCGATGGCGCCGATGCTTTCGATGCCGCGCTGGCCAGTGCCCGCTCGGAGGCCGCTTCCGCATTCGGGTCGGACCACGTGTTGCTCGAGCGCGCCATCGCCGATCCGCGCCACGTGGAAATCCAGGTGTTCGCGGATGCACACGGCCACGTGGTGCACCTGGGCGAACGCGACTGCTCGGTGCAGCGCCGCCACCAGAAGCTGATCGAAGAGGCGCCGTCACCGGCATTGCAGGGAAGCAGCGGCGCCCGGCTGCGCCGCCAGATGGGTGCCATGGCCGTGGCGGCCGCGCGCGCCATCGACTACCGCGGCGCCGGCACCATCGAATGCCTGCTCGACGGCCAGGGCCGGTTCTATTTCATGGAGATGAACACCCGGCTGCAGGTCGAGCATCCGGTGACCGAAGCACTGACCGGCTTCGACCTGGTCGAATGGCAGCTGCGCGTGGCGCGCGGCGAAGCGCTGCCCCAGACCGACCAGGACGCCATCGTGCAGCGCTTCGAGTCCGGCGGCCATGCGATCGAGGTGCGGCTGTGCGCCGAGGACCCGGCACACGATTTCCTGCCGCAAAGCGGACCCGTGCTGGCCTGGCAACCGGGCGCCGGCGTCCGGGTCGACCATGCGCTGCAGGCGGGCCAGGCGATATCGCCGCATTACGACTCGATGGTGGCCAAGTTCATCGCGCATGGCGCCGACCGGGAGGCGGCGTGCCTGGCGCTGCATCGTGCATTGGCCGATGCGGTGTTGCTGGGCGTGCCGACCAACCAGGCCTACCTGGCGGCCTGCCTGCGCCATCCGGTGTTCCGCGCCGGGCAAGCCACGACCGGATTCATCCAGGCCCACGCACAGGCCTTGCGCGACGACCTGCCGGTCCTGCGGCCCGCGGTCGCGGCACTGGCGCTGTACGCGGCACGCGCGCTGCGCGACGGCCATGACCCGACGCGGGTGCGGCTGCCGCTGGACTGGCCGGTGCCGCTGCGGCTGGACATCGACGGTGCGCCTCGGCAACTGCGGGTGCTGGCGCTCGGCGGCAACCGGTACCGGATCGACGACGCGCATGGCGGCACCGAGATGGCCATCCTGGCCTGCGACCCGGCGGGCCTGCGTCTGTCGTCGGAACACGGCGTCGACCGGCTCGCATGGGCCTGGGACGACACGACGCTGCGGGTCAGCCAGGACGGACGGCAATGCCAGCTGTCGGACCACAGCCTGCAGGCGGCGCGCAGCGCGGACGCCGCCCACGACGGCGCGATCCGCGCCCCGATGGCCGGGCGCATCGTCGCGATGCAGGTCGCCGCCGGCGACCGGGTGCGCCAGGGTCAGCCGCTGCTGGTGCTCGAGGCGATGAAGATGGAGCATCCGTCGCTGGCGCCGATGGACGCCACCGTGGCCAGCGTGCATGTCGAGGCAGGTGCACAGGTGCAGGCGGGCTCGATGCTGGTGGAGTTGTCGCCAGCCGCCGGGGCAGGCTCTCCGGCATCCTGACGACGCGGGCGCGGCGCGGGCCGCGCGGCGGCCTCTGCCAGAATGGGAGTGCGGCGTCGCACCGGGCGACGCTCCATCGCTTGCAGGAATCACGCACATGGCCACTGCCGATCCGTCCAGCACCTCCGCGGCGGGACTGCCCGCCGGCATCCGCGCGCG
>CAXBDR010000448.1:0-2149 GCA_963974265.1 uncultured Rhodoferax sp.
GAAATCCATGCGCACGGCGCCATCGTTGCGGCGCCGGGGGCTGGCGCGTTCCCTGCTGCTGCATGCGATGGAACAGGCCCGTGCGGCCGGCCTGCGGCGCGTGAGCCTGGAGACCGGGTCGATGCCGTTCTTCGCGCCCGCCCGCGCCTTGTATCGTGCCCATGGTTTCGTGCCGTGCGGGCCGTTCGGCGACTACCGGGAAGACCCGAACAGCGTCTTCATGCACTGCGACCTGCCCGACTGACATGCGGCGCGTGGCGCCGACGCGGGATCAGCGCGACGACGACTTCTGCATGGTGGGCTCAGGCGCTGCCACCGCCAGCGGGGGCAGCCAGAGTTCGATCACGCCGGGGCGAGCCTGCAGCGAGGCCGGAAGCTCGCGCAGCCGCACGGTATCGGCCTGGCTCACCCAGGGTGCCTGGATATAGCTGGCGATGGCGCGCGCACAGGCGCGTCCGCCGGCGTCATGGATCACCAGCGTCGGCGTCGGCCAGGCCACGGGACGGCGCTGCTGGCGCAGGTCGGCGCTGCGCACCACGTTCTCGATCGGGGCCACCAGCAACGGCACGTCGGGGTTTTCCTGCAACGCCTGGCGCAGCGCGGTGGCCGGCAGGCGGGTGTTCTCGTCGTAGATCTGCATGTACAGCGTGCTGGTGGCGTCCGGGCGGGCGCAGCTTTGCAGTGTCGGCGTGGCCGTGGTGGTGTCGACGCCCGTCGGTGCCGGTGCGACCAGCACCGGTGCCGCGGCGGGTGCGGCGACGCCGGCTGCGGCGGGGGCCGGTGTGGCTGAGCCGGGCTGCAGCGGCTCGGCCGCCGCCACGGTGTCCGCGGCCGGCTCGGTGCCCAGCAAGTTGCCCAGCACCGGCAAGCGCTCGGCCACCTGCTGCAACACGGCGGCTGTGTCGCTGCGTTGCTCCTCGGGCGATGCACCCGGATGCCAGTAGCTCAGTGCCGTGGTCTGGCTCGGCGGCTTGAGCACCAGCGTGCACAGGCTGCCCTGCACGCGCCGGAATTGCGCCACGCAGGCCTCGCTGGGCGCCGGCACACGGGCGCATTCCTCGGTGATGCGCGCGGCCATGCGTTCGAGCCCCGCCTGCTCGAGCGGGCGCATCGACGGACTGGCGCGCAGTTCGAGCAGCATCGCGGCCTGGGTGATCACGTGTTCGGGCACCTGCGGACAACTGCCGTCGAACGCCTGCAGGCCCCTGGACACCTCGGTGAACAACTGGCGTGCCTCGGTCTGCTGGTCGATGCGGTTGCGCTGGAGCTGGTCCTGCATCTGCCACAACGACAGCAGCACGGTGCCCGAGGCGCCCACGCCCAGCGTGGTGCCGATGGCCGTGGCGCGCACGTTGCGCCGCCACAGCGGCTCCTTGCGGGCGATCTCGCCCGCCGGCGGCGAGGGCACCAGGCGCGCCGCGATCCGGATCTTGTGCCGCGCCGGCGTGCTCCAGCCCGGCAGCCGGGCCAGCCAGCGCTCGCGCATCGCGCGGCCGAAATCCTCGCCCAGCCGGTGGTAACTCTCCCACTGCGCCTCGTCGAACGACTGGTCGCCGGTGGACTCGTGCGGGAAACCCGGATGGTTGCGCGCATAGGCCAGCAGGTCGATGTCCAGCGCATCATGCAGGTTGGGCTTGATGACGAGCAAGGTGCCCTCCGGGCGCACCATCGGTCCCGGCCGGCCGTCGGGCCGCGCCGGGCCGGGACGCTCGCGGTAGCGGATGCGCGCGAGCAGCACGCCGCGGCTGGAATGCACGTTGCCCATGTCCTCGGGCGACAACACGGTGAGTTCGGCTGCGTCGCCCGGAAACAGGCTGGCCGCCTCCTCGCGCGTGTAGAACTCGATCTCGGCGCCGAAGTCGATGCGGGCCTTGCGCACCAGGTTCTCCAGGTCGCCGAACTCGTAACGCGCGTCGGCCCCGGCGTCGGACAGGATGATGAAGTCGAGCTCGCGCTTGAGCAGGGCATAGACACCGGTGTTCTCGAAATGGCCGCCGTCGGACAGATACCACCACGGGCGTTCCACGCCGAAGAAGGTGGCCGACGCCTCGCTGGCCAGCATCATCGGCTTGGGGATGAGCCGCCACGACCAGCGGCTGAGCCAGCGCAGTTCGACCCGCTCGCGCGGGGCGCGCATCCAGTGGCCGAG
>CAXBDR010000449.1:0-2103 GCA_963974265.1 uncultured Rhodoferax sp.
TGCCATGGCAATCTGGCCCTCGCGCGGGTGAAACTCGCGCACGGTGCGCGACAACACGCCGTCGGGCGCGAATGCCTGTTCGACCTGGTCGATCAACGGCATGGATCAGGCCGGGCCATCCGGCAGCAGTCGGTCACGAATGCGCTGCATCTGGTCACGCAGCGCCAGCCGACGCTTCTTGAGCCGGCGCAGCACCAACTCGTCGGCCGGCAGGTTGCGGGAGGCGTTGTCGATCAGCGCATCCAGGTCGGCATGCTCCATCGTCAGCTCGATCAGGTGGCGCTCGGGGGAATGGAGGTTGGCTTGCACGGCGAGGGTCTAGAATCAGCCGCAGGGCCTGGCCCGTATGCTGGGATAGCTCGGAGCGCCGAATGGCTGACGTGATTGTCCCGCTTTTTTGTCCATCGATGCTGTTGAACGGCGCAAAATGACCAATGGTTACCGACTGACCGCAGCCACTGGCATCCACAAGGGTGACAGGGACTACCAGCAGGACCGCGTCGACCTGCTCAGCCATGCGCGCGCCAACGGCTGCGTGCTGGGCATCGTGGCCGGACGCAGCGGCGGCCGCAAGGCCTCGGACCAGGTCATCATGACCGCACGCCAGTTGTTCGAGCGTTATTCGCCCGCCACCGACGATGCGGCGGCCATGCTGATGCAGGTCGCGCGGGAAGCCCATGTCGTGATCAAGCTCACGGCAATCTCGGCCGAGGAGGAGCCCCACAGCACCGTGGCGGCCTTCGTCATCAACGCGGGTGGCGACTGCCACTGGGCCCACTCCGGCGACTCGCGCATCTACCATTTCCATGGCGGCAAGCTGATCCGCCGCACGACCGATCATTCCTACGTGCAGATGCTGGTCAAGCGCGGCGAAATCACCGAGGAGCAGGCCAACGTGCATCCGCAATCGAACATCCTGATGGGCTGCCTGGGTACGGAAACCGAGCCGCCGGTGGATGTGCATTTCATCCCGCGCCTGCGCACCGGCGACTGCCTGGTGGCCTGCAGCGACGGCGTCTGGCACTATTTCAAGGACGACGAGATGGCCGATGTGCTGAACCGGCTGTCGGCCCGCGAAGCCGCCGAGTCGCTGATCGACAAGGCTCGAGAGCGCGCACAAGGCAGCGGAGACAACCTGTCATTGGTGGTCGTCAAGCTCGAGCCCCTCGACACCTGATCGCTGTTTGCGCGGCGTCTCAGCGCGCAGCAGCTGGCGCGCGGCACGGCGCTTGCGCTGCGCGTCGTTGATCAGTATCTCCTGGCGTCGCAGATCGGCCATCAACTCGCGTTCGGTCCGGCGGCTGTCCTGCAGGCAGTCGTTGACGGCAAACCGCTGGTAGCAGGCGATTTCCTGTTGTCGGAACTCGGCCTGGTACTTGGCCCGCGTCTGTTCGATCCATTCGCGTTGCTGGGCTTCGCGCAATTCGAGCACGCGATCCGCGTCGCTCTGGGCGGCCACGGGCGGCGCCAGCGCCACCAGGCACAGGGTCAGGCAGAAAATTGCAGTGAGTTTCATGTCAGTGCAGTATCGACCATCCGGCGCTCCTGCGCCATGAAGGCCTGGGTCTGCATCTCGCGCAGGCGCGACACCGTGCGCACGAACTCGTGCGCGAGCGGACCTTCGGTGTACAGCAGTTGCGGCTCCACCTGCGCGGACAGGATCAGCTTGACGCGCCGGTCGTACAACACATCCACCAGCCAGGTGAAGCGCCGCGCCTCCGAGGCCATGCGCTGGGGCATCTGGGGCACGTCGCTGAGCAGCACGGTATGGAACTGGGTCGCAATCTCCAGGTAGTCGTTCTGCGAACGCGGCCCACCACACAGGACCTTGAAGTCGAACCACACCACGCCGCCGGCGCGTCGGCGCGCGGTGATCTGCCGCGCCTCGATATGCAGCACCGGGTCCTCGTCATGGACCTCGGCCAGGCGCTCGAACGCCTCCGTCATCGCGGCGTCGGCCGCGGGCCCGTTCGGCACGTGATAGAAAACCACGTCTTCGAGTGCACGCAGGCGGTAGTCGGTGCCGTCGCCGATCGGCACCACCGCCAGCTTCTCGTTGAGCAAGGCGATGGCCGGCAGGATCCGGGCCCGATGCAGGCCGTT
>CAXBDR010000450.1:0-2071 GCA_963974265.1 uncultured Rhodoferax sp.
GGGGCCAGTCGGACTCGGACCAGTGCAGGCCGGGGTCGAGCCGCAACTCCTTGCGCAGCGAACGCAGCAGCCGCGCCAGGTTGTCGGCCTTCCAGTCATCGCCGGCACGAAAGCCGCATTTGTCGAAGTCGACGATCCAGGCCTTGCCCGCGGCATCGAGCATCAGGTTGTGGCAGTTGAGGTCGGAGTGGAACACCTGCTCGTCGTGCAGCTGGCGCACGGCGCGACCGAGGCGCTGCCACTGCTGTGCGCTCAATGCGCGTTCCTGGTGCAGCAGCCGGGCCACGTCCGTGGCGTCCGGAATCAGTGCCACCAGGATGTCGGCGCTGTAGAACAGGCCGCGGCGCACATGGCGGGCCGCGCATGCCTGCGGCACCGGCAGGTTGCGGGCGCGCAATTGCCCGAGCAGCAGGAATTCGGCCATGGCCCGGCTGCGTGCCAGCGGCTGGGCGAGGAAGCGATCGCGGATCAGGCGAGCCATCAGGCCACCCCGGTAATAGTGGCGCAGCAGGTAGCCCTGGCCTGCCGCATCGTGCACCTCGCGCACGCGGCCACGTCCGGCGCTGCGGTCCCGGCTGGCGCCATGGCGCTGCCACCACGCGGGGTCGAACAACGCGTCGCGGGCCGCATCGAAGCACTCCGGATCGACCCACACGGTCGTCGCGCCGTGGCTCGACTGCAGCGGTGCTGCCGAGACGGCGCGATGCCGCGCAAACGGCTCGAGCAATGCGAGCGTGCGGGCCGTGGCGCCGGTCATGGCATCGAACACCTGGCGCGCGCAGGCCACCTGCACTGCGCGGGCGCCGGGATCGCGACGGAATTCCTCGAAACTGCCAAACACGCCGGCCGCGTCGTCAACCTCGCGCACCGCCTGCGCCGCACGCAGCGTGGCGATCATCTGCGCGAAATTGTGGGTATGCCGGCCGGTGATCAGCGGCTTGTCCAGCGCCATCACCTCGAGCGGGTTGTGGCCGCCGCGTGGAATCAGGCTGCCGCCGACGAAACAGGCGTCGGCCACGCCATACCAGAGCATCAGTTCGCCCATGGTGTCGCCGAGCAGCACCTGGGTGTCCGCGTCGGGCAGGCGGCCGGAGCTGCGACGCACGAAGCGCAGGCCGGCCTGCTCCAGCAGTGCGGCCACGGTGTCGAATCGTTCCGGATGGCGGGGCACCAGGATCAGCAAGGTGCTCGGCGCCTGCGCCAGCTGCTGGCGCAGCGCATCGATCAGGACTTCGTCTTCGCCGGCATGGGTACTGCCGGCGGTCAGCACCGGCCGGCCACCCAGCGCGGTGCGCGTGCTGGCGACCTGGTCTGGCAGTGCCGGATCGAGCCGCAGGTCCGACTTGAGATTGCCGGTGACCGCCACCCGTTGCGGCGAGGCGCCGATGGTGGTGAAGCGTCCGGCGGTGGTCGGGTCGTCGCAGCAGACCAGGCGCAGCGTGGCGATGGCCGGTTGCATGATGGCGCTCCAGCGACGGTAGCCGGCCGCCGATCCTTCGGACAGCCGAGCGTTGGCCACCACGACCGGCACACCCAGGCTATGGGCGGTGTGCAGGAAGTTCGGCCACAACTCGCGCTCGAGCAGGATCACCAGGCGTGGCCGCCACAGGCGCAGGAAGCGGCGCACGGACCGCGTCAGGTCGAGCGGGAAATACACATGGTCGACGCGCCTGCCGAAGCTGCTGCGGATCTGGCTGCTGCCGGTGGGCGTGGTACAGGTCAGCAGCGGGCGGCCCCAGCGCGGGTCGGCCAGCAGGGCTTCGACCAGTGGCCGCGCGGCCAGCACCTCGCCTACCGAACCGCAGTGCACGACGACGACACCGGCACGCGCGGCGTCCGCCCCCGCATGGCCGAACCGTTCGCCCCAGCGCTGGCGATACCGCGGATCGGCGCGGCCGCGCCACCACAGGTAGGCCAGCAGCGGCAGCGTGGCGGCGGCCAGCAGCAGGCTGTACGCCTGTCTCATCAGCTTTCCACCGCCCTGCGCGCCACGAACAGCCCATGAAAGGTCGAGCAACTGCGGAACAGGCAGGTCGGGGCCCCCACGGAACTGGCTCCGCCAGGCCGTAGG
>CAXBDR010000451.1:0-2052 GCA_963974265.1 uncultured Rhodoferax sp.
CCCGAAGCCATCAAGCCGCGTTTCTGCGGCATCCATTTCTTCAACCCGCCGCGCTACATGGCGCTGGTCGAACTCATCAACACGCCGACCACCGAGCCGCAGGTGCTCGACAACCTGGAGGCCTTCGTCACCAGCGCCTTGGGCAAGGGCGTGGTGCGTGCGCACGACACGCCCAACTTCATCGCCAACCGCATCGGCATCGCCGGCATGCTGGCGACGATGCACCAGGCCCGCAACTTCGGGCTGAGCTATGACGTCGTCGACGACCTGACCGGCAAGAAACTCGGCCGCGCCAGCTCGGGCACCTTCCGCACCGCCGACGTCGTGGGCCTGGACACCATGGCCCACGTGATCAAGACGCTGCAGGACAACCTGAGCGCCGAGACCGATCCCTTCTACGACAGCTTCGCCACGCCACCGGTGCTCGCCAAGCTGCTCGAGATGGGCCACCTGGGCCAGAAGTCCGGCGCGGGTTTCTACAAGAAGGTCGGGCGTGACATCCTGCGGTACGACGAGTCGGCGGCCGAGGGCAAGGGCGACTACCTGCCCGCCGGCGCCAAGGGCGACGAGGTCGTGGCGCGCATGCTCAAGAAGCCGGCGGGCGAGCGGCTCAAGCTGCTGCGCAATGCCGAAGGCGCCGAGCCGCGTTTCCTGTGGGCCATCCTGCGCGACCAGTTCCACTATGCGGCCGTGCACCTGCACACCGTGGCCGAGACCGCGCGCGACATCGACCTGGCGATGCGCTGGGGCTTCGGCCTCAAGCAGGGTCCGTTCGAGTTGTGGCAGGAGGCTGGCTGGCTGGAGGTGGCCACGATGATCCAGCAGGACATCGATGCCGGCATGGCGCTGGGCAAGGCGCCGCTGCCCGAGTGGGTGTTCAAGGGCCCGGTGGCCGAAGCCGGCGGCGTGCACACGCCCAAGGGCTCGTGGAGTGCATCGGCGGGCCGGTTCGTGCCGCGCCACGACCTGACGGTCTACCAGCGCCAGCATTTCCGCGAGGACGTGCGCGGTGCCAACGCGCCGAGCGCAGCAACGGCCGGCACCACGGTGTACGAGGACGACGCGATCCGCCTGTGGACGCTGGACGCGCCGGTGCTGATCGCCAGCATCAAGACCAAGATGCACGCCATCAGCCCGGACGTGGCCGAAGGCCTGTTGCGCGCGGTCGACCTGGCCGAGGCCTCCTACGAGGGCCTGGTGATCTGGTCCAACGACGAGATGTTCTCGGTCGGCGCCGACCTGCAGGCGATGCTGCCGGCCTTCATGGTCGCCGGCGTGTCGGCGATCGACGGCGCCGAGCACGAGTTGCAGAAGGCCATGTTGCGGCTGCGGTACGCCAGCGTTCCGACGGTGTCGGCGATCCGCGGCATGGCGCTGGGCGGCGGCTGCGAGATGGCGGTGTACAGCGCCAAACGCGTCGCCGCGATGGAGAGCTACATCGGCCTGGTCGAGGTCGGTGTCGGACTGGTACCGGGCGCCGGCGGGCTGACCTACATCGCGCGCCGCGCCGCCGAAAATGCCGCGGCCTCGACGAACAAGGACCTGCTGCCTTTCCTGACCGAGGCCTTCACCGCCGCGGCCATGGCCAAGGTCGGCACCAGCGCACTGGAGTCGCGCCAGCTCGGTTACCTGCTCGAGGGCGACGTCATCGTGCCGCACAAGGACGAACTGCTGCATGTGGCCACGACGCAGGCGCGTGCGATGTTCCAGTCCGGCTACCGGCCGCCGCTGCGCCAGACCTTCCCGGTGGCCGGGCGCAACGGCATCGCGACCATCAAGGGTTCGCTGGTCAACATGCGCGACGGCGGCTTCATCAGCGCGCACGACTTCCACATCGCCAGCCAGATCGCATACGTGGTCTGCGGCGGCGACGTCGAGGCCGGCACGCTGGTGAGCGAGGAATACCTGATGACACTCGAGCGCGAGGTGTTCTGTGCGCTCGTCACCAACGAAAAGACCCAGGAGCGCATCATGGGCATGATGTCCACCGGCAAGCCAGTGCGTAATTAGTATGAAAGACGCCCCCCGTCTGTCCGGTTTCACTGCGTGTAA
>CAXBDR010000452.1:0-2030 GCA_963974265.1 uncultured Rhodoferax sp.
CAGCACTCGATCAACGGCCAACTACGACAAGGGAACTGCGTTTTCTAGGTTCAATTGCGGAACGCGCTCGGTGCCTGTCCCATGGCACTTCGGAACATGGCGGTGAATGCGCTGTCGCTCGCATACCCGCTGGCCGCCGCGACCTGGCCGACCGGTGCGCCGCGGGCGAGCATCGGCAAGGCATGCGCCAGCACCACCTGCTGGCGCCAGTGCTGGAAGTTGGTGTCGAGTTCGCTGCGGAACAGACGGGCTACCGTGCGTTCACTGGCGCCGACGTCGCGCGCCCATTCGGCCAGCGTGGCGCGTCGCTGCGGCGCCTGCATCACCGCGTCGCACAACATGCGCAGCCGGTTGTCGCCGGTCTGTGGATGTGGCAAGGGAACTCCCAGTGTCTGCGTGGGGGCCTGTTCCAGTTCCGTGAGCACCAGCGCGGCGATCAGGGCTTCGCGTGCCAAAGCCGCTGTCGGATCGTCACGCGCCTGCGCCACGGTCGTACCCGCATCATCCAGTGCCAGAACGAGTTCACGCAGCAGCGGCGACATGACCAGCATGCGGCAACTCAGCCATCCGGCGGGCACGGCTTCGGCGTGGATGTACAACGTGCGAAACGCTGCGTTCTCCAGCGCGTTGACCGCATGGCGTACACCGGGGGCGATCCACACGGCCCGCGAGAACGGCACGATGTAGCTGATCGTGTCGCGGCTGCCGGCGCTGAGCCCGGCAGTCACCTGCAGTACTCCACTGGCGCAATAGGCCAGTTGCGCCCAGGCGTGGTGGTGGGGTTCGAAGTGGGTATCGGCCGGCAGCGTCCGGGCGCGCACGCGCACCAGCCGGGTACTGCTGGGCCGGAAAGGATCGGTGTCGCCCACCGGTGTCAGCAGCCTGGGTGAGGAGTGGTTGTGCTGTGCCATGCTGTTTGGCCGAAATTCGACGGAAGTTGGCGATCTGTCGCATACGCGAACCGGCGCGCCATCTTACGATACGCGGCATGCCATCTGACGCCACGCCCGCCGAGCCATCGGCATCCGCCAGCAACCTGTCGCAGGACGCCGTCGTGATCGGACTGGTAGGCATCGCGCACATGATCAGTCACTACAGCCAGCTGTTGCTGGCGCCTCTGTTTCCGTGGCTGAAGGACGCGTTCCAGGTCAGCTATACCGAACTCGGCTTTCTGATGACGGTTTTTTTCGTCGTTTCCTGCGCGGTGCAGACGGCCTCGGGATTCCTGGTCGACCGTTTTGGGCCTCGCCCCATCCTGTTCGCAGGCCTGGGCCTGATCGGACTGGCCGCGTTCGGATACGCCAGCAGCACCAGCTACGCGATGCTGGCAGCGTCCGCCGTCGTGGGTGGCATTGGCAACGGGGTCTTCCATCCGGTCGACTACACCTTGCTCAATCGCAAGGTCCATCCAACGCGCCTGGGACATGCCTACAGCGTCCATGGCATCACGGGCAGCCTGGGTTGGGCGCTGGCGCCTGCGATGCTGGTGCCGATCACGCTGGTGTCGTCCTGGCGGGTCGCGCTGGTGTGCGCGGGCGTGCTCGCCTGGTCGGTGTTGGCGCTGGTGTGGCTGAACCGCTCGCGGCTGGCGCTCGCGCCGGCAGCATCGGCGGCGCCGGCACAGGCAGGTGCACCTGCCGCTGCCGGCGAAGGCGACCTGGACTTTCTACGGATTCCGGCTGTCTGGATGTGCTTCGCGTTTTTTTTCTTCTACGCCATGGCGCTGAGCGTGGTGCAGGCTTTTGCCCCGGAGGCCGCACGCCAGCTGCATGAGTTTCCGCTCACGCTGGTGGCCGTGTGCCTGACGATCTATATGGTGTGCGCGGCTGCCGGCATGGTGCTGGGCGGCTTTCTCGCATCCGATCCGTCGCGTTGCGAACGGATCGTCGGCATCGGATTCGGCATCGCGGCGTGCGTGGCTGCCGCCATCGGATTCCTGCCGGTGCCGGGCATGGCCGTGCCGGTGTTGTTCGGCCTGATGGGCTTCGCCAGCGGAATGGCGGGTCCGTCGCGGGATCTGCTGGTGAAGA
>CAXBDR010000453.1:0-1936 GCA_963974265.1 uncultured Rhodoferax sp.
ATCCGATCGGGCCACGCAGCTGCTACGACGAAGGCAAGCGCTGTGCCGAGACCTTGTTCTTCGATTACAGGCGTCAGCACCAGATGCCGATCAAGGTCGTGCGCATCTTCAATACCTACGGCCCGCGCATGCATCCCAATGACGGCCGGGTGGTCAGCAACTTCATCGTGCAGGCGCTGCGCGGGCAGGACATCACGATCTACGGCGACGGATCCCAGACGCGCAGCTTCTGTTTTGTCGACGACCTGGTCGACGGTCTTGTGCGGATGATGGATTCGCCGGATGACTGCACCGGCCCGATCAACATGGGCAATCCGGGCGAGTTCAGCATGCTCGAATTGGCCGAGCATGTGCTTCGCCTGACCGGGTCCCGGAGCCGGCTGCGTTTCGAGCCGCTGCCGCAGGACGACCCGAAGCAGCGCCGGCCCGACATCTCGCTGGCGCGTGATCGCCTGGGCTGGGAGCCGAAGATCGGCCTGGAGCAGGGCCTGGAGCGCACCATCGAATATTTCCGTGACGTGGTGGCGGGGTGATATCCGGCATCTGGCGGTCGTTCTTGCCCGGAGTGACCTGCAACCGGCGCAGGCTGCCTACAACCATCCTGCCCCGCCGCCTGTGGGACGGCAAGCTTGCCAGGCTGCCGTTGTCGGCCGAGGCGTCCGCGATCAGGCCGATGTTACGGGGGATTCACTGTTGAACTCCCGCCTTGGGGCGGTGGCAGCCTCAGTGCGAGACGTCGTCGCGGCGCACGACCTTGAGAGCGGTCAGCCACAGGATGCGGAAGTCGAAGCCGATCGACTGGCGACGCAGGTATTCGGCATCGAGCGCAACTTTGTCCGGAATCGAGATGCCGTCGCGGCCATTGACCTGCGCCCAGCCCGTCAGGCCGGGCAGCAGTTCATGTACACCGCGCTCGGTGCGCAGTGCCACAAGGTCGTCCTGGTTGAACAGCGCCGGCCGCGGCCCGACGAAGCTCATGTCGCCGACCAGGATGCTCCACAGCTGGGGCAGTTCGTCCAGGCTGCTCTTGCGCAGGAACGAGCCCACCGGCGTCAGAAAGGTATCCGGATTTTCCAGCAGGTGCGTGGCCACCGCTGGTGTGCCGATGCGCATGGTGCGGAACTTCGGCATGGAAAAAATGCGGTTGTGGCGACCGACCCGGTCGGACCAGTACAAGGCCGGTCCCGGCGAGGTCAGTCGCACCAGCAGCCACACGACAAGCAGGGGCAGGCACAACAGCAGGCCTGCCCACAACGCCAGTGCGATGTCGAACGCCCTCTTCATGGCGGTCCTCAGTGCAGGAACTTGCGGATTGCCGACAGAATGCGTTCGATCTGCCCTGCATTCATGTTCGAGCCTGAGGGCAGGCACAGGCCCCGGGCGAACAGGCGATCAGCGACCGACTCCGTGCCGTCGGTGAAATAGCGGCAGTGTCGGAACACCGGTTGCAGGTGCATGGGTTTCCACAGCGGCCGTGCTTCGATCATTTCTCCAGCCAGGCTGCGCATCAGGTCGGCGCTGGTGACGCCGGCGTCCGGTGCAAGCGTGCACACCGTCAGCCAATGCGTGGAATAGCTCCAGTCGGGTTCGGGCATCCAGGTGATGCGTTCGGCCACGTCCTGGAACGCTTCGCGGTAGGCAGCAAAGACCGCGCGGCGTGCCTGCACCCGTTCGTCGAGCACCATCAGCTGGCCCCGGCCGACACCGGCCAGGATGTTGCTCATGCGGTAGTTGTAGCCGATCTCGGTGTGTTCGTAATGCGGGGCGGGATCACGTGCCTGCGTCGAGAAGAAACGGGCGCGTTCGATCAGTTTGCCGTCGTTCGACACCAGCATGCCGCCGCCCGACGTGGTGATGATCTTGTTGCCGTTGAACGAATAGGCGCCCATGCATCCGAACGAACCGCTGGGGCGGCCCTTGTAGGTCGCGCCCAGCG
>CAXBDR010000454.1:0-1909 GCA_963974265.1 uncultured Rhodoferax sp.
AGGCCAAGAGCAGCTTCCTGGCCACGATGAGCCACGAGATCCGCACGCCGATGAATGCGGTGATCGGCATGAGCGGCCTGCTGCTGGACACGCCATTGAACGACGAGCAGCGCGACTTTGCCAGCACCATCCGCGATTCGGGTGATGCGCTGCTGACCATCATCAACGACATCCTGGACTTTTCCAAGATCGAGGCCGGGCGCATGGATGTGGAGACGCATGCGTTCGACCTGCGCGAATGCGTCGAATCGGCGCTGGACCTGATTGCCCCACGGGCACAGGAAAAGCGGCTCGAGATCGCCTATCTGTTCGAAGGCGATGTGCCGGCGGCCATCGACGGCGACGTGACGCGGCTGCGCCAGGTGTTGCTGAACCTGTTGTCCAATGCGGTGAAATTCACCGAACGGGGCGAGGTGGTGCTGACGGTGCGCAGCGTGCGGGCGGACGACGGGCCACCCCAACTCGCGTTCGCCGTGCGCGACAGCGGCATCGGTCTGAGCCCTGCCGGGATCGTCAAGCTGTTCCAGAGCTTCAGCCAGGCCGACAGTTCGACCACGCGCAAATTCGGTGGTACGGGGCTGGGGCTGGCGATCAGCAAGCGGCTGGCCGAGCTCATGGGAGGAACGATGTGGGTCGAAAGCGACGGCGCCGGCCATGGCGCGACGTTCCGCTTCACGATCGCCGCGCCGGTGGCGCAACTGCCGGCCGCCGGCCGGCGCGACTATGCCGGGGAGCAACCGGACCTGGCCGGCAAGCGGCTTCTGGTCGTCGACGACAACGCAACCAACCGCAGGATCCTGTCGCTGCAGACCGGGCGCTGGGGCATGCGTACGCGCGACACCGAATCGCCGGCGCAGGCTTTGCATTGGCTGGTCCAGGGGGAGGCGTTCGCCCTGGCCATCCTCGACATGCACATGCCCGATATGGACGGCGTGGCACTGGCCCGGCAGATCCGTGCGACCCACAAGGACCTGCCGCTGGTGCTGTTCACGTCGCTGGGCCGGCGCGAGGCGCTGGCCGAGGGCGAAGTCCTGTTCCGCGCGACCCTGAACAAACCGCTGCACCAGAGCCAGTTGTTTGACTGCCTGATGACGCTGCTGGCCGCCGGCCGGGCGCGCGAGCCGGTCCAGGCCAAGGCCAAGCCCACCATGGACGCCGGCATGGCGCAGCGCCACCCGCTGCGCATCCTGCTGGCGGAGGACAATGCCGTGAACCAGAAGTTGGCGTTGCGGTTGCTGCAGCAGATGGGGTATCGCGCGGACCTGGCAGGCAACGGCGTCGAGGTGATTGAGTCGCTCGAGCGCCAGGCGTACGATGTGGTGCTGATGGACGTGCAGATGCCCGAGATGGACGGCCTCGAGGCGTCGCGCCGGATCACAGCAGGCTGGCCGGCCGACAAGCGACCGCGCATCATCGCGATGACGGCCAATGCGATGCAGGGCGACCGCGAGCAATGCCTGGCCGCCGGCATGCACGACTACGTGACCAAGCCGATTCGCGTCGATCAGCTGGTCGAGGCCTTGAACAACACCCAACCGCGCAAGGAAACCTGAGCCATGACGGAACCGACCATCGATGCCACGACCTTTGCCGAACTGCAGGATGCGGCCGGCTCCGATTTCGTGGCCGAACTGGTGGACACCTTCCTGGAAGAGGCGCCGGTGATGCTGGCCGGGTTGCGCAGTGCGCATGCCGGTCCGGACGCCGACGCGTTCCGGCGCGCGGCGCATTCGCTCAAGTCCAATGCCCACACCTTCGGCGCCACCCGGTTGGCCGCGCTGGCGCGCAAGCTCGAGCTCGGTGGCCTGATCACCGACACCGCGCCGCTCGATGCGCTGGAGGCCGAATACCGCAAGGTCGCCGCGGCGCTGCAGGAATTGCGCAATGGCTGAGCGTGGCGCACGGCTGC
>CAXBDR010000455.1:0-1903 GCA_963974265.1 uncultured Rhodoferax sp.
GACGGATGCGGATGTGCAGGCCGCGCCCGCTGAGCAGATGCGCTACACGCGCACGGCGGCCAACGAGATCCACCACCAGTTTCCACGGCTTCCCAACCCGGATCTGGTCATGTATGTCTTCCCGCACCTTGCCGGCACCGATCCCGTGCCGGTGCCCGGTTACAGCACGGTGTTCCCCCTGTACCAGAGGGTGCAGTACGCCATGCCCGGCGAACGCACGGAGGCGTACTGATGGCCTTGTCGTTGCCCTGGCGCCGGCGTGCCGCCGACGATGCCACACCGACCGACGATCGGCAGGACGACTGGACGCGCCATGTGCGCGCACTGCGCGAAGCCGGCATTTCCGAACCCGGCGCGGCGGTCGCGCACGAGCGTCCGGCCACGGCCGCCGACGAGCAGGCGCTGTATGACGTGGCGCCGTCATTCGTCGCGCTGCTGCCGTGGGTCGAGTATCTGCCGGACTCGCAGTGCATGCTGCTTGAGGACGGCGTCTCGGTTGCCGCCTTCTTCGAGCTGACGCCGCTGGGCACCGAAGGCCGCGAGGCCGCCTGGCTGGCGCAAGCACGCGACGCATTGGAAAACGCTCTGCAGGACAGCTTCGACGAGCTCGATGCCAACCCGTGGGTGCTCCAGCTCTATGCCCAGGACGAAGCCAACTTCGACCAGTACCTGGACACGCTGCGTGGCTACGTCCAGCCGCGCGCCGAGGGCAGCCGTTTCACCGAGTTCTACCTGGCCTCGTTCGCCCACCACCTGCGCGCCGTCTCCAAATCCGGCGGCCTATTCAAGGACAGCGTGGTCACCCGCCTGCCGTGGCGCGGCCAGAACCGGCGCGTGCGCATGGTGGTCTATCGCCGCGCCGCAGGCCAGACCGGCCGCCGCGGCCAGACGCCCGAGCAGGCGCTGAATGTTGTGTGCGACCGCCTGATCGGCGGCCTGGCCAATGCCGGCATCCAGACGCGCAGGATGGGAGCGCCGCAGATCCACGACTGGCTGCTGCGCTGGTTCAACCCCAGGCCCACCATGCTCGGGCCGACGGCACAGGATCGCGAACGCTTCTACCGGCTGGCAGCCTATCCGGAGGCGTCGGAGCCCGACGAGATCGAGTTGGCCAGTGGCAGGGACTTTTCGCAGCGGCTGTTCTTCGGCCAGCCACGCTCGGATGCCGAGTCTGGGCTGTGGTACTTCGACGGCGTACCACACCGGGTCATGGTCACCGACCGCCTGCGCACGCCACCTTCCACAGGCCATCTCACCGGCGAAACGCGCAAGGGCGACGCGATCAACACGCTGTTCGATCAGTTGCCCGAGGGCACCGTGATGTGCCTGACGCTGGTCGCCACACCGCAGGACGTGCTTGAAGCGCACCTCAATCACCTGGCGAAGAAGGCTGTGGGCGAGACCCTGGCTTCGGAACAGGCGCTGCAGGACGTGCAGGAAGCACGTTCGCTGATCGGCAGCGCCCACAAGCTCTATCGCGGCTCGCTCGCGTTCTATCTGTCCGGCGACAACGAGGACGAGCTGGACCGGCGTGGCCTACAGCTTGCGAACGTGATGCTCAACGCCGGGCTGCAACCGGTTCGCGAAGAGGACGAAGTCGCCCCGCTCAACACCTATCTGCGCTGGCTGCCTTGCGTCTACAACCCCGGTGCCGACCGCAAGCAGTGGTACACGCAACTGATGTTCGCGCAGCACGCGGCGAACCTGTCGCCAGCCTGGGGGCGCAGTCGGGGTACGGGCCGGCCCGGCATCACGCTGTTCAACCGCGGGGGCGGCGTCATCACGTTCGACCCGTTCAACAGGCTGGACAGGCAGATGAATGCCCATCTGTTTCTGTTTGGCCCCACCGGCAGCGGCAAGTCGGCCACGTTGAACAACATTCTCAACCAGGTCGCCGCGATCT
>CAXBDR010000456.1:0-1859 GCA_963974265.1 uncultured Rhodoferax sp.
GGGCGAACTCCCCGGCATGGGGGTGCAGGCCGAACGCATCGGCGACCTGATCCACGTGCGTGCCCAGGCCGTGGTGCAGGCGCCGCTGTCCATCGTATGGGCCACGCTGACCGACTACGAACGTCTGCCCGAATTCATTCCCGGCATCGAGACCAGCCGCGTGCTCGCGCGCGATGGCCATCGGATCACGGTCGCCCAGACCGGCCAGGCGCGCTTCCTGTTCCTGAGCCTGCCGATCGAGGTCACGCTGGTATCGACCGAATACCCGCCCCATGTCGTCGAGGTGCGTCGCATTGCCGGCACGTTGCGCCATCTGGACGGGCGCTACGAGGCAACGACCCTGCCGGGACGGCGGGTGCAGTTGCGCTGGACCGGAAGCCTGTCGTCCGAAGCTGAATTGCCGCCATTGATCAGTACCGCGCTGGCCCGGCTGTCGATCGAAGACCAGTTCGCAGGCATGGTGCGCGAGATCGAACGCCGCGCCGGCCGCTTGCCCCCCGCCGCGCCGACCGAGAGGCGGCTGGCGCGTTGACGCCGGCCATGCGCCCCGCAACCACCCGGACGATGCCGCCATGTCCAGACTGACCCGCTGGCCCGGCACGGTTCGCAGCCCGGGGCTGCGCCGCCAGTCCCTGGCCATGATGCTGGTCCTGTTGTGCACCGGCTGCGCACTCGTTCCACCGGCACCCGCCCCCGCGGGTACGGCGCCAGGCGGCAGTGTCACGGACGCGTGCGCGCACTGGTACCTCCGGCTCGACGATGCCATCGATCACGCGGGCGTGCGCGATGCCGCCGCCTCGCCGGTGCCCGGCCATCGCTTCCTGCGCGTCGATCGCTACCACGCGTCATTGCGCGACCATCTGCCGGACCGGGCCGACGCGCCGGCCGCCGCGCCGGTGCGCGCCGCGCTGATGGCCCGCCTGCTGGCACTGGACCTTCAGGCCCGCGGCCACGAGATCGCCAACCTGCCGCAGGCGTCGCGCACCGCGCTGGCCGAACTGGCGCAGCGCCCGGCCACGCCCCCCGAACTGCTGCACCACACCCGCACCTGTGGTCATGCACTGGTGCAGTGGGCGCTGGCACGGCCGGCGCGGGCCCACGCAAGCCTGCAGGCACTGGCGGTGGCTCCCGACTATGTTCTGGCCTACCGGGTGCTGGGCCTGTATCCCGTCACCCGCATCCCGTTCCTGTACGGGGTGCGCAGGTTCGAGGACGCGACACGCGACGTGTTCCGGCAGGAACGGCCGCCCGACGCAGGCGCGCCACGGCAGTTGCTGGTGCCGCCGTCGCGTCCGCAGCAGGTCACGCGCGAGCAGCTGCGCGCCATGCTGCAACCGGCAACAAGCGATCCACTGGGCATCCCGGCACCGACACCCGCGCAGCAGGAGATCCTGTTCGCGCATTTCGCGCCCTCGTTCATGCTGGGCATCCGCAGCGACGACGACCGTGCCGGCGCCCTGCACTGGCCCATGCAGCCGCCGAACGGCGCGCCGGTGCCGGACACCACGCGGCCGGTGGTCTATCGCCAGCTCGCCTGGACGCGCCATGGGAAGACCAGCCTGCTGCAACTGGTCTATACGATCTGGTTTGGCGCGCGCACGCCGACGTCGTGGCCGGTCGACCTGCTGGCCGGCCGACTCGACGGCCTGGTCTGGCGCGTGACCTTATCACCCGACGGCGTGCCACTGATGTACGACAGCATCCATCCCTGCGGTTGTTATCACCAGTTCTTTCCGCCGCCCTGGGTGCGGCCGCGGCCGGCGCCCGATCCCCATGCCGAGTGGGCCTTCAACCCGGCACCCGCGCCGCGCACGGCGCCGGGGCACTACCTGGTGCTGGGGGTGGCGCCGGTGACCCAC
>CAXBDR010000457.1:0-1822 GCA_963974265.1 uncultured Rhodoferax sp.
AAGTCTAGGCAGTACCCCTCGGGCCGGACGATGCCGACGTTGCGTAGGTCGAGCGGGGTCGAAGGCGCTGGCCGGTGCGCTGCTGCTGCTCGGTCCGGCCCTGCTCAAATCCCGGCTCGGAGTCGACGAAGTGGTCACCACGCTGCTGCTGAACTTCATCGTGCTGCTGTTCGTGTCGATGATGCTCGACGGCCCAATGAAGGACCCGCTGGCCATGGGCTGGCCACAAAGCGTGGGCTTGCTGGGCGAGCTGGAACTGTCCAAGCTCATCGCCCAGACCCGCCTGCACACCGGCCTGTTGTGGGCCTGCGCGCTGGCCGTCGTCGTCTGGGTGCTGATGCGCTACACCGTACTCGGTTTCGACATCCGCGCCATCGGCGCCAATGCCCGCGCGGCCGCGTTCGCCGGCGTGCCGGTGACCCGCACCGTGGTGCTGGTGGCCATGGTGTCCGGCGCGCTGGCCGGCCTGGCCGGTGCGATCGAGGTTGCCGGCCGCACCAGTTATGTCACGCTGGACATGTCGCCCGGGTATGGCTACACCGGCATCGTCATCGCCATGCTCGCCGGCCTGCACCCGCTGGCCGTGGTCGCGGCCAGCGTGTTCGTCGCCGGCATGCTGGTGGGCGCCGACAGCATGAGCCGGGCCGTGGGCGTGCCGACCTTCATCGCCGACGTCATCGTCGCCGCCTCGCTGATCGCGGTGCTGGTGGCCACGCTGCTGACGCAATACCGGGTGCGGCGGTCATGAGCCGCCGGGCCGTTCCCAAGGCGAATCCCGCAGTGCGCAGCACGGAGGTGACGTCATGAGCGCCGCGCCGGACCGCCCCAAGCAAGCTCGCACCGCAGCGCGCAGCGCGGAGGTGACGTCATGATGGAAGTGCTCGACATGCTGGCGCAGCCGGCGTTCTGGATCGCCGTGCTGCGCATCGCCACGCCGCTGATCCTGGGCACGCTGGGAGTGTTGTTGTGCGAACGCGCCGGCGTGCTGAACCTGGGCATCGAAGGCATCATGGTCGCCGGCGCCTTTGCCGGCTGGCTGGCGGTCTATGGCGGTGCCTCGTTGTGGACCGGCGTGCTGGTCGCCGCGCTGACCGGCGCCGTGTTCGGCCTGCTGCATGCCTTTCTCACCGTGTCGCTGGCGCTGTCGCAACATGTCTCCGGCCTGGGCATCACGCTGCTGGCGACCGCACTGAGTTATTACGGCTACCGCGTGAGTTTCCCCAAGGTCTCGACTCCGCCGACGGTGGAGCCGTTCGCCGACATGGACTGGATCGGAATCCCGGTGCTGGCCCAACAGACGCCGCTGACGCTGCTGGCGCTGGTGCTGGTGCCGCTGCTGGCCTATGTGCTGTACCGCACGCCGGTCGGGCTGGCGGTGCGCATGGTCGGCGAGAACCCGCAGGCGGCCGAAGGCCAGGGTGTGTCGGTGGCCGCCGTGCGCACCGGCGCCATCGTCGCCGGCTCGGCGCTGATGGGGGTGGCCGGCTCGTTCCTGACGCTGTCGGCCTTCAACGCGTTTTTCTTCAACATGGTCAACGGACGCGGCTGGATCTGCGTCGCGCTGGTCGTATTCGCATCCTGGCGGCCTGGCAAGGCCTTGCTCGGCGCCGTGTTGTTCGCGTTCTTCGACGCCCTGCAGTTGCGGCTGCAGCAGTCAGGCGGCGCGACGCTGCCCTACCAGATGTACCTGATGCTGCCTTATGTCTTGTCCATCGCCGCCCTGGTGCTGGTTGCACGCAAGGCAAGTTACCCGCAGGCCTTGATGAAACCGTACCGCAAGGGAGAACGCTAGGATGAAGGACGCCCCCCGTCTGTCCGGTCG
>CAXBDR010000458.1:0-1754 GCA_963974265.1 uncultured Rhodoferax sp.
CCAGCAGCGACAGCGACACGACCAGCAGGCCCAGCGCCTCGCTGCCCGCCAGCGTGTGGTCGCCGAAGATTTCCAGCAGCCACGACAGCAGGCCGGCGCCGCTGACGAACAGCAGCAGGCCACGCATGTCGAGCGGCCGCGGCGTGTCACTGCGGTAGTCCGGCATGAAACGCCAGCCCAGATACAAGGCCGCCAGCCCGACCGGCACGTTGACGAAAAAGATGTCGCGCCAGCTCAGCCAATGCACGATCAGTCCGCCCACGGTCGGCCCGAGCAAGGGGCCGAGCAGCGCCGGGATGATGACGAAGTTCATCGCGCGCAGCAGTTCGCCCTTGGGAAAGGTGCGCACGATGGCCATGCGCCCGACCGGCATCATCATCGCGGCCGAGATGCCCTGCGGGATCCGCGCGGCGATCAGCACATCGGCATTCGGCGCCAGCCCGCAGGCAACGGAGGCGAGCACGAAGGTGCCCAGCGCCAGCAGGAAGACGCGCCGGCTGCCAAAGCGGTCGGTCAGCCAGCCGCTGAGCGGGATACATACGGCCAGGCTCAGGATGTAGCTGGTGACGACCGCCTTGAGGTCCAGTGGCGTCGTGCCCAGGCTGATCGCCATGGCCGGAATGGCGGTGTTGACGATGGTCGAGTCCAGCTGCTGCATGAACAGCGCGATCGCGACCACCCAGGGCAGATAACGTTTGGTGGTGATGACGTCCATGGCGGGGAGCGGGGACTCTAGCATGGGCCCGCCGAGGTCGCCGACGCCCGGCGCGAGGCCTCTACACTCGGGCCATGGCCTGGCACGCGCAACTCGACATCGACTACTCCCGCTCCGCCGCGCGCACCGTCGCACGGCACCGGCACCAGGGTCCGCTGCGCATCCTGCAAAGCCTGTATCCCGAGGGTGATGCCATCTGCCACAACGTGCTGGTACATCCGCCCGGCGGCATCGTCGGCGGCGACACGCTGACACTTGCGATCAGCGCTGCCAGCGGCAGCCATGGACTGGTCACCACGCCGGGTGCCACCCGCTTCTATCGCTCGCAAGGCGAATGGGCACGGCAACACACGCGCATCCGGATGGACGCCGGCTCGCGCATCGAATGGTTACCGCAGGAGGCCATCTGTTATGACGGCTGCCTGGCGGAAAACCGGCTGCAGATGCAGCTCGCGGCTGGAGCCGAACTGATAGCCTGGGACGTCACCGCGCTCGGCCTGCCGGCCGCGGGCCAGCCCCTGCGCAAGGGCAGCCTGTTGCAGCACATCGAGCTGGCCGGCCACTGGCTCGAGCGCGGCCGCATCGACGCGCACGACACCCGGCTGCTGCAAGGGCCGTTGGGCCTGGACGGCCATGCCTGCATGGCGTCCATATTCTTCTGCAGCGGCGAGCCGCTGGCGCGCCATCGGGTGCAGCAATTGCTCGATGGCGCCCGTGCCGTGATCGAGACCCACGCACTGGCGCCGCGGGCCGGCGCCACCAGCCCCAACGATCATGTGGTGCTGGTGCGGGTACTGGCGCCGCTGGTCGAACCGGCCATGGACCTGCTGCGCCAGGTGCGTGGTGCCTGGCGCGAATACGCCTGGCAACTGACGGCGCAACCCCCGCGGATCTGGTCGACCTGAACGGGGCGACCGCCCGCGAGCCGCCGCGCAGCGTCGGACACCGTGAACCAACGACTATCTCGGTTGCTCCACGGCGCCCAGCGCCACCCGCAGCGCATGAATAGTCCAGCGGCCGCGGAGCAGGCCAGCCCAGG
>CAXBDR010000459.1:0-1723 GCA_963974265.1 uncultured Rhodoferax sp.
CCAGCACTCGATCAACGGCCAACTACGACAAGGGAACTGCGTTTTCTAGGTTCATCCGCCCATGCACCGAAATCGATGTCCTTGCAATGCCGGCTGCAGAACGGGCGGTAGGGGTTGGACGGCGCGTAGATGGAATCCCCGCTGCATTGCGGGCAGGTGACGATGCGCACGGAGGGCGACGAACAATCGGTGGCAGATGGCGAGGATTCCGCCGTTGTCTTGGGTCGGCGTGTCATGAGCACAACGACAACTCGAACGCACAGTCCTCGCTGATCGCATGCAACCGGTTGTCCGCCTCCTGGCGCATGAACCGGATGGACACCATCAGGCGGTTGCCGCTGATCTCGGGAATGACGCCAAGTGCAGGATCGAGCGACAGCCGCAACAACTGGAAGGTCTTGCCCTGGGGCAGGTTTTGCTGGAACTGGCCGGCCGTGGCCATCACCTTTTGCGCCGCGCCCGATTCACGCAGCATCTTGAGCAACAACATGACCGATTCCGCCAGTGGCGCCAGCGTAGCGGCCCACCGGTGCAGGTCGGCACGGCGGGCGTCGCCCGGTTGCTGCTGCCAGGCGTAGTAGGCAGGCAGGTCGAACTCGCACGTGCCGCCGGGAATGCCGACGCGGCTGCGGATGCTCATCAGCCAGTCGTTTTCCGTCAGCGCGTGGCCGGCCTTGCCGTGCACATTGCCAAGATCGGTATAACAGTGATCGACCTGGCCCATGATGGCGTCGAGGGCGCGTTCGGAGATCGCGGGATTGCCGCGGTAGCTGGCCAAGGTCTGCCTCTGCTTCTCGAGGTCCTTGAGCAGGTCCGATTTCAGGTCTGCACGGGCACCGACGTCCATCACTTCGAAGATGGTGGACAAGGCATAGTGGTGGTCGAGCGGATGGTCGCGCGATACCAGTTCCGTCAGGCGACGGAACAGATGTTCAATGCGCAGATAGGTCCTGATGCGCTCGTTGAAAGGGTATTCGTACAGGATCACACTGTTGCTTCCATTGAACCGATCATAGCCCGAAGCGCAGCGCGACCTCGCTTACCTCCGATGCCAGGCGCTCCATCGAGATTGCCGCATTGAAGATCACGACGTCGGCGGCGCGCAGGCGCTGCAACCGGGGCGCCTGGCTGTCGATGATCCGGCGGATATCCTCGTGGCTCAAGGCGTTGCGTGCCATCACCCGTTCGATCTGCACCTCGTGCGGACAGTCAACGACGATGATCCGGTCCACGCGCTGGCGCCAGCGCTGCGATTCGACCAGCAGCGGCACGTCGAATACGATGCAGCGTGCGTGGCGGGCAACGGCTTCGGCCTCCAGCCGGGCCGTTTCCTGGCCCACCAGGGGATGGACGATGGCCTCGAGCCGGGCACGTGCCTTGGCATCTGAAAAGCTGGCCTGGCGCATCTTGGCGCGATCGAGGGCCCCGTCGGCGGTGATGTAGTCGGCGCCGAAATCGGAGCGGATCGGTTCGATGGCCAAGCCGCCGGCGGCTGTCGCCTGGCGTGATATCGCATCCGCGTCGATGACCACGGCTCCGCGTGCGCCAAAGAAGCCGGCCACGGTCGTCTTGCCGCTACCGATGCCCCCGGTCAGTCCCAGTCGCAACATCGAATCAAGCCGCCAGGCGCGCGAACGGAAACGCGAACGGGATCAGGGTCTCCAGGCGTGCAGGGCCGACCAGCATCGCCAGCAGTCCAGCACCGGCCAGGAAAGGGCCGAAG
>CAXBDR010000460.1:0-1708 GCA_963974265.1 uncultured Rhodoferax sp.
GGCGCTTCGAGCCCACGGACGGGTTCGAGGGGCTGTTCACCCCGACGACAGGCATCTGAGCCACGCGTTGGCGCGGCACGCGTTCACTGCCCGTAATCGATCGGCAGCGTATAGGCCGGGTTCGCGTGCCAGGCCCAGTAGGTGTCGACCAGCTTGCGGGTGACGGCACCCGGGGCGCCGTCACCGATGGCCTGCCCGTCGACCCGCGTCACCGGCAGCACGCCGCCACCCGACGTGGACAGGAACACCTCGTCGGCGGTGCGCAATTCTGGCTCCGTCACCGGCCGTTCCTGCAGCGGGATCGCGAGCGCGCGCGCCATCTCGATCACGGTGCGCCGGGTGATGCCTTCGAGCATGCCGGCGTCGGGCGTCGCCACGACGCCGTCCTTGACGCAGAACACATTGAATCCCGGTCCCTCGACCACATGGCCGGCTCCATCGACCAGCACCACCGTATCGGCGCCGGCATCGAGGGCACCGAACAGCCCCATTGTCAGGTCGTTCCAGTGGTAGTTCTTCGCCTTGGGATCGACCGAACGTGCAGGGATGCGCTGCACGTCGCTGATCATCAGATGCAATCCGGATGCGCGCTGCTGCTCGTTGGCCAGCCAGACATACGGCACCGCGAACGCGTAGAACCTGTTGACCGCCTGCCGGGGGTCGCGTGAGCCCCACGGTGGCTGGCCCCGGGTACAGATCATCTCGACGTAGGCGGAGCGCAAGCCACTGAGCCGCACGCAGCGCGACAACACGCGGGTGATCTGCGCCGGGCTCAGGCCCGGGTTCAGGCGCCATCGGCTGCAGCTCTTCAGGAAGCGCTCCAGGTGCGCATCGAGCCGGAAGAATGCGCCATCCCACACGGTCACGACGTCGTATGTCGCATCCGAGCGCAGGAAACCCCAGTCGGTGATGGGAATCGCCGCCTGCGCGATCGGCACATACTGGCCTGCGACGTACGCCACCCCATCCCCGAACTGCGCCGATGTGACCATGCTGCCCCCCATGAATAGACCAGACCCAGCCCGCATTATGCGGACCTGTGCGTCCCGGGCTCCGGGCGATCGCAGGATGCGCGCGAGCCGGGGTCCCGAAGCGGCCGCGAAAAACGATAAATATTGCCTTTGTCCTGTCACACGGCCGGCCTAGACTGAATCTCCAAGCCAACCAGAACACCTGGCGTTCACGATCATTCGGGGGTTTGCCACCATGTCCAGCCGTCCGCCACTGCCGCGTCCCGCGCTTCAGTCGCCCTTGCACACCACGGCCCAGTCGGTGCTGGTCACCGCGAGCCTGCTTCTGATGGTCACCTGGCTCGGAGCCTGGATGTTCGAGTTGCGCCAGCCACTGGTGCTGGCGGCGACGCTGGCCATCGTCATGCTCGGCCTGCTGGCCATCGGCATGCGCATGGTCCGCCCCGAGGGCGTGCGCCGTCCGATGCCGACACCCAGGACCATGTCCGCGGATTTCCAGCCCGACGCCGTTGCGGCGTCAGACGACTCCGCCGCACTGCGGGGCAAGGGCTGGAGCCTGGACGTGTTCGCGCACATCGACGCACGGCGTTTCGCAGCCGTCTGCGAAACCTGGTTCGCCTGGGCCGGCTTCGACACCCGGCACGAAACCCACCGCACCGCGGAAGGCGTCGACATCTGGCTCCATGCCGCGCGGCTGCCGGGCCCGGTGGCCATTGTTCGTTGCAGGCATGCACTGG
>CAXBDR010000461.1:0-1703 GCA_963974265.1 uncultured Rhodoferax sp.
CCGCCGCGGCGCGGGCCTGCTGCAGGCTGTTGTCCAGGCCGGCGGCGAAGTCGCTGCCGGGTGGCGCCAGCGGCCGGGCCTGGCTCCAGTAGTTGATGGCGCCGGCGTAGTCGCGGCGCTCGAACGCCCAGCTGCCGGCCATCGTCAACGCCTTGAGGTTGTCGGGTTCGAGCTGCAGGGCGCGCATGACAAGCCGGCCCGGCTCGCCCTCGACGCTCTGGCCCTGCATCATGGCCAGCACGTCGGCATGGTCGGCCAGCAGCTGGGCGTTGTCGGGCGACAAGGCCCGCGCCCGCGCAAAGGCCTTGCTGGCCTCGGGGAAACGGTTCAGCACCGCATAGGAATTGGCAAGCATGGTCCAGGCCTGCAGGTCACCTTCCTGGGGCTCGGTCTGGCTTTCCAGGCGCCGGGCCAGGCCGTCGACCATGGCTTCGATCTGCGGCAGCGTCACCTCGCCCTGCGGCGCGGCGGCCAACGCGGGGTCGAGGGCCTGCGGCCGTCCCAGAGCGGCGTACATCAACACCGCGAAGACCGGGATCACCACCGCCAGCACCACGGCTGTGCCGGTTGCGCGTCGCACCACGACCGGGCGGCTGGCGTCATCCTGCTGCTCCTCGTCCAGCGCACGGCGTTCGATCTCGGTGCGCGCCAGCCGGTACTGGGCATCGTCGACGACACCGGCCGCAAGATCGGCATCGAGCGCGGCGAGTTGTTCGCGCAGCACCTGCACGTTGGCGTGGCGGGCCTCGGGCGTGGCTCCCGCACCCGGTGACGGTGGCGCGCGCCGCCGCAGCAACGGAGGCAACACCATCGCCAGGGCCAGGGCGATCAGGCCCAACACGAAGACCAGGAACATGCTCATAAGCGGGGGGCGAACCTCATCAGGATTGGGACGGCGGTGCGGATTCATCGAGCAGGGCACGCGCACGGCGCTGCTGCGCCTCGCTCCAGTCCTGCGCCATCGCCGCGCGCCGGCGACGCCGGACATTGACCGCCATCACCACGGCGGCGATCACCAGCAATACGAACGGTCCGAGCCAGAGCAGCACGGTGCGGGCCTTGAACGGCGGTCGGTACAACACGAAGTCGCCATACCGCTCGACCATGAAATCCAGGATCTCGCGCTGCGACTGGCCGGCCTGCAGCTTGATCCGGATCTGCTTGCGCAGGTCCACCGCGAGATCGGCCTGCGAGGCCGCGATGGTCTCGTTCTGGCACACCAGGCAACGCAGTTCTTCGGCAATCGTCAACACGCGTGCTTCGAGCTCCGGGTCATCGGACATCGGCTGCGCCTCCTTGCCATGGGCCGCCAACGCCAGCATGGCCAACACCAGCGCCAGCAGGCCGGGCATGCAGCGGCTCCAGGCGTGCATCACCATGCGCTCAGGCACCGAGTTTCCTCACCAGCGGGATGATCTCGTCGCGCAACACCTCGGGCGTGACCGGACCGATCTGCTTGAAACGGATCACGCCCTGCTTGTCGATGACAAAGGTCTCGGGCACGCCGTAGACGCCGAAATCGATGCCGACCAGGCCTTCGCGGTCGGACAAGGAGCGGGTGTAGGGGTCGCCGAACTTCTTCAGCCAGGCCGTCGCATCCTCGGGCTTGTCCTTGTAGTTCAGCCCGTACATCGGCACCATGTTCATCTTCGAGAACTCCACCAGCAGCGGATGCTCGATGCGGCAGGCGACACACCAGGATG
>CAXBDR010000462.1:0-1699 GCA_963974265.1 uncultured Rhodoferax sp.
CCAGGCTGCGGTACAGCACGGTGCGCGCCGGCAGCGCAGCCGGCAGGCGCAGCCAGAGTTCGCCATCGGGGAAGCGGTGGCGTTCGATGCCGCTGGCGGGCAGGCCGGCAGCCTGCGCAAGCCGGATCGCGGCATCTTTCTGGTCGTCGAAATACAGCAGCATGTTTCGGCAGGGTTCAGAATTCGGTGACCACCCGCGGCACGTCGGCGGGTGCTCCGATGGTGTAGCCGCTGGCGGCGTCGCAGGCCTGGCGCGCGAACGCGGCGTCGGCCGGATAGGCAGCATGCACCCGGTACAACAGGTCGCCGGGCACCACGGCCTGCCCGAGCCGGCATGACAGGTCGACCCCGGCGGTCTTGACCTTGGGGGCGCCGGCCAAGCCGGCGATGCGCGCCAGCTGCAGGTTGTCGATGCCGGTCACCACGCCGGCGGCCGTGGCCAGCACGTCGAACGTGTGTGTGCCGAGTGCGGGTTGCCGGTAGTCGAAACCCTTCGCGCCTTGCGCCGCGATGATGGCGTTCATGCGGGTCAGCGCCCGGCCGCTGGACAGGATCTCCCGCGCGATCTCCAGGCCTTGCCCGCCACGCACGCCGGGCGACCATTCGATCATGCGGCCGGCCAGGCGCAGTGCCTTCTCGCGCAGGTCGACGGGTGCCAGCGGGTCGTTGTGCAGCACCCGCATCACGTCGCGCGCCTCGAGTACCGGACCGATGCCCTGGCCGATCGGCTGGCGGCCGTCGGTGATGACGACCTCCAGATGCAGGCCGATGCGCGCGGCAACATATTCGAACAGGCGCCGCAGCCGCTGCGCCTGCTCCATGCTGCGGACCTTGGCGCTGGGGCCGATCGGAATGTCGAGCAACAGATGGCTCGATCCGGCCGCGACTTTCTTCGACAGGATGGACGCCACCATTTGTCCGGGCGAATCGATGCCCAGTGGCCGTTCCACGGCGATCAGCACGTCGTCGGCCGGTGACAGGTCGGCGGTCCCGCCCCAGGCCACGCAACCGCTCTGGCTGCGCACGATGTCGCGCAGTTGGTCCAGGCCCAGCTCGACCCGGGCCAGCACCTCCATGGTGTCGGCGGTTCCGGCCGGCGACGTGATGGCGCGCGACGAGGTCTTGGGACACAGCAGGCCGTGTTCGGTCACGATCGGCACCACCAGCATCGACGTGCGGTTGCCCGGGATGCCGCCGATGCAGTGCTTGTCCGCCACCAGGTCCGCATGCCAGTCCAGGCGGCGGCCGCTGTGCACCATGGCGCGGGTGAGGAAATACACCTCCTCGCGGTCCAGTTCGTTGCGGTGCGTGGACACGACGAAGGCTGTCAGCTCGATCTTGGAGTACTGGTGCGTGGCGATGTCCGCGATGATGGCCGTGTAGTCGTCCTGGCCGAGCCGTTCGCCGGCGATCTTGCGGTTCAGTGCCGCGATCGAGGCGGGTTGTTCGGCGTGCCAGACGCTGGCCGTATGGCCGTCGACCACGCCGAGCTGGGCGAACGCATCCTCCGACAGGCCGAGCTCCTCGCAACCCACGATGGAGGGATCGTCGACGACGTTGAGCGTGGCCAGGATGCGCCGTCCGTTGGCATGGACCGAGATCTTGCTCAGGGCCTGGAAACCTTCGGCGCGGTACAGCGGGCAGTCGCGGTGCAGATAGGCGACGTTCTCGCGATACGTGTCGATGCCGATGCGGCGGA
>CAXBDR010000463.1:0-1685 GCA_963974265.1 uncultured Rhodoferax sp.
TGCAACGTCGTCAGGGCGTGGCTCCCGTCTTGCCGCCGCCCCGCCCCCGCCCCTGCCCCTCCGCCCCCTTGCGCCGCAGATACGCCGGAATGTCCTCGCTCTGCGACTCGCACACCGAATATTCGAACTGCGCCGTCGAGGCCAGCCGCGACGACATGCGCCGCCCGGAATACCGCAGCTCCTTGGCCGACAGCGCCGCGTCGCGCTCGGTCAACTCGCGCAGCCGGACGAGCTTGTCGCGCAGCCAGGGGTGATCCGCCACGGCGGACTCCATCAGCTTGAGCTTGCGCTTGGCGCCGAGCAGGTCGCCGCCCAGCAGCAAGGCGCGCACCTCGGTCGCCGCGTCGCCGAACTGCAGCTCCTGCAGGCGCTGCGCCACCACCGGGTCGGGCGGCAGGTCCTTGCAGGCCGAGGCGTCCAGCACGGGCACGGACAACACCGGGCTGTGCAGCGTGACGGAGGCACCCGCCATGTCTTCGGCCTGCAGCGTGACGGACACCAGGGCGCGGTGCGTGTCATCGTGCGCCCCGCCAACCGCCTTTGCCGGGTCGTTCGACGTCAGTCCCCCCACATGCAGCCGCAGCATCAGCCACGACTCGGCGGCCTGGGCCAGGTCGCTCAGCACGAAGCGGCCGTCGCCTTGCCGCTGCACCTGGCCCAGCGCCTCGACGAGCACGCCGGGGCCGGCCACGACGTTCAGCCGCAGCCGGCGCAACACCATGGCCTCGAGCAGCGCCAGCTCCTCGTCGAAACCGTCGACCAGGTCGGCCGCCGTCTGGCCGTAATACTGCTGGCCGCCACCGGCACGCGCCATGGCCAGCATCAGCTCCTCGTTGAAGCCGCGCCCCAGGCCGACCGTGGTGGTGCTGACGCCGTGCTCGAGCCAGTGCGCGCACTGCTGCTCGATCCGCGCCGCATCGAGCAGGCCGGCATTGGCCTGGCCGTCGGAGAGCAGGATGACGCGCGACAGGCCGTTGCCGGTCTTGTCCGCGGCGACACCCCCGGCTTCGGCCGCCCGCAAGCGCCCGCCCGCCTCCAGCTGCCGCGCGCCGGCCAGCCAGCCGGCGTGCAGATCGGTACTGCCGCCGCTGCGCACGCCGTCCAGCGCGGCACGCACCCGGGCCGGGTCGCCGGCGGCGGACAGCGGCAGCGGCACCTGCACCTGGTCGTCGTACAACACCACGGCCAGCTCGTCGCGCGGCGTCAGGCGACTGGCGATGTGTTCGACACAGCGCACGGCCTCGTCCAGCGGCTCGCCGTCCATGCTGCCGGAACGGTCGACCACCAGCGCCAGGCGCAGCGGCGCACGGCCGGCCGCCTTCTTGCCCTCGCCAGGCGGGGGTGCCGGCTGCGCGATCGCCTGCACACGCACCAGCACGTCAAGCGTGCCGCCCGTGGTGGGAATGGCCGGGCGGATGGGCGTGATGAAGACCGTCGCGGGTTGCGCCTGCTCGCCGGCCGGGGCCGGACCGTTGTGGGGATTTGTGGGTGTCGTCGTCGTGTTCATGGTGTTATCGATCGCTTCCTGATGGTTCGGTTGGGTGTGACAGCGGGAAATTCGGTGTTCGGGTGGGAAAGCTGGATGGCGCTCCGTCCATTCATCCATTCATCCATCTGTCTACACATTTTTTATTGTTTATTTTTCTCTGGAGAATCTTGACAGATACACCATCTGTTTATCAATC
>CAXBDR010000464.1:0-1652 GCA_963974265.1 uncultured Rhodoferax sp.
TCCGGCGTGCTGAGCGGTTCGCCAAGAGCGGTTCCCGACAGGCTGAACGTGCCATTGGGCGAGGCGCCCGACAGGTCCGCCTGTCCCGAAACCGCAAAATCGAATGGGCCGGTCGGCTGGTCGCTCTTCAGATTGGCTTTGAAATCGTAACCATTCTTGTTGTTCTTGATGTCTGCCGTGAAGGCGTCGAGTCGAATGGCCGATGGCAGTTTCGCGCCGCTGCCGTCAGCATGGGCCACGATCGACATCGGGTCCTCGCCTTCCTTCACGATGCTGACGGTAGCGCGCAGGCTGTCGATTTGCACGTCGTCGGTCTTCAGGCCATCGCCTTCGGCGTTCACCAGAACGACCAAATCGCCGGCTGGGTTGATCTCGGCCCGGCCCGAAATGTCGAGCGGGCCGTACGTACCCGTCGCATCTTCGATCAATGTGGCACCATCGGCGCGCACAAGGCTGGCGGACAGGTCCAGCGCTTCGCCTGCAAATGTTCCAGCCAGGGCTAATGGTCCTTCTGTGCGGTTGCCAGTGATGCGGAGGGTGGCCTTCGCCGCGACATCGTCCATGCTGCGGGACGCAACCAGGAAAGTGCCGCCTCTCGATGTCAGGTTCAGTTCACGCCCGCTCGATGGCCCGGTGAGGCCGATCTCACCGGAATGGAGGTCAAATGTGTTGCCGCCGATCTCAAGGGGGGCAGTTTGTATGAAATCGAAGCGAAGTGTGCTGGCGTCGCGAATGCGGTACAGGCCGCCACCATCCAGCTGAACGCCAGCGCCCGACAGTTTGATCTTCGCGATGTTTATCGTGTTCCCATCGACGGAAACGGACGCGGTCAGTTTCGGCGCTGCGCCGATCAGCGGCTGTATCGTATCCGGCAATCCGGAAAATCCGGTACCCGTCAGGACCGTCTCGATCTGCGGTTTGTTGAGTATGCCGTGCGCCCGGAATGTTCCCGACGCCCGTCCATCGAACCCGCCGGGCAAGCTGTGAAGCGGCTGGTCTATCGTGCCGCGCAAATCCAGCGTGCGCGCCTTAAGGCTCAACGTGCCCGAAGCTGAAACCTTGCCTTCTGACAGATCAAGTACGGAGGGTGCGAGGGTAATGGTTCCGGTATCGCGTGCGTACACGCCGCTTGCCACCAGATGGGGCTCAACTCCAATCAGTCCGGACAGGCTTTGATTGCCCGACAGGACGCCTTCACCAGTGAGTTCGGCCTTGAACGGGATCTGTTGTGTCTTTAGCGAAACCGTCACAGGTCCCGAAAGACGGGTAAAGGACAGGTCCGCCCCCTCATGCGCGGTGAGGATCGCGCCGCCCGTGTAGGATGGCACGTCGTCGGCTAACTCGAGCGTTCCGTCCAGCGAGAGGTCGGCTGCCATCCCCGTCATGTCGGAGAGGCCCGTGAAATATAGCTTGATCGCGGCGGGGCCATTCAATGACTTTGTGTCAATGTTCGCCTCACCTGTGGCCGCCAGCGTGCCCGATGCCATGCTTGCCGACAGGTCGAACGCGGCAAGGTGCTTTTCGATGTCGGCACCCAGAACGAAACGCGCGTTTTCGCCGAGCAATTGCTGCAACGTGCCTGGAAAGGGCAGAGCGGTCGCATCGAGATCGGCGTTCGCGGTCAGCCGTCCGGCTACGATCTTGGCAGTCAT
>CAXBDR010000465.1:0-1621 GCA_963974265.1 uncultured Rhodoferax sp.
CCGCGACATTGCCACCACCACCAGGAGACAAACCATGGCTTTTCGTATCCGCACCTCGCTCGTCGCCGGCGCCATCGCGCTGGCCGCTCCGCTGGCCTTTGCCGCCGGTTATCCCGAAAAGACGGTCAACTACATCATTCCTTTCGGCCCGGGCGGCGAGTCCGACATCTCCGCGCGGCTGCAGGAACCGGTGTTCAAGAAGCTCACCGGCCAGGGCCTGGCGATCCAGTACAAGGCGGGTGCGGGCGGCGCGGCCGGCTGGTCGCAGCTCAACAGCATGGCCGGCGACGGCTACACCGTGATGGGCACCAACCTGCCGCACATCGTGCTGCAGCCGCTCGAGAAGGACGTGGGCTACAAGACCGACGAGATCACGACGGTGTTCTGGTTCCACTACACGCCCGACGCCCTGCTCGTGCCAGCCGACAGCCCGATCAAGAACCTGAAGGACTTCGTCGACGCCGCCAAGAAGGCACCCGGCGCGACCACCTTGTCGGGCTCGGGCACGAACTCGGCCAACCACCTGGCGCAGCGCCAGTTCGACAAGATGGCCGGCATCAAGACCACCTATGTGCCGTTCGGCGGCACCGGCCCGTCCAACACCGCCCTGCTCGGCAAGCAGGTCAGCGGCAGCTGGGGCTACACGACGGTGCAGATGCAACTCGGCGCCCAGGTGCGCTGCCTGGCCGTGGCCATGGAGGCACGCCATCCCAAGCTGCCCGACTGCCCGACCTTCAAGGAGCAGGGCTACAACCTCGTGGGCGGCGCATATCGCGGCGTGGCGGTTCCCAAGTCCACGCCGGCCGACGTGCAGGCCAAGCTGGCCGACGCGCTGGCCAAGGTCAACGCCGACCCGGAATTCATCCGCAAGATGGAAGAAGGTGGTTTCGCCATGCTCAACGTGGGTCCCGCCCAGATGGGTGCGTTCATGACCGAGGTGAAAGCCCGCTACGAGGCCCTGGCCAAGGAGATGGGCATCGTCAAGAAATAAGCGCACCGCTACCGAGACGCGCCCGCGGGGCCTGCGTGCCGACGACGATCACCATCGTCGGCGCATGCGGGGCCCTGCGGCGCGGGTTCCCTACCGCCCCTTCCCGGGCAAGACGGGGCTTGTCGTCAACGCTTTCTGATGGGTTCACATGGGCAGTCTTGACTACCTCCTGGCGGCGCTGACGCCGATGAGCGTGCTGCTGGCACTGGGCGGCGTGATCGCCGGCACCGTCATCGGCGCGTTGCCGGGGCTGACCGCCACCATGGCGGTTGCCGTGCTGGTGCCGTTCACCTTCACGATGGAGCCTGCCGCCGCGCTGATCGCGCTCGGCGCCATCTACACCGGCGCGATCTACGGCGGCGCCTACGCGGCCATCCTGCTCAACACGCCGGGCACGCCGTCGTCGATCGCCACCACCTTCGACGGCTACCCGATGGCGCGCAAGGGCCACGGCGACCTCGCGCTGACGCTGGCCTGCCTGGCCTCGGTCTGCGGCGGCCTGGTCGGAGCCGGTTTCCTGCTGCTGCTGGCGCCGCCCATGGCCACGGTGGCACTGAAGTTCGGCCCGGTCGAATATTTCTGGCTCGGCCTGTTCGGTCTCACGCTGATCGCATCGCTCGGCGAAGGCAG
>CAXBDR010000466.1:0-1613 GCA_963974265.1 uncultured Rhodoferax sp.
CAGCGCCATCGAGCGCGCCCAGGATGGTCATGGGATCGATGCCCAGCACCCAGCCTCCGAGCAGCGCGATCACGATGGTGCCGATGCCCAGGCCACGCCCGACGACACGCCGCGGACCGCCGCCGCCGGACATCCTGCGGTCTTCGACATTGTCCGATTGCCGATTGCCTTCCCACTTCATGTGAATCTCCCTCCAGCACCATCAAAAAGCGCGGAAAATACGGCGATGCTACGCAAACAAGTGCCCACCGCCCCCAAACAGGGGCGACTCGCGCCGGTCTCGAACCGTCCCGCCACGACCGCGACCGTCCTTCTCACGGGCTTCAGCCCCTTCGGTGGAGCCAGCACCAACGTGAGTTGGCAGGTCGCTCAATCGCTCGGTGGCGAGGTGATCGACGGCCATACCCTGGTCGCGGCACAACTGCCCACCGAGTTCGACACCTCGCTCGAGGCATTGACCGACCTGATCGAGAAACACCATCCATCGCTGGTCGTGTGCCTGGGACAGGCCGGCGGACGCCGGGCGATCTCGTTCGAGCGTATCGCGATCAACATCGCCGATGCCCGCATTCCCGACAACGCTGGCAAGCAACCGGTGGACAAGCCGGTGGTCAGTGGCGGCCCGCCCGCCTATTTCACCGGCCTGCCGATCAAGGCCATGCTCAAGGCCGTGCAGGAAGCCGGCATCGCGGGCGAGGTGTCGCAGACCGCCGGCACCTATGTCTGCAACCATGTGTTCTACGGCATGATGCACACGCTGGAGCGCCGTCGCGCCATGCAAGGCGTGCGGGGCGGCTTCGTCCACCTGCCGCTGCTGCCCGAACAGGGCGAACCGAGCATGACACTGGAGCAGATCCAGCGCGGCCTGCGCGTGGCGATCGCCTGCGCGCTGACGACCCGCCAGGATGTCAAGCTCGGCGCCGGCGCCGAACACTGAGGTCACGACCGGTCCTGGCACGCGGGCGACGGCCGGTTCCACGGGCGCTTCAGGCGCGCGGCAGGGTCACGCCGTGCTGGCCCTGGTACTTGCCTCCACGGTCCTTGTAGCTGGTCTCGCAGGCTTCGTCGCTCTCGAAGAACAACACCTGGGCGCAGCCCTCGCCGGCGTAGATCTTCGCGGGCAACGGCGTGGTGTTGGAGAATTCCAGCGTCACGTAGCCTTCCCACTCCGGCTCGAACGGCGTCACGTTGACGATGATGCCGCAGCGCGCATAGGTGCTCTTGCCCAGGCAGATCGTCAGCACGTTGCGCGGGATGCGGAAATACTCCAGCGTGCGCGCCAGCGCAAAGCTGTTCGGCGGAATGATGCAGACATCGTCGTGGAAGTCGACGAAACTCTTTTCGTCGAAGTTCTTCGGGTCGACCACCGTGCTGTGGATGTTGGTGAACACCTTGAACTCGGGCGCGCAGCGGATGTCGTAGCCGTAGCTGCTGGTGCCGTAGCTGATGATCCGGTGGCCCTCGCGCTCGCGGATCTGCCCCGGCTCGAAGGGCTCGATCATGCCGGTCGTTTCCGCCATGCGGCGGATCCATTTGTCGCTCTTGATGGTCATGCTGGGCTTCCGGGAGTCAGTTCGAATGCGGAGCGCCGATTGTAGGAACATGCCGCAGCC
>CAXBDR010000467.1:0-1609 GCA_963974265.1 uncultured Rhodoferax sp.
AAGCGGGCGTCAGGTTCAGCCTGAAGCGCGTGCTGCGCGCCGGTATTGTGCTGCTCGGACTGCAGCTGACGCTGTCGCAAGTCGTGGCTGTTGGCGGCACAGGCGTGCTGGTGATTGTGGTGACGCTGGTCTCGACCTTCGCCTTCACGGTCTGGCTCGGGCGCATGCTGAAAGTGGACGCGCGGCTGACAGAGCTGATCGCGGCGGGAACGTCGATCTGCGGCGCGTCGGCCGTGATCGCCACCAATACGGTGACGCGGGCGCGCGACGAGGATGTGGCCTATGCGGTGGCCTGCGTGACCGTTTTCGGGTCATTGTCGATGATGCTTTACCCCGTGCTGGGCGGCCTGATGGACCTTGGCCCGCACGCCTTTGGCCTCTGGGCCGGGGCGTCGATCCATGAAGTGGCGCAGGTCGTTGCTGCCGCTTACCAGCGCGGCACGGAAGCCGGGGAATTCGGCACAATTGCCAAACTGACCCGCGTGATGATGCTGGCGCCCATGGTGCTCGCGCTGGGCATGTTGGCCACGCGCCGCGTGAAAGCCTCGGGCGCAGAGGCAAGCCGCACCGCGCCGCCGCTGCCCTGGTTCGTGTTCGGCTTCATTGCCATGGTCGGTGTCGCCAGTCTGGGACTTGTTCCGCATGCGGTGTTGCAGCCGGTCTCCACCGCCACGCAATTCCTGCTCGCCATTGCGCTTGCCGCCATGGGCCTTGAAACCGATGTGCGGAAGCTCGCGGCGGAGGGCTTTCGCCCGGCCCTTGTTGGCGCGGGCGGGTGGCTTTTCGTTACGCTTGTCAGCCTCGTGCTGATCCGGCTCACCACGGGATGAGACATATATGACGCTCGAACAGCTCCGCATCTTCGTCGCCGTCGCCGAGCGGGAACACATGACCCGCGCGGCCGAAGCGCTGAACCTGACACAGAGTGCGACCAGTGCCGCCATCGCTGCACTGGAAGAGCGTCATGACGTGAAACTGTTCGACCGTGTCGGGCGGCGCATCGTGCTGACGCAGACCGGGCATGCCTTCCTTGACGAAGCCCGCGCCGTGCTGGCCCGCGCGACACTGGCAGTGCAGGCGCTGGATGATCTGGCTGGCCTGCGTCGGGGCCAGCTGCGCCTTGGCGCGAGCCAGACCGTGGCGAACTACTGGCTGCCCCCCCTGATGCAGGCCTTCAGGCTGGCCCATCCCGGCGTGACGCTGGACCTGCAGATCGGCAATACGGAGCAGATCGCGGAGGCCGTGGCCGACCTGTCCGTCGATCTCGGCATCGTCGAGGGATCGCCCCAGCGCAATGACCTGAAGCAAACGACCGTGCCCGGCGACCGGACTTCCCTTATCGTGCCGAAGGGCCATGAGTGGTCCGGGAAGCCCCCGCGAACGGGCAGGGATTACCGCGCTGTGCCCTGGGTGCTCCGCGAGCCGGGGTCCGGCACGCGGGCGATGCTGGAAGACCTGCTGGCCTTGCATGGCCTCACCCTTGGCGATCTCGATGTGGCGCTGGAGCTGCCATCGAACGAGGCCGTGCGGGCCGCCGTGCAGGCGGGCGCAGGCGCAAGCCTGTTGTCGATGCTGGTGGCGGAGCCGTCAATCATGGCCGGGACATTGT
>CAXBDR010000468.1:0-1585 GCA_963974265.1 uncultured Rhodoferax sp.
CGGCGTCCACAAGGCATAACAGGTGGGTTGCTCGGCCGAGACCCGGAACACGGTGTTGAGCGCATGGCGTTCGACATCCCGGAACCCCACCACCTTGACAAATACCGTACTACCCATGGTCGTCAATGATCCTTCGTCGAATGACCGGGTGACCGCGTCACTGGCGGCGCGGCTCCGGTCCAAACCGCCAAAGCTGCGCGGTTTGTAGCCCATAATCTGTTGCGATCTGGCCATCGGGCGAACGCCTGTGGCGGGACATCGACACCCCAGGCCCCCACCCTACAACCGATCGATTTAACCATGATTCTCGTCGCCGGTTCTGCCAATCTCGACTTCGTCGTGCGTGCCGGGCACATCCCGGCGCCGGGCGAAACCGTGCTTGGCCATTCGCTGTCCACCCATCCCGGCGGCAAGGGCGCGAACCAGGCCGTGGCCGCCGCCCGCGCCGGCGCGGCCACGACCCACATGCTGCTGGCACTGGGCAGCGATGCCCATGCGCAACCGCTGGAGCAGTCGCTGCGCGGGGCCGGCGTGCAGGCCCACATCGTGCGTTGCGCCGACGAGGCCACCGGCACCGCCTTCATCTGCGTCTCGGACGACGCCGAGAACGCCATCACCGTCGCACCGGGCGCCAATGCCCGCCTGGCGCCACACCACCTGCCGCCGCTGGACGGATTCAGCCACCTGCTGATGCAACTCGAGACGCCGCTGCCCACCGTCATGGCCTACGCGCGTGCGGCCCGCGCCACCGGCGTGCGCGTGGTGCTCAACGCCGCGCCGGCGCAGGCACTCGACGACGAACTGCTGGCCCTGGTCGACATCCTGATCGTCAACGAGGGCGAACTCGCCAGCATCGCCGGCGCCGGCGGCCGGGTGCGCGATGCGCTCGATCGCGTGCGGGTGCCGCTGGTGGTCGTCACGCTGGGCGCGCGCGGCTGCTGCGCGCGCCAGGCGGAGCAGTTCCTGCTGCAGGCGGGTTTTGCCATCGAGCCGGTCGATACCACCGGCGCCGGAGACACATTTTGCGGCGTGCTGGTGGCCGCACTCGACCGGGGCGCGCCGCTGGCGTCGGCATTGCAGAGCGCCTGCGCGGCGTCGGCGCTGGCCTGCACGCGCGCCGGCGCGCAGACCGCCATCCCCGACAATGCGACGGTCGAGCGCTGGCTGGCAGCTCAGCGGGCGCCGGACAATGACCGCATGGCGGCCTTGCGCGAGGCCTGCGGCCTGGGCAATTGACAAGCCAAGGCCCGCTTCGGGCCCTTCGACGAACACCTTCGCAACAACCAAACCCGTAGACCTGAACCCGACGACAACCGCATGAGCACCCGCAAGCAAACCAAGGTGATCTACGACACCGACCCCGGCGTGGACGACGCGATGGCGCTGTATTTCGCGCTCGCCCATCCGGACATCGATCTGGTGGGCATCACCACCACGTTCGGCAACGTCAGCGTCGAGCAGGCCGCCACCAATGCCCTGTACCTGGCCGAGATCGCCGGCTGCGATGCCCCGGTGACCAAGGGCGTGGCCGTGCCGTGGTGCAAGACCGCCGAGAAGCCGCCGGCGCATATCCACGGCGCCGACG
>CAXBDR010000469.1:0-1571 GCA_963974265.1 uncultured Rhodoferax sp.
CCCTCCGTGCTTCGCACTGCGGGATTCGCCTTGGGAGCGGCCCGGCGGCTCACTGCGCGAACTCCCGCGCGTGCAGGAAGGCCGCGTGTTTGGGCGCGCGCTTGGTCTGGCTCCACTCGTCGAGCATCTGCCATTTGACGGCGTCCATGCGCTCGAGCATGGCGGCCTCGTCCGGGTCCGGGCAGGCCAGTTCCACGCGGTGGCCGTTGGGGTCGAAGAAATAGATCGAATGGAAGGCGCCATGGTCGGTCACGCCGAGCACGTCCACGCCCTCGGCCTGCAGGTGGTCGCGGAATTCCAGCAGCTCGGCGCGGTCCTTGACCCGGAACGCAATGTGTTGCACCCAGTCGGGCGTGTTCGGGTCGCGGCCCATCGGGGGTTGTGTGGGTAGCTCGAAAAAGGCCAGCACGTTGCCGGCGCCGGCATCGAGGAACACATGCATGTAGGGGTCGGGTGCCTTGGTCGACGGCACATGGTCTTCGGCGATGGCCAGCACGAAGTCCATCTTGAGCATCTTCTGGTACCACAACACGGTTTCGCGGGCGTCCTTGCAGCGGTAGGCGACATGGTGGATACGGTCGATCTTCATGGTGACTCCTGGTTGTCGGCGCGTGGCCGTGTATGGATGGGCAATGCGGTCCGCAGCGGCTGGCGGATGCGGCGTCGATTGTTGATGCCGGCGGCGCCCAGGACCATCGCGTCCGGCTGTGATCGATAAGTGAAACTGATACGACGGCGCGCCGGTTGCAGGCCGTCCGGCGGTCCTGAAAACATCAGTTCGACTTATCGATTCGATGGCCGGCGCATTGATCTGGATCAGGGGGCGGCCAACAATGACCCCATCGCAAACCCCCATCGAGGAGACACCATGATCACGAAACGTTCCACCCTGGCCCTGGCACTCGCCGCCGTGCTGGCCACCCCGAGCCTGGCCACCGCGCAGGACTACCCCACCAAGCCGGTGCGCATGGTCGTGGCCTTCTCCGCCGGCGGCCCGACCGACGTGCTGGCCCGCGTCGTGGCCAAGGGCATGGGCACGGCGCTCGGCCAGCAGGTCATCGTCGACAACAAGGCCGGTGCCGGCGGCGTGATCGGCACCCGCGAAGTGGCCAAGGCCAGCGCCGACGGCTACACCATCCTGTTCGGTGGCGACGCGGCGCTGACCGTGCAGCCCCAGATGTCGAAGAACGCCGGCTACGACGGCGTCAAGGACTTCACGCCGATTCGCCTGGTGGCGTCCCAGACCAATGTGCTGGTGGCGCACAAGTCCGTCGGCGTCTCCAGCGTGGCCGAACTGATCGCCAAGGCCAAGGCCAAGTCCGAAGGCCTGAGCTTCGGCTCCGCCGGTCTCGGCACGCCGGCGCACCTGATCGGCGCCATGTTCGAGTCGCAGACCGGTGTCAACCTGCTGCACGTGCCCTACAAGGGCGCGGCTCCGGCCATGACCGACCTGATCGGAGGCCAGGTCAACATGATGTTCGTCGGCATGCCGGTGGCGAACCAGAACAAGACCCGCTCCGAACTGGTGCTGCTGGCGGTCACCGGCGACAAGCGCCACCCCGCCATGCCCG
>CAXBDR010000470.1:0-1566 GCA_963974265.1 uncultured Rhodoferax sp.
TGGCTGCTGGCGTGGCCTGGCTGGCGGGTTGCTCGACACCGGTCGAAGACAAGACGGCCGACTGGAGTCCGAACCGTCTGTACGCCGAAGCCAAGGACGAGATGAAGTCCGGCTCCTACGACAGGGCGACCTTGCTGCTGGAAAAACTCGAAGGCCGGGCCGCCGGAACCCCATTGGCGCAACAGGCGCAACTCGACAAGGCCTACGCGCACTACCGCGCGGCCGAGCGGGCGCAGGCCTTGTCGACCATCGAGCGCTTCATGAAGCTGCATCCGGCCAGTCCGGCGATCGACTACGCGTTGTATCTCAAGGGCGTCGTGAACTTCAACGACGACCTGGGCATGTTGTCCTTCCTGACGCGCCAGGACCTCTCCGAGCGCGACCAGAAGGCGGCCAAGGAGTCGTTCGAAGCATTCAAGGAACTGACGACCCGTTTTCCCGAATCCAAGTACACGGCCGATGCGCGCCTGCGCATGACCTACATCGTCAACTCGCTGGCCCAGTACGAGGTGCATGTCGCGCGGTATTACTACCAGCGCGGGGCCTATCTGGCGGCGGTCAACCGTGCCCAGTCCGCCATCGCCGATTACCGGGACGTGCCGGCGCTGGAGGAAGCCCTGTACATCATGGTCAAGTCCTACGAGAAGCTCGGCATGGAGAAACTGCACGAGGACTCCAAGCGCGTGATGATGGCGAACTATCCGGACAGCCGTTATTTCAGCCGCGGCTTTCAGCGTGATGACGAGCCGTGGTGGAAGTTGTGGTGAGACCGTCGAGCAGGTCCATCAGTTCCGACTCTTCGCGCAGCACTCGCATCGGCGGCAAGGCCGCCATCAGGCGCCGTCCGTAACCCATGCTTGTGAGCCGGGTGTCGCATAACACGAGCACCCCCCGATCACTCTCGCGGCGCACGAGACGACCGGCGCCCTGCTTGAGTGCGACCGCCGCCTCGGGAATGAAATAGTCGTTGAACGGGCTGCGGCCCGATGCCTCCAGGCGGCCGGCGCGTGCCTCGACCAACGGGTCGTTCGGCGGCGGAAACGGCAGCTTGTCGATGACGACCATCTGCAACGCATCGCCCGGTACGTCGATCCCCTCCCAGAACGAGGCGGACGCGACCAGGATGCAACCGGGGCCGCCGTCGTCCACCGCGTTGCGCAACCGGTCCATCAGTTCCCGCTTGGGCCCCTGCCCTTGCACCAGCACCTGGATTTCCTTCGATTCGCCAAAACGGCGCTGCAGGTCCTCACTGATCGCACGCAGCGCCCGCAAGGTGGTGGTCAGCACCAGCGTACGCCCACCCAGTGCCGTGGCCAGGCGTGCCACCAGCGCCGCCACCTGGCCGCTGTGCGCCGGATCTGCCGGCTTGACCATCTGGCGCGGTACGTAGACCGCGGCCTGGTGCTGGTAGTCGAACGGACTCTCGACACGCAAGGTACGTGCATCGCCGAGTCCGCAAGGTTCGGTGAACCAGCGCAGGCTGGGTTCGTCACCCAGGGTTGCCGAGGTGAAGATCCAGGCGCGATGGTCGGTTTCGGCAGCCTCGCCTCCCAGCAGCCGGGTCTG
>CAXBDR010000471.1:0-1562 GCA_963974265.1 uncultured Rhodoferax sp.
GAAGCGCCGGCCGGCGGCCTCGGCCTGTTCCATCAGCCCGGCGATGGTCCTGGGCGTGTCAGCGGCGCGGACGGGATCCACGCCGTTGACGCGGAACATCGTCGATGGGTACATCATGCCCCGGCCGTCCGTGCCTTTCTCGAACGCGGCGCCGGCATGGGCCGCGAGGTCACCGTCGCCCGAACAATCGATGAAAACCGTGCCCAGCACCGCCTGGCGGCCGGACTTGGTCTCGATCAGCAGCGCCCGCACCGTGCGTGCCGCGTCCATCACGACCCCCACGGCCAGGGCATGGAACAGGATTTCGGCGCCGCTGTCCAGCACCAGCGCGTCGGCGGCCAGCTTGAACGCCGCGTTGTCGTAGGCCTGGGCCGCGATGCGGTCACCGAACACCTTGTGCGGCTCGTTGAGCCCGCCGAGTGCACGCATGCGTGCGAGCAGGTCGTCGGCCAGGCCGTGCACCACCTGTTCGATGGTGCCGAACACGTTGGCATGCAGGCCGCAGAAATTGGTCACGCCCGCGGCCGTGCCCATGCCGCCGAGAAAACCGTAGGACTCGATCAGCAGCGTGCGGGCGCCGGCGCGCGCCGCGGCGCTGGCGGCCATGATGCCGGCCGGTCCGCCGCCGAGCACGACCACGTCGTAGTGGCCAAGCACCGGCGTGTCGCGGCGTGGCTCGGCAATGGAGCGGGGAGTCGTCATCCGGCTGTCCGGTCGCGGCGGAACGAATGGGTATGGCTGGTGGTCAGAACGGCGCGTCGGCATTGCCAGGTGCTGCCGGCGGCTGTTCGGACGATGCCGCCGGTGCCGCCGGGACGGTTTCACCTGCTTTTTCCGCCTGTGCGGCGGCGCGCGTCATCTGCAGCTTGCTGCGCACCTCGGCCTTTTCGCCGGCGCTGGCGAACTTGCTGTATTTGCCCAGGATGGACACCAGCTGCGCATAGATCTTGGGGTTGCCCGCCAGGCATTCCTTCTGCTCCAGGAAGTTGGCCTCGCCGCTGAAGTTGCCGATCAGGCCACCCGCCTCGGTGACCAGCAACGAACCGGCTGCCACGTCCCAGGGTTGCAGGCCGGTCTCGAAGAAACCCTCGGTGAAGCCGGCCGCCACATAGGCCAGGTCCAGTGCCGCCGCGCCTGGCCGGCGCAATCCGGCCGTGCGCTGCATGACGTCGCCCATCATTGCCAGGTAACGCGGGAAGTCGTCGCCCGGGCGGAACGGGAAGCCGGTGGAGATCAGGCTTTCCTTCATCTGGATGCGCTTGGACACGCGGATCCGGCGGTCGTTCAGGAACGCGCCACGGCCCTTGGTCGCCGTGAACAGGTCGTTGCGCGACGGGTCGTAGATGACCGCGTGTTCGATCTTGCCCTTGACGGCCAGCGCGATGCTGACGCAATACACCGGAAAGCCGTGGATGAAGTTGGTCGTGCCGTCCAGCGGATCGATGATCCACACGCATTCGGAGTCCTGGGCGCCGTGCGCGTTGCCCGATTCCTCGGCCAGGATGCCATGGCCGGGGTAGGCGCCGAGCAGCGTCTCGATGATGGCCTTTTCGCTGGCATGG
>CAXBDR010000472.1:0-1535 GCA_963974265.1 uncultured Rhodoferax sp.
GGCACGTCGAAGAAGCCCGGATCGGCGATATCCCCGCCGCTGACCTGGGCCGAACATTCCAGCAGATGGCCGACCAGCGTGCCCCGGCCCATGGTTTCCCAGTCGGCGCCGTCCCAGCCGAAGTGATGCATCAGCGGCGCCAGGAACAGTGCCGGGTCCGCCACGCGGCCGGCGATCACGACGCCGGCGCCCGCCTGCAGCGCGGGCAGCAACGCGTCCGCGCCCAGGTAGGCGTTGGCCGAGATCAGCCGTGCGCCGAGATCGCGCACCGTCTGGCCGGGCAATTCGAGCAGCGGAGCGTTGTTGGCCAGCATCCAGTCCAGCACGTCGTCGCCCTCGACCACACCCACCTTCAAGTGACCCTGCAAACCCAGCTCACGCGCCATCGCCAGCACCGCATGCCCGCCCGCCAGCGGGTTGGCCGCGCCCATGTTGCTGACGACGGTCGTTCCCCGCGCGTGGCAGGCCGGCAGCACCGCCGCCATGCGCTCGCGCAGCAGCGGGTCGTAACCCAGCTGCGGGTCCGCGCTGCGACGCAGCTGCGCCAGCGCGATGGTGCGTTCGGCCAGGCATTCGAACACCAGCGCATCGAGTTGCCCGCGCTCGGCCAGGTCCTGCGCCGGGTCGATGCGGTCACCGGAATACCCGGCGCCGGAGCCGATGCGGAAAGTGGGGGGATTTGTCATGCGGGCGATTGTGCACGCGGATGGCGCACCCGATCCGACGCGATGCCGTGTGCGCCCAGCGCCCGCACCCGGCCGATGGGCGCCCCACCCCCTGCAGGGCCGGGCTCTGCCTCAATGCACCGCCGTCTTCGAAAACAGGTTGATCACGGCGACACCTGCGACGATCAGCCCCATGCCGACCAGCGCCGGCGCGTCGAGCACCTGATCGAACACCAGCCATCCGACCAGCGAGATCAGCACGATGCCGACACCGGCCCAGATGGCGTAGGCGATGCCGGTGGCGATGCTGTTGAGCGAGAGCGCCAGGAAATAGAAGGAGATCGCGTATCCGGCCACGGTGGCGATGCTGGGCCACAGGCGCGTGAAACCGGCAGAACTCTTGAGCAGGCTCGTGGCGATGACCTCGGCCACGATGGCGATCCCGAGGTAGAGGTAGGGGTTGTGCATGCACGCACTCTACCTTGCCGGCTTGCATCGGCGTGGCTCCGGTCACGCAGCCTTGCCTACAATGCGCCGCTGCGAGGCCACGTCCTCCCCCACATCGGGCATTGACGACCGGGACGACCCGGCAACTGGAAGGAGGGGCTGCATGGCCTGGATCTATCTGCTGGTCGCCGGCGCGCTCGAAGTCGTCTGGGCGTACACGATGAAGTTGTCGGACGGATTCACCCGTCCGGTTCCGGTCGTCATCACGCTGGTCGCGATGATCGCCAGCTTCGCTCTGCTGTCCATGGCCATGCGCGAGTTGCCGCTGGGCACGGCTTATACGGTCTGGACGGGTATCGGTGCCGTCGGCGCGTTCATCGTCGGCGTGGTGTTCCTCGGGGAACACCTGTCTGCGGGCCGGGT
>CAXBDR010000473.1:0-1532 GCA_963974265.1 uncultured Rhodoferax sp.
AGCACCGCAGGGAAGTCGCAGGCGCGTTCAGCGCCCGACCGCCGCACCGAAGCGCCACGCAGGGGCCCCGCGGGCCTTCGCAGCCCGTGCACCACAGAAGAGGCACATGAAGGCATCCGTCAAGCCACCTTGCGCTCGCCCCGCCCCGCCTGCTTGTCCGCATGCGCACTCAAGGCCTCGCGGAACCAGGCGCCTTCGTCCCAGGCCTTGTTGCGAGCCTCCAGGCGCTGGCGGTTGCAGGGTCCGAAACCCTTGACGACGCGAAAGAAGTCGTCCCAGTCGATGGCCCCGTAGTCATAGTGGCCACGTTCCTCGTTCCACTTGAGTTCGGGGTCCGGCAACTCCAGGCCGAGGAATTCGATCTGCGGCACCGTCTGGTCGATGAACTTCTGGCGCAGCGCGTCGTTGCTCAGCAGCTTGATCTTCCAGGCCATGGACTGGGCGCTGTTGACCGATTGCGCGTCGGCCGGGCCGTGCATGGCGATGGACGGCCACCACCAGCGGTTCAACGCGTCCTGCGCCATCTGCTTTTGCTCCGGCGTGCCCCGCGCCAGCACCTCCATGATCTCGAAGCCCTGGCGCTGGTGGAACGACTCCTCCTTGCACACCCGCACCATGGCACGGGCATACGGCCCGAAGGAACAGCGGCAGATGGGAATCTGGTTGACGATGGCGGAACCATCAACCAGCCAGCCGATGGCGCCGATGTCGGCCCAGGTCAGCGTCGGGTAGTTGAAGATGCTCGAATACTTGGCCTTGCCCGAGAGCAGGTCGCGGTAGGTGTCGTCGCGGGCCACACCCAGCGTCTCGACGGCGCTGTACAGATACAAGGCATGGCCGGCTTCGTCCTGCACCTTGGCCATCAGGATGGCCTTGCGCTTGAGCGACGGCGCGCGGCCGATCCAGTTGCCTTCGGGCAACATGCCGACATATTCGGAATGGGCATGCTGCGAGATCTGGCGCACCAGCGTCTTGCGGTAGGCCGGCGGCATCCAGTCCTTGGGTTCGATCTTGATGCCGGCGTCGATGCGCTCCTGGAAGGCCCGCTCCTGCGGGTCCATGTCCTCGAGGCTGCGAACCGCGGTGGCGCCGGTTTCGACGAGTTGTGCGTACATGCGGCTGTCTCCGGTCTGCGGACTTGACAGGCGTCAATCCGGGCAGGAAAAACGTGCATCTTAGTGATACAGATGGACTCCTACAATCGAATTGTCTGTATCACTTTGGAGCTTGCATGGCCCGCACCGCCCCGACCGCAACCGTGGCGCCCGCGCTGGCGCGGCTGCGCCGCGGGCTGGATCTGCGCGCCAACTCGCTGCTGATCACCGTATTCGGCGACGCCTTTGCGCCGCGCGGGCAGTCGATATGGCTGGGCAGCCTGATCGAACTGCTCGGGCTGTTCGGCGTGTCAGCGCGCCTGGTGCGCACCAGCGCCTTCCGCCTGGGTGCCGACGACTGGTTCGTCGCATCCCGGATCGGCCGGCGCAGCTATTACGGCCTGTCGGATGCCGGCGGGTTGCGGGTACAGCATGCGG
>CAXBDR010000474.1:0-1531 GCA_963974265.1 uncultured Rhodoferax sp.
TAGCGGCGAACATCTTCTCAAGCTGGTCAACGGCATCCTCGATCTGTCGAAGATCGAGGTCGGCCAGATGTCCCTGCTGGAAACGACGATGGAGTCGAAGCTCCTCGCCCTGGACTGCATCAGGGTTATCGAGCCGCTGGCCGAGGCGCCGCCGCTGGGCATCCACCACCACTATGCGCGGCTGGCGATCGTCAATTTTCCCGACCTGGAAACCGATTGCCGCAGTTTGTGGCCACCGATCGCCGACGGCGAGGGATGCGACTGCACGGTCTGCGTCGACGCGGAGAACCACAACAACGGCACGGCGACGATCCAGCAGGCGATCGACAGCATCAAGGACAGCGGCGGCACGATCTGCCTGGGCATCGGCAGCTACAACCTGCGGGCGCCGCTGCTGATCGACGGGGCCCGTTCCCTGCGCCTGCGCGGCCAGGGCTGGGCGAGCATCCTGCTGGGCGAGGAAACCGGCAGCATCATCGACATCCGCAACAGCACGGGAGTGGCGCTGGAGAACCTGAGCACCATCGGCTCCACCGCAGGCGGCGTCGGCAGCGTGATCAGCGCGCGCGGCGTCATCGACCTGCGGGCCGATCACGTCAACGTGCTCGGCCTGGCGGTCGGAGACGGCACCAGCGTGGGCATCGGACTGTCCGGCAACATGCTCGGCGTACAGATCAGCGACTGCGCCATCGTGGCCGAGCGCGGCGTGGCGTCGGTGGGCGGCGGCGATGACAGGCACCTGCTGGTGGGCGAGTTGCGGCTGGCGCGCAACCTGTTCTTCTGCAGCCAGCGCGGCCTCAGTCTGGACGGCGTCACGCTGCATTACGGCCAGACGCGCGTCGACGGCAACTTCCTGCTGACCGGCTCCCAGGCCGCGGTGGTCGCCACCGGCGCCGTGATGCCCGGTTCGAGCTTCGTCGTGGCCGACAACATCATCTACACCGCCGCCGACGGCATCCACGGTGGTGTCGACGGCCTGGCGGTGGAACGCAACACGATCAGCGGCTTCGGCGAACGCAGCGGCCACGGCATCGTGCTCGAGGAAGGCCTCGACCCGGTGGCACTGGACCAGGTACGCCTGAACGACAACCGCCTGCACCAATTGCGCGGCCATGGCATCTTCGTCACCCAGCGTGTCGACGAAGCCATCATCTGCGGCAATACGGTGGACGGCATGGGCCTGGGCGCGCTGGTCATGGGCGATGACGGCGCCTTCGGCGTGTTGCGACTGGCCGGCAACCAGTTCCGGTACCTGGGACAGGCGCTGAACAACGACGACGCCGCTTTTGCGGCCGTGCAGCTGATCCGCGTCGAGCGCGCAGACGTGGTGGACAACCTCATCGCCCATGTCGCGCGTGCCGCGCTGGCCAGCCCCGGCATCGATGCGATACGGTGCGCCGGCGTGGGCCAGCTGCGCCTGTCCGGCAACCGCCTGCTGGGCATCGGGCCGGACCGCATCAGCGCACCGGTCTGTGCCGTGCGGGTGCTGGCGCCGTTCGACCGGCTGGCATTGGACGACAACAGCATCGAG